>JBAVDD010000180.1:0-12731 GCA_049587035.1 Acidobacteriaceae bacterium | reverse complement strand
AGGAAGACCCAATTGCTCCCGACATGGCGCAAAAGGTTCAGATATTTTTCTTCCTGTACTTCGCACTGACAGGTATGCATGCGTTGCACATGATCATCGGCGAAGGGCTTCTGTTTTGGTTGACATGGAGAGCCTATCGAGGAGACTTCAGCTCAGGTTATGTGGCTCCTATAGAAAACTTTGGGCTCTACTGGCACTTCGTCGACATTATTTGGTTGTTCCTGTTCCCGCTGCTGTATCTGATCAACCGACATCCGTTGCACTAGAACATCTGCAACCTGACACGAAGGAAATACCATGGAAAACCAGGCAATTCATACCGACGCGAATGATCCGCTAAATGTAACCAACCCGGAGCACGCGCAACACCATATCGTAACGCCGCTGCAGTACACGTACGTATTCATAACACTGCTGGTGTTCACGGCGATCACAGCGGGCGTGGCGTTTATCGACCTGAAGTGGGCCAATCCCGTCATTGCACTTGCGATTGCCTGCTTCAAGGCGGTGGTCGTGGTTCTCTTCTTCATGCATGCGGCGTATCAGTCCCGGTTGATCAAGATGACCATTGGTGCGGGAATCTTCATCTTCCTGGTGCTGATCACGATGACGCTTAGCGACTATATGAGCCGTGGGTGGGGTATGTGGTAGCACGCAGTTTCCGAAGATTGCATTAAGGAAAGCTGGCCACGCCCTCGGGTGTGGCCATTTCTTTTGGCGACGGGTTATCGCGCGTCCGGCTCAGCCTTTTCGCCTGGGGGTGTGATCTTTACCGAGTTCGCGCGGCAGCTGCGCAGGCCCTGGCAGGCGATAGGCTTAAGGTCCTTGCTGAAGCAGGCTTCGATGGCGGTGAGGTGGTTGCGCCCGCAACTGAGCAGGATGCTGCCGCGCGGAAAGTCAGGGTTGGCCTGGGCGAAGAGATCGAGGATGGCGTTGGGCGTCATGCTGATCTCGTGGTCGATGTGCTCAAACTCTGCGGGGATCTTGAGCGAGTGATAAGCCTTGTGCTCCATCGCGAAAAAACGCTGCGAGCCGACGCCGGAGCAAGTGCCGTGCTTGGCCCACTCGTGGCGAAGGAGTGAGATATCCGGGGTGATGTCGAGATTCTGCGCGAGGTTTGGGGGAGCGGGTTGTTCCGTGCAAAAGACGGGGTAGGTCCCGTCGTCGTTCTGTGTCCAGAGCCCGTGGAGGATGAAGCCTGGATGCGCGGCACACTCGGGTGAGGTGCCCTGGATGGAACAGAACTCCGGCGACCAGGAGAGGTTCATGAGGTAGAAGTCGAAGTTACCTGGCTGGCCTTTGTGCTGCGCGCGAGCGGGTGAGGCCGCAAGAAGGCTGGCGCAGCAGGCAATGGCCAGCGTTAGCGAAATGGTGCGAAAGCGCATGGTGGTTTCCCCGAGGACGAAATGACTGCGAGGCCATGATATCGCGAGCGCAGTTGTATTCTGACAACATGACCGAGCAGATTGCGAGAAAGAGTGTTGCAGTATTTTGCGCTTCGGCGTTGGGTACGCGACCGGAGTATGGCGAGGCGGCGACGGCGCTGGGACGGACATTAGCCGAGCGCGGGCTTGGCTTGATCTACGGCGGGGGAAGGACCGGTTTGATGGGCGCTTTGGCCGATGGCGCGCTCGCCGCTGGCGGCCATGTGGTAGGCGTGATTCCACATGTGCTGGTCGATCTGGAAGTGGCTCACGACGCGGTAAGCGAGTTGCATGTGACCAGCACGATGCACACGCGCAAAGCGCTCATGGCGGAGAAGGCCGACGCGTTCATTGTTCTGCCGGGAGGATATGGCACCTTTGAGGAGATGTTCGAGGTGCTGGCGTGGCAGACGCTGAAGATTCACTCGAAGCCGGTGGTGCTGTTGAACGTGGCAGGGTTCTACGACACGATGCTGGAGTTTCTCGACGTCTGCGACCGCGAAGGAATGCTGCGTGGGAATCGCGGGATTCTGCTGGTCGCTGAGAGTGCGGATGAGGCGTTGGAGCTGGCGGGACTCGCATAGAAGGCGCAAATGAATAGCGCGAGGGCTTCCACGCGCGTTGACTCCAGCAGCGTTGACTACAATGAAGAGAGAATGCCCTTCAATCACATCCCTCACCTGCACTACATCTGGCTGGTAGCGGCTTCGACCATTGCGGGTGTAATGAACGCGATGGCAGGAGGCGGATCGTTTCTTTCGTTCCCCGCGATGCTGGGGATGGGCGTCCTTCCGGTGCAGGCCAATGCGACAAATACCGTTGCGCTATGGCCGGGGCAGGTGACCTCGCTGGCGACGCTGCGCAAGGACGTGCGCAAGGATATTCTGCCGACGGTTGCTGCAACGTGTGTGCTGGGCGGCGTATGTGGCGCGGAGGTGTTGCTGCATACGCGGCAACGAACGTTCATGCACATGATTCCGTGGCTCATTCTCTGCGGCACGGTGATCTTCGGGTTGAGCGGACCCGTCTCCAAGTGGTTGCGCAAGCGTGCGACGCATGTGGGAGGAGAACCGCCAATCCCGCGGTTCTGGCTTGCCTGCTCGTTATTCCCGGTGTGCTTTTACATTGGCTACTTTGGCGCTGGCGGCGGGTTCCTGGTGATGACAATCCTTGCGCTCTTTGGCATGGAGCACATGCATGCGCTGAACGCAACCAAGGTGGTTGCAGCGACGCTCTCAAATCTATGCGCGATTATTACGTTCATTTGTAAGGGCGCGATCGTGTGGCACTATTGCGTGGTGTCGATGGCGTTTGCGGCGCTGGGAGGATGGGTGGGGGCGCGTTTCGCGCGGCGCGTGAATGGTGATGTCCTGCGCGCGATCGTGGTCGCTACCGGAACCGTGATTGCAGCGTACTTCTTCTGGACGCAGGCGCAGGGATGAGCATGACGCGAGCGGAGATGGATGCGTTGGCCGTGGCGACTGGCCATAGAAGCGCCGGCGGTGGAAGAATTGAGATTGAGGTAGAGCGATGAGCCACGAGGGCATTCGGATTGTGAGTACGGAAGAAGCAGGCGGCGACGAGCAGCCGAAGCTTGCCGGCGATGCGGTTCGCCCGGCCAAGGTGCGCGTGGACAAGACGGGCGGGACGGGGGTGGTGATCGAGTGGAAGGACGGACATACGAGCTCGTGGAACTTTGCGTGGCTGCGCGCTGCATGCCCGTGTGCGACGTGCCATGAAGAGCGGGACAAAGAGGGGCGCGCGCCGGGGGTCGCGAAGGCAAAGCCTGCGCTGCTGCTGCCAATGTATGAGGCTCCGCCGCGGCCGTTGGAGGTGACGCCGGTGGGGAATTACGCGGTGAAGTTTAAGTGGAACGATGGGCACGAGGCGGGGATCTACTCGTGGGACTATCTGCGCAATGTGTGTGATGTCGAGGCGCAGAAGCAGGGCGCGTCAGCGCGTTAGATCGAGCGCAGGCAGCTCGGGTGTGGCAGCCAGCAGTTGCTGCGTGTAGGGCTCGCGCGGGGTGTCGCAGACTTCACTCCAGGTGCCGGCTTCGACGATGCGGCCGTGCTGCATGACGGCGACCCGATGGCAGAGATAACGCACCAGCGGCATGGAGTGCGAGATGAAGAGACAGGTGAGGCCGTAACGCTGCTGCAGATCGCTGAGCAGGTTGATGACCTGCGCGCCGACGGAGACATCGAGGGCGCTGACGGGTTCGTCGAGGACGAGGAGCTCGGGGCGCAGGGCGATGGCGCGAGCGATGTTGATGCGTTGGCGCTGGCCGCCAGAGAACTCGTGGGGATAGCGGCGGAGAGCGGAGGCGTCGAGGCCGACCTCGGCGAGTAGCTCGTGCAGGCGCGCGTCGAGTCCGTTTTCGGGTTGCTCGCGATGAATGGCGAAAGGTTCGGCAAGGATCTGGCGCACGGACATGCGTGGGTTGAGCGCGGCGTAGGGGTCTTGGAAGACGATGGAGAGCTTGCGGCGAAGGCGGCGCATCTCGCGCGGTTCCAGGTGGAGCAGATCATACGAGCGCGGTTCGCTGGCATTGCAGGGTGCGTCGTGGAAGAAGATGCTGCCGCTGGTGGGTTCGATGAGGCGCAAGAGGAGGCGGGCGACAGTGCTCTTGCCAGAGCCGGATTCGCCGACGAGGCCGAGGGTTTCGCCGCGTATGATGCTGAGCGAGACGCCGTGGATGACGCGCGTGGAGCCGAAGTCCTTGACCAGGTCGCGGGCTTCGAGCAGGGGATCGGGGTGCATGCGGCTCCTGCAGCTAGAGTATCGCAGCAAGGGTACCGCGGACAGCTACTTCGACGCTGGTGGTGGAAGTGCGGTAGTGTCGTCGCGAACGATCTTCCAGCCGCGGGGCGTGTGCTCGAGGACGAGGAGGAAGTAGCCATCGGCGTTGCCACCACCGGCAACCGTGCGCTGGAGATGGTAGAGACCGGTGACGGTTGCGAAGTGTGCGTCCAAGGGCTGCACGGCGAGCTGATTGAAGCTGAGCTTGCCCATGGAGGCTCGGCTGGGATAGGCGGCCTTGTAGCGGGCGAGCATCTGTGCGTAGCCGTGCTGGATGGTGCGGCCCATGAAGAGGATGTCGGGCGAGTTCTTGTAGCTGGTGGCGAAGGCGTCGAGGTCGCCGCGGTTCCAGTCGTTGGCCGATTGGCTGATGGCTGCGGTAATCGCATTGGTTTCGGCAGGGGGAGCGCTGGCAGTTTGGGCTGGAGCGCGGGATATGGCGAGACAGGACGCCGAGAAAAGAGCGGCGCAGAGAACGATTTGGGGTAGGCGCATGGTCGGGGAGGCTCTCCGTGGGATGAATGTTTGAGACCAGTCCGAAGGGACGCCTACAATATAGTCGTGTCCATTACAAACGCCAACACGGGGCCTTTGGCAGGCGGGGAATCCCCGGCAGCGACCAGGACGGTGCACGCTGTGTGCACGCATGACTGCCCCGATTCGTGCGGCGTGCTGGTAACCGTGGATACGCTGACCGGTCGCGCAACGAAGGTGCAGGGCGATCCGGCGCACCCGGTCACACGGGGATTTTTATGTGGCAAAGTTGCCCGGTATCTGGATCGCGTCTACTCGCCGGAGCGGCTCTTGTATCCGATGCGGCGCAAGGCGGGTGTAGCGAAAGGACCGCTGCCGAAAGGGCTCGAAGCAGAAGCGTTTGAACGCATCAGTTGGGACGAGGCGCTGGAGTTTGTTGCGCAGAAGCTGAAGGCTAAGGCAGCAGAGTTTGGTCCTGAGTGCGTGCTGCCGTACAGCTATGCAGGAACGATCGGGCAGCTGGGTTATGGGTCGATGGACCGCCGATTTTTCTATCGCCTGGGAGCGTCGCAGCTGGATCGCACAATCTGTTCAACTGCGGGTGGCGAGGCACTGAAGCATGTCTACGGCGTGCGGCTGGGAACTCCGCCGCAGGACTTTGCGCGCGCAGAGTTGATCATCGCCTGGGGCGCGAATGTCCACGGCAACAACATTCATCTGTGGCCCTTCATCGAGGAGGCGCGGCGCAACGGCGCGAAGCTAGTGGTGATTGATCCGTACAGGACACGCACGGCGGCGTTGGCGGATGAGCACCTGGCGATACGGCCAGGAACGGATGTGCTGCTGGCGCTGTCATTGATGCACGTGCTGTTTCGGGATGGCTATGACGATGCAGCGTATCTGCGCGAGTGCACGATCGGCGGTGAAGAATTGCGCGCGCATGCGCTGCGGCTGGAGCACTCGCCCAGCCGTGCGGCAGAGGTGACCGGGATCGCTGCCGATACGATCGAGCGGCTGGCCCGCATGTATGGCAGCGCGGGTCGCGATGGACGAGGGCCGGCTGCGATCCGGCTCAACTATGGGATTCAGCGCAGTGAGAATGGTGGCACGGCGGCGCGCACTGTGGCGATGCTGCCGTTGATTACAGGCAGCTGGAAGCAGCGCGGCGGCGGCCTATTGTTATCGGTGAGCGGATCGTTTCCGTTCAACTCCGCGAAGCTGCAGATGCCGGAGCTGATGCAGGCGAGTCCGCTGAGGCGCGCAACGCGTGTGGTTAATATGGTGGAGCTCGGGCTTGCGTTGACGGAGCTGGGAAGCGATGCCAAGGATGGTCCTCCAGTGAAGGCAATCGTTGTCTACAACTCCAATGCGGCTACTGTTGCGCCGGATTCCGCGCGTGTGCTCGAAGGATTGCGGCGTGAGGACTTGTTCACCGTTGTGCATGAGCAGTTCTATACGGACACCACCGACTATGCGGACGTGGTGCTGCCGGCGACGACGTTTCTTGAAACGAAGGATGTGATGGGAGCGTACGGACATCTGTTCGCACAGATCTCGCAGCCTGCAATTGAGCCGCTAGGTGAGGCGCGATCAAACGTGTGGCTGTTCGGAGAGCTGGGCAAGCGGCTGTTTCCCGGCGAGTCCGCGTTTGAGGATGGCGAAGACGAGTTGATTGCTCAAGCGCTGGGCAGTGGGCACGGTTACTTTGCTGGTGTGACGAAGGAGCGGCTGGAGCGCGAGGGTCATGTGCCGTTGTCTCTGCCAAAAGACGAGCACGGAGAGAGCTTACCCTTCAGTACCCGGGAGTGGTTCAAGACGCCGAGTGGGCGGGGTGAGCTGACGCCGGTGCCGGAGTGGGTTGCGCCGCGCGAGTCGCGCAATGGCGCCGAGGGGGATGGGAAGTTTCCTCTCGAGTTCCTGCCGCGCAAGGCGGACAACTATATGAACTCGACGTTTGCAAATCTCCCAGGGCACCGGAAGATGGAGCGCAAGACGGCGGGGTTGTTGGAGATGCATGCGAAGGATGCAACGGCGCGGGGTGTGACGACGGGTGATTCGGTGTCGGTCTGGAATGCTCGCGGACGGATTACGCTGATTGCGAGTGTGGGCGAGACCGTTCCGCAGGGTGTGGTTGTGTCGCGGCTGGATTGGCAGAAGCTGAGCGTAGATGGTGCAAATGTGAACGCGCTGACCAGCGAGCAACTGACGGACATCGGCGGAGGTGCGACGTTTTACTCGACGCTGGTGGAGGTTGCAAAGGTGACTGGTCTTGCGGCGGACTGAGTGTGGGATAGAGAACGCTGTGCGGATTACAATCACCGGATGTCCTTAATGCCACAAGTCGATCTCGTTGGAGTGGGGCTTAATGCCACGGACACGCTGATTCCGCTGGCGGAATTCCCGGTGTGTGGGTCGAAGGTGGAGTACAGCCATGAGACGGTGATGCCGGGCGGGCAGGTGGCGACAGCGGTCGTAGCGTGCCAGACCTGGGGCCTACAGACACGCTACGTGGGCAAGCTTGGAGATGACGACGCGGCTCGGTTGCATGCGCGTGCGTTTTCGCAGGCGGGCGTGGAGACGCGGCTGGTGACAGTGGAGAATGCGGCGAGTCCGCGGTCGCTGATTCTGGTGGATGGGTCGGGCGAGCGCACGGTGATGTGCCGTAGAGATGCGCGTCTGATTCTGCGGCCTGAGGAGTTGCAACGCGAGTGGATTGTGCGCGCGCGGGCATTGCATGTCGACGGCTACGACACGGCAGCCGCGACGCTGGCGGCGGGTTGGGCGCGTGCGGCGGGGATTCCCGTGACAGCGGATCTTGATGAGATCTATCCGGGTGTGGAAGCGCTGCTGGAGAAGG
This sequence comes from Acidobacteriaceae bacterium, assembly GCA_049587035.1. Taxonomy (GTDB): domain Bacteria; phylum Acidobacteriota; class Terriglobia; order Terriglobales; family Acidobacteriaceae; genus Granulicella. The sequence goes on along the minus strand of JBAVDD010000180.1, from coordinate 5,174 downwards.
TGGACTACCTGATTGTGAGCCGCGACTTTCCCTGCCGGTTGATGCATGAGCCGGATCTGCATGCGGCGCTTAAGAAGATGCAGTCGCGCTACGGCTGCACGCTGACGGCCGCGACACTGGGTCCGGATGGCGTGCTGGCATGGGACGGGCGCGAGTTCCACTACAGCTCGGCGTTCCGGGTGCCGGTGGTGGATACGACAGGTGCGGGCGACATCTTCCATGCTGGGTTTCTGTATGGGTTGCTGCAGGGCTTGACGCTGGATCGGCAGTTGGAGTTCGCGTGCGCTGCAGCTGCGATGAACTGTATGGCGGATGGGGCGCGGGGTGGGATTCAGGCGGTTGCGGCGATTGAGGCGTTCATGGCCACCGCGCCGCGCTATGCGAAACCAGAAAAGTGGATCGCACGCGACGATGCTTTCCGCATGGAGATTGGATAACGCCAGTGCTTGGTTGGACGCGCTGAGGTCATTCATCGAAAATGTGTCTATGAGCGTGAAGTCCTGGATGTGTGGATGCTTGCTGGCCCTTATGGCCGCACGGTGCGGAGCGCAGCGACCGGTGAAGCCGGCTACGCTGCCGGCGGCGGCCGAGTTACATCTGCGGAGCGAGCTGATCTTTGCTCCGGGAAGTGCGTCGTTTCAGCAGTGCCACGCCTCGACCGTGGTGGAGCTAAAGAACGGAGACCTGCTTGCGGCGTGGTTCGGCGGAGAGCACGAAGGCGCTGCTGACGTGGCGATCTGGACGGCACGTTACAGCAAGGGAAGCTGGAGCGCGCCTGTCGAGACGGCTCGCGAGAAGGGTGTGCCGCTGTGGAACCCGGTCCTGTTTCACACACTGGATGGGCGTCTTTGGCTGTACTACAAAGCGGGGCCGAACCCGGGAACATGGTCGGGTGTGCGGAGCTTCAGCAGCGATGAGGGTCGCACGTGGTCGGCTCCGGAGCGGATGCCAGCAGGTCTGATTGGGCCGGTGCGGGCGAAGCCGTTGGTGATGACGGATGGGACGATCGTCGCGGGAGCTTCTGTAGAGGCCTACAAGACGTGGGCAGCCTGGGTGGAACGATCCGTGGATGGTGGCGCTACCTGGAAAAGCATCGGGCCAATCGACGTGACCGAGGAGCAGGATAAAGCCGAGACGCCAGCGCCTGAGCCAGCGGCAGACTCGCAGAACATGGCAGGCCTGGGGCCGGAATGGCACACGCCGAGGGAGTTCCTCGGCATCATTCAGCCATCGGTGGTATCGCTGGGAGGGAGTCGGCTGCGGCTGTATGCGCGGTCGCGGACGTTGGCGGCGAAGATCGTGGTGGCGGATTCGACGGACGCAGGGAGAAGCTGGGGTCCAACCCATTTTCTGGATGTGCCGAACAATAACTCCGGGCTCGATGCCTTGGGTCTGCGCGACGGACGCGTGGTTCTACTGTGCAACAACGTGTCGCGGGGAAGGTCACCGCTGACGCTGCTGATCAGCAGCGATGGCGAGCACTTCCGGCCGTTCGCTACGCTGGAACAAGGGCCGGGCGAGTTCAGCTACCCGGCGTTGATTCAACGCCGCGACGGCGACCTGGAGATGACCTATACGTGGAAGCGGGAGAGCATCAAGCACGTCCATGTGCCGCTGCAGGATGTGCCGCGGTAACGAACGTCAGGCGAGGCCAGTGGACTGGGCCTGCTCGTGTGCGTGGTAGCTGCTGCGAACCAGCGGGCCGGACTCCACATGACGGAAGCCCATGCCGAGCGCCTCGTGCTTGAGGAACGCGAATTCATCCGGCGTGTAGAAGCGCGACATGGGAAGATGATCGCGCGACGGGCGCAGGTACTGGCCGATCGTGAGGATGTCGACCTTGCGGTCGGCGAGGTCGCGGAAGACGTCGAGGAGTTCGTGCATCTCTTCGCCCATGCCGACGATGATCCCGGTCTTGGTGACGATGGGGCCAAGCGGATGCTCGGAGGACTCGCGTTTTGCCTCAGCTAAGAATTCCAGACTGCGTTCGTAGCGACCGCCGGATTTGGCGACGCGATACAGGCGAGGCACGGTCTCGATGTTGTGATTGAGGATCTCGGGGCGCGCTGCGACCACCATGTGGCGTGCTTCGGAGACGCCCTGGAAGTCGGGGGTGAGGACTTCGACCCGCGTACCGGGAGATTGGCGGCGAATTTCGGCGATGACGTTGACGAAGGCCAGGGCGGCGCCGAGGTTGTCGTCGTCACGGTTGACGCTGGTGATGACGGCGTGGGCGAGGCCGAGCGAGGCGACGGCGTAAGCTACGCGTTCGGGTTCGGAGTGATCGATGGGCTCGGGCTTGCCCTTGGGTACCGCGCAGAAGCCGCAGCGGCGCGTGCAGAGGTTGCCGAGCATCATGAAAGTGGCAGTCCTGTGGTTCCAGCACTCGCCGATGTTGGGGCAGTGCGCGCTTTCGCACACGGTGTGGAGGTTGAGATCGCGGGCCAGCTTCTTCAGGTTGTGGAAGGTCTCGCCCATGGGTGCGCGGGCCTTGAGCCAGGCGGGCTTGGGGACAGGTTTGCGCGGGGTGAGATCGATCTGGATCAGCGCGTCGGATTGGACCAGAGGGGCCACTGCTTCTTTGATTGTAGATGGTTTCCGGTCAGCGAGCGGGTGTTCGGCACTGGGACACCCAACCCAACACTCAAGGTTTTACGTCGTTCGTCGATAGGAACAGTATGATTCCCGACCTGCTACTTACGCTCGCATCCGTCGCCGTTCTGCTCTCGCCTCTTCTCATGGAAGCTTGCCTCAGCTATGAGCTTCGCAGGAATACGGAAGGGCAGGACCAATCCTGGAATGACAAGCTGCCCTCATAAAGGCTGGGTTGCCATCCTGTCTACGAACACAACGTACGACGTCCGGAAGCTTAGTGAAGGCGTTCGCGGACCTCGGTGCGGCTGAGGTAGAGGAAGAAGACGATGCTGAAGAGCGCGCGGATGAGGAAGAAACCGACGTGCTTTCGGGAGTAGAAGTAGAAATCGCCCGCGGCGAGCAGCAGATAGCCGGCGGCGACGATGGACCATCCCCAGCGGCGCAGGCGCAGGAAGCCGAAGACGCCGGCGACCATGAGAGTGCAGATGCCGAAGATTCCGTAGCGGGCCAGACCCGCGCCGTAGACGCCATGCAACGCTGCGAAGGCGTTGAGCATGGCCAGCAGCAGAAGATACAGGGCAATGAAGACCATGCCGGGAAGCATGCCCTTGGCCTCACCGGCGGGGGTTCCGGGAAGATGGCGGGCGGCGAAGCCGGTGTCCTGTGCTGGCGGTGTTGAGGCTGCGGGCGGGGTTGCGGATGGTTGAGGATCGTCTGGGTTCATGGCAGCTTACAGCGTGTGGAGGTAGGCCAGCAGGTCCTGCGTGTCCTGCGAGTCCATGTTGATGGCCGGCATCATGCCGTGTCCTTCGACGATGGTGACGCTCACGCGATCATCATTGGCCGGAGCGCCGCTGGGAAGGTATTGCTTCTTGAAGACGCCCAGCAGAGAAGGGCCGTGTAGCGCGTCCGAGTCGCGATCGTCGTGGCACTGCGCACAGTTGGCCTGGAAGACCTCGTGGCCGCGCAGTTGCTGTGCGTTGAGTTGGTTGAGCGGTGTGGCCGTTGACTTGACAGGACTGCAACCAATCATCAGCGGGTAGAAGGCAACGAGCAGGCAGCCGAGAAGAAGGCATCCGGAGGGCAGGGGAGCGCGCTTAGTCGAGTTCACTACGGTTCCTTCTCCACTGTCAGGGCTATTGGGCGTCGTGCTTGAAGACCTGTTCGGCGAAGAAGTTCTCCACCTTGGCCTGGTCGGTCAGGATCTCGAAGTAGGCAGTCTTGAGCAGCTGGGCGCGGCTGTCGTGGAGTTGCTGGCGAATGCTCTGCTGTACGCGGGGATCGTTGAGCTCGCGCTGGCCCGCGGCATCCTTGCTGATCAGCTTGAAGATGGAGTACCCGACTGGCTTATGGGTAGTGGGGTCAATCTGCGGGATGATGTCGGTGGTCTCGCCTGCAGTTAGCTTGGTGATGGCCGCATAGATGGTGGGGTTGGATTTCAGCTGCGACTCGTTGACAAAGCCCATGTCGCCGCCGTTGGGGGCGGTGTCGGCGCGCTCGGAGAAGTTTTCAGCCAACTCGCCGAAGTCCTCGCCGGAGTCGATGCGGTTCTTGATGGCCTGGATCTTCTTGCGTGCATCCTCATCGCTGGTGGCCTTGTTGTTCTGCAGGTTGCCGGGTTGCGCGGAACCCTCGTCCGTGACCTCAATCTGGGCCAAATGATACCGCGGCTCGATGAGATCGAACCCGGCTTTGTGGGCGTCGTAGAAGTTGGTTACATCGACGTCGGAGACGGTTATGCGGGAGTCGATCTCCTTGGTGAGCAGCTTGTTTTCGGTCAGGCTGCGCCGCACATCACGCTTGAGCTCGTCAAGGGTGAGGTTGTTGGACTTGAGCTTAGCCTGGAACTGCTCCTCGGTATAAGGCGCCTTCATCTCGGCAAGCTTGGCCTCAACCTCAGCGTCTGTCGCCGTAAGGTTCTGTTTGGCGGCGCGCTGATCGATGATGGCTTCGACGATCAACGTATGCAGGATATTCAGCTTAAGAGCATCTTCCTGGTCCGTCGTGGGTGCTTGCTGCTGCGGGTTGGAAGCCAGCTGCGCCTTATAGGCCTTGTCCACATCGGTCTGGAAGATGGGATGGCCGTTGACGGTGGCCACGACACCCTGCTGTGGGCCCTTGTGGCAGCCGGCGACGAGAACGAGCGTGGACGCTAGGAGAAGACTGGTCGTGCGAAAAAACTTAGGCATCGGGGAGGATTCCTGACGCTGCGGAGTAAGGGCCGCAGCTGTATAAGTTTACAACTTACCAAGCTCTACGGTGCGGACGCTAGTGATGGCCTCGACCTGGCGCAGGGTGCTCAGGGCGTGTTGTAGCTCGGTTGGGGCGTTGGCGGGGATATCCAGCTGGACTACGGCGAGGGCGTGGCCCTCCGTGGGGTGCGACTGGCTGGCAGCTGCCTTGGCCCGGCCGAGGGCGAAGCTGGCGATGTTGAGCCGGGCCTCGCCGAGGATGGTTCCGATGCGGCCGATGACGCCGGGGACGTCCTGGTTGCGGATGATGACCAGGGTTCCGGCTAGCTCGGCCTCGATGTCGATGCCGTCGTAGCTGAGCAGGCGCGGCGAGTGGCCGTGGAGGAC
>JBAVDD010000179.1:0-16586 GCA_049587035.1 Acidobacteriaceae bacterium | reverse complement strand
GGAGAACCTTGCGCACCTTCGCCAAGATCGATGGGAACCCGTCAAGGCGGATTCCTTCCCGAACGTCTACAACAAGCGCGGCATGAGTAATCTCAGCAGACTTGGCCACCAGGTCCGCGAACCGCGGGATTAACTCAAGCGGAAGGTTGTCAACGGAATAGAACCCTGAATCTTCAAATGTCTTGAGGGCAGACGCCTTACCCGAACCGGATAGCCCCGTAAGGATCACAAGCTCGCGCGGTTCGCCGTCCACCGATTGCCTCCGCTCTTCCCGCGTCCAACTGACGGCCTTGTCCGTCGGTTTTCTTGCCTTAGCGGAAACCTTTGCATTAGCGGAGCACATGCAGAAATCGTAGCACCTACAATGGACAGGCATCCTCCAAAACTTTTTGGAGGATGCCGTTAAAGCTTGCCCTAAACCGGAAACGGTCGGGGATGATCTCTAACCGTTGCGTAGCGCTCCTTATGCCGGATTGCCTGCAGTTCCACCTTCTGCAGAGCATCACGCAGCGCAACCTCCATTTCAACCGACTCACACGTGGCTACCAGACTCTCATTCCGGCACTGCACTCGGACCTCAGCAATCTTGCGGTACTTATCTTCACTCAGAATAAAGTGGGCGCTCGTACAACGGTTTGCGACGAGAGCGACTCGTTCCATTCCGGTCTCTGCAATTGATTTGAGTTGAGGAGTTACGGTAGTGTGACGTCCGGTGTATTCGATAATCATGAAGCATTCTCCTTGCAGCGGCCACGCTGCGGTTGAAACTTGTGAGATGCGTCCACGAACCGCCAAGTCTAAGCCCCGAGAAGATTAGCGCTGGCGTCTCTGGTGTGTACTTGGAATCTGCATGTCTTCGCGATATTTGGCAACAGTTCGGCGAGTCACCTGGATCCCTTGCCGCTGGAGTTCTGCAGCAAGATATTCATCAGTCCAGGGCTTGCTGGGGTCCTCCTCTTCAATCAGTTTCTTCACTCTCCGCTTTAGAAGGAGCAGCGGTAAATCTCCCCCCTCGGGTCCACCAACCCCTTCGGAGAAGAAAAATCTTAGCTCATAAACGCCCTGTGCGGTATGTACATATTTATTTGCCACGGCGCGGCTCACGGTCGATGGGTGAACCCCAATCTCCTCCGCAACCTCCTTAATCATCATTGGATGCAGGCTTTCAACACCTCGATCAAGGAACTCCCGCTGTCGACGGACAATAATCTCGCAGGTACGAACTATCGTGTTCTTGCGCTGCTCGATGTTCCGCAGTAATTGAATCGCTGACTTATAACGCTCTTTGACGTACTCGCGAACCTCTTTATCAGCCGTTTTTTCTCGAAGCATACGACGATAGCTCTTATTAAGCCGAAGGGATGGCATGTCTTCTTCATTCATCACCACCACGTAATCGTCGTCCCGCTTGACGAACGCCACGTCCGGCTCAATCAGCCGGGTTTCCGCCTGACTGTAGCGTTGGCCGGGCCTCGGATCCAACGTTCGGATCAGGTCTACCGCCTCATTTACCCTCTCGGCGGGACGTCGGCAGAGACGTACCAACTCGCGCATGTCCTTTTTCTGTAGCAGCTCGAGGTATTGGCTCACAATGAGACTCGCAATCTCAATCGTCACGAGCCGTTGCTCGATCGGTTGGGCCTCGCCGTTCTTCTTTAGATGCCGAGCCTCAGTCTCCGCCAGCTCATGACGGATCGCCTCCAACTGCCAAAGCAAGCATTCCAGGAGGTCGCGAGCGCCTATGCCTGCTGGATCAAGTTTCGCAACCACCGATCGAGCCCGTTCCACTAGGGCCAAGTAATTCGTGGCAGATGCCTCTGGACTTCCCAGCATATCAATCAGCGAGTCAGCGAGTTCTTCCTTACTTGCAGTCAGATAGCCATTCTCATCCAGGTTCCCAATGATCAGTTCTGTAGCGACCTTCAGGTCATCATCCAATGTGAGGGAACCGAGCTGCCACATAAGATGGTCGGTCAGCGTACTTGGCTGAGAGAGAAACTGTTCAAAGGAAGGCTTATCAAGCTCTTCGAAGTTTGATGCGGTCCTGAAGCCCGGATCGAGATAATCCTGGAAGTAGCTTCCGAAGTCGATCTCGTCGAATGGATCGGCTTCCTTGTGCTCCGAGTCTGCGGGGGCGTCCTGTGCGCTTCGCTCTCGATCCCCTTCCCTCGCCGAACGCTCATCGAGCGTCTCGGTGGACTCATCGATCTCCTCTAAAACCGGATTTGCAACCAACTCTCCGTTAATCATGTCCTTGAGGTCAAGCTTATTGAGCGCCAAAACGCTTACCATCTGAACCAATCCAGGTGTAAGCACCTGGCGTTGGGATAGCTTGACGTTTAGGTGTGGCTGCAACAACAGGATCTACCTCGCGACTACCTGGAGCCTTCTAGCAGCGCCGTCGACAAAATCTCTTGCACGCTAAGGGCCAGTTTATCGCGGAGACACCGAAAAACACTAAGGGGACGAACCCAACAAGGTACTAGCGTGCCAGATCAACATTAGTTCAGCGAAAACCCTTCCCCGAGATAAATCCGTTTGACTTCCGGGTCGCGTCCAAGCTCTCCTGGCGTTCCAGTCCGGAATATGCGTCCCTCATTGATGATGTAAGCGCGGTCCGTAACAGACAGCGTCTCCCGAACGTTGTGGTCCGTGATGAGAACCCCGATGCCCGACGCTTTGAGGTCGAAAATAATCTGCTGAAGCTCCAAGACCGCAATGGGATCAATTCCCGAAAACGGCTCGTCCAGGAGAATGAACGCCGGCTCGATCGCCAGGCATCGAGCAATTTCAACCCGGCGACGTTCTCCGCCCGAAAGTGCATACCCACGGGTCTTGCGGACGTGTCCAAGGTTTAGCTGAGAGATCAGACTCTCCGCGCGCTTGCGACGGACTTCCCATGTCAAATGCTGCGTCTCAAGCACAGCAAGAATATTTTCTTCAACCGATAAATTTTTAAAAACAGATGGCTCTTGCGGAAGGTAGCTGATCCTATGTTCCCGGGCGCGTAGATACATCGGAATGCGCGTAATGTCTGCTGCGTCGGTAAGGATGCGGCCCGAGTCTGGACGCACTAAACCGACAATCATATAGAACGACGTTGTCTTACCCGCACCATTCGGTCCAAGAAGGCCCACAACTTCGCCCTGGCGAATCTGCAGGCTGACGCCTCGCACCACTTGACGCCCGCCATAGGCCTTGGTCAACTCCTCCGTCTCGAGGATCCTCATGCCGCTATTGCCTCTCTGGTTTCCCCGAATGGACGTAGGTCTCTGTGCGCACTCTTCCACTCTTATGCTTGCGCGCGCCCTGATCCCCAGCTACGACAATCGTACTACCTGCATCGCTGAAGACAAGCGTAGAACCAGTGATGTTGCCCTCTTGAGTATCCGTGATATGCGGCGGGTTGCCAGGTGTTCCGGTCAAGACGTAGGTGCCCTTGACGGCGTTATATAGAAGTTCTTCTCCACCTCCATGACGCCCTGACTGGGCCAACTCAACGGAGCCATCGACCACCACCCGGTCGATGGAGCCACCAAGCGGACTGGGCTGCGCCTGCATCACCGCTCCAGAAGGCTTCGCCGTAGCAATCTCATTCGCCAGCAGGAAAACAACCGCATGCTGACCACTCACTTCCCCCATGGCTCCGTCGATCTTAACGCTTCCGGTGAACGTGGCTTCCTTCTGGAGGTCGTTGTAATCCATCGCCTCGCTCGCGACGCGGATGACACGCGCAGCCCGAGCAGCAGACCCCGGTCTCGGCGTTCTCGGATTGGATACAAATATGGCGTGGATGAGCTCGCCGGCATGCTGCGGCCGCGCGCTGAACGTGCGATGGGCGCGGTCAAAGGTCAACGTGGCCGCCTGAACTTCGGAGGCGTCCTGCCACATCCGGGCTGGCGTTGCATCTGTCCCATAAAAGACAGCCAACTGTGACGCGTGATCGAAGTGAGCTCTGGCAGACAGCACGTGGGTGACAGGCTCCGGCTTGACGCCGGCCGAGCCGGGAGCGGCCTTCCTGGCAGCGTTCTGGAAGGTAGCCTGCACACCACCGCCCGCATCCGCGTCGCCCGTGCGTTGGCTGAGACTGATAGTCGGAGCCGTTACGGACCCGGTATCGCTGAAGAGGTACGCGTCCCCTGCAAGCGTTAGCGTCTGAGACGCGCCGAGGTAGGTCGTACGATCCGCGGTTCCGGCAGAAACGGTCGCCGCCTGAGCAGCCTCCTGCCTTACTGGGCCTCGCTCATGGATCGTGACGTGCCCCGTTTGAACCGCAGAGAGGACGCTCATCTCTGTCGCGTGTGATCCGTTCGCCTTAGTATGTTCGGGAGCCGAGTTGAAGGCAATCTCCAACGTGTCTCCTCTACTGATTTCCTGGTCTCCGAGTGGGCCATCCTGCCGGAACATCGTGTGTCCAGTTCCGTTCAGCGTCTCCGGCTGCGCCTTTCCAGTCTCCGAGCTGGCTAAGACCACACGGAGGTCGTCCGCCCACACCTGGACGGTCTTGAGTCCGGGAGCCGTACTCAGATTCGTCGTGCCTGTAGGTCTAGTGGCGATTGCCTGCCCACTGGTGTGAGCGGACCCGGTCGTATGCACCTCCGTGAGGTGAGTTGACGACTTCCGCGGGCCCGGAGCCAGTAGGGCAACAATCGTATCGCCCTCCATGGAGCGCACCAAACCGCTTGGATCGGCCTTGTGATCCACAACTCTGATCTTGGCTTGTCCGGTAGCAGTGATGCGGGTCGGAGAGCCCTGCGCATTGAAAACAGCGTCGACCGCAGCAGCAGAGCCGTGCATCGCCATTAGGGGATCTGAGCCTATCAGCATCACGTCTCCAGATAGGCGTGCGGATTGCGGAAGCGACTGCGCGTTGAGCTCGGCATCGAGACGGTTGGCAGTAATGTTTTCGGTGGTGGAGGTGATCACGACGTGGTTGATCCCCTGCACCTGTTCGATGGATCCATCCTTGCGGAGGTGCAGGATTGCGGTGTCTGCTCTGGCGCTTTGGCCGTCCGAAAGCACTACAGGTTGAGCCAGAGTGGCTACGTCCGCATTCTGGTCCATATCGGCGCGGGCAGCTGTTACGTGCACCGGCTTACCGCGAGCGAGTCCGTCCATGCGGACGTTGGCGAGTAGGCGCAGCGTGCTTTGGTCGGAGTTGAACTCAGCGCCAGCCGCGGTGCAACGCATGTCGCCATAGCTGATCTCGACCTGCTGGTCCGTGGAGGCAATCCCCCGCTTGCGCAGGTAGACAAGGCCGCTGGTGCGGACATGGATGACCGGAGCAGAAGCAGCGTCCGGCTTGGACGTAGATGTGGGCTGTGCAGCGCTGATGCGACCGCCGTTGGCGAGTCCCCGAGGCGGTTCGATGTCCATGAAGACGTCGCCGCTTGCGTGGGCTACGCCTTCGTTCTCGTCATACTCGATCTCTGAGCCGGAGACGTGGTCTGCTTCGTCTCCATTGCGGTTGTAAAGCCGCATCTCGGCGTTGTGGAGAGCCCACTTGCCGTTGCCGAGCGAGCTCTCGGTCTTGGCGCGGATGGTGAAGATCTTCCTTCCCTTCACCGACTGCGAGTAGGTCACACCGTTGGAGTCGCGGGTAAGCGAGACACCGGAGCGGGCGATGATCTGACGGTAGGCCTTCAGCGCTTGGTAACGACCATAGCCGATAAATGCGGCGAGAATGCAGAGGAGAAGCACGGCTCCTGCCAACAGTACCCACCGAAGTCTCTGGATCGACAACCGCATCGTTTGCCTGGTCTACGTTCTTACTTCCCGGCTCGGTCAGCATTGCTTCGGTCCGGGTTTCCTCGTCTTATCTTCTCATTGCCCGGCCGTTCGTCTGCGCCGCAGACAGCGTGAGGGCCGATAGAATAGGGAGATGGCCGATCAACTCTACCTCAGCTTGTGGTATCCGAACTTCCGCCTGGAGGCACTTCCGACCGCGCTCGTCGGCGTGATGCGGCAGTTTGCCGTGATCGCCAAGGATGGCCAGAACGACAGCGCGCTGGGACGCGTGGCTGCGGCGAGCGCGTATCCCATTGACTGGACGGAGACACCGAGCTATCAGCGGATCTACGTGAACGACGAGCGGGCGCAGAACTCAGCCGACACTGAAGGCTCGATCATTGAGAACGCTGTTGCGGAGGCGACCGAACAGCTGCACGACGATATGGCCTACGAGTTCGAGATGCGATGGATGCTATGGATTCCAGAGAGCGCTGCGGGATTGGATACAACCTGGCGTTTGGAGCCCGCGAGGGTGAAGGTGATCGGATTTGGGCCGGAGTTCGACGCTGGAAGCTATGAGCAGAATGGGCAGATTCGGGTGGATTTTGGGTTGGATTCTCCCTGGGTACTCGAAGACGAGGATCTGGATGAGGATGCAGCAGAACGCATCAAGCACAACGTGGAGAAGCTGCTTGCGTTTACGTTGAGTGTGGAGAAACACTGCGGAATTTCGAGCCGTTTGCTTTGGACCGAGAGCGGCGAACCGCTGGCGGAAAAATTAATTGCGCGGTTGCAACGGCTGAATTGAGCCTTACCCATACCCCCTCCCCCCTAGGACTTCCATACCCAAAGTACTGACAGGGCGCAGGTTGAAGGCGGACTTGTGGAAGTCCTATGCTCAAGGGGTCACTTTTTTGAGGTCTATCCGGCGATGACAATCTCGGAGAAGTCGGCTATGCGGGAGAAGGTATCTAGCAACCACCGCATTAGAGCAAGCCGGTTAGCTCGAAGCTCCGCGTCTTCACTCATCACCATCACGCCCGATTTCGTATCGAAGAAAGCATCTACTTGAGGGCGGAGCGTAGCTATCAGCCTGAGTGCTTGGACATACCCCTCACGAGTACGTAGCTTACGATAATTCTCAACTTCCACCGCAACGTTGCTTGCTCTTTCGTACAGCGCCCTTTCGACCGCCTCAATCAATCTTTCCTGACTAATCTCCGCTGCAAATGGCTCAAATTTTTGGTCGGCTTGAGCGACAATCTTCTTAGTTCGTTTGAATGCGTTTGCAACATCGGCGAAATCTTGAGAGCCACTAACCTCTTCTAGAGCTTCCGCCCGCAAGACGGCATCTTTTACGTCATTCACGAGCTTATCTTCGCCCCATGTGACGATGCTGAGAGCTGCCACGTTCTCAAATCGCGCAATTGGTGACCCTAGGGCCATCATCACGGCTCGAATGACACCATTAGGAAATCTCCTTCCTTCGCGCAGATAAAACTCGACTCGCTCGTTTAGGAACTTCCAGACCGATTCTTGTAACGCGCCCATGTTGCCCGAATCCGAGCAGTCGAAAAGGTGGAAGAGTGTGAGCGGCAGATTGGATTCAGCTAGTAATTTGATGACTCCGTTCCCTGCGCGGCGCAAAGCGAAGGGATCTTTCGATCCTGTCGGGACGATGCCGATCCTAAACATATGAAGGATGGTTGTGAACCTGTCGGCAAGACCGAGCACCTGCGCCTCTTTGGACTGCGGTATCTTTTCATCAGGCGAGGAGGGCGTGTATTGCCAATAGATCGCGTCTGCTACGCGGCTATCCTCCAGACCCTCGTTCAAGAGGTAGAACGCGCCAATCTTGCCCTGCAACTCGGTGAACTCCTTGACGAGCTCCGTGGTGAGGTCGGCCTTTGCTAGCTCCGCTGACCGCTTGACGATCTGGTCGTCCGCTCCAGCGAACTCAGCGAGGGTCTGAGCCAGGTCCATATTGACTTCTGTCTTCCACGCATAGCTGCCGAGGTCTTTCTGGAAGGTAACGTTCTTGAGCAGCTTGACGCGGTCGGCAAGCGGTGTGCGCTGGTCGAACTCCCAGAAGAAGCGGGCGTCGTTGAATCTAGCTCTTAAGACGCGCTCGTTGCCCTGACGGATGATCGCCGAGTTCTCGTCGGCGAGGGCGATGTTGGTGACGGTGAGGAAGTGCGGCGCTAGTTTGCCGGATGCGTCTTCGATGGCGAAGTATTTTTGGTGGTCGCGCATGACGGTGACGAGGACTTCTTCGGGCAGCGCGAGGAAGGCGGGCTCGAAGGTGCCGAGGAGAACGTCGGGCCACTCGGTTAGGTGCGTGACGGCGTCGACGAGTGCTTCGTTTTCGCGCCAGCGGGCGTTGGGGATGGAGCGCGTCACGTGATCGAGTGCCTTGCGAATCTTCTGGCGGCGCAGTTCTACGTCGGCGAGGACGTATTCCCCTTCGAGCTGCGCGAGGTAGCTGGAGGGGGCTTGGATCTCGAAGGGGTCGCCGCTGGAAAGGACACGGTGGCCGTAGGTGGCGCGGCCGGCGGTTTTACCGGCGAAGGTGAGGGGGATGATCGCTTCATCAAGTAAACAGACGAGCCAGAGGACGGGGCGGACGAAGCGCTCGTTGCTGCCGGGGATCCAGCGCATGTTCTTCGCCCAGTAGATGCCGGCGATCTCCTTGGGGAGCTCTGTCGCGATGACTTCAGCTGCGGTGCGACCTTTCTTCACGGTGGTGGCCGCGAGGTAGTCACCCTTGGGTGTGGAGATGGTCTTGAGGGCGTCCACAGAAACTCCCGCCTTGCGCGCGAAGGCTTCGGCGGCAGGGGTGGGAACGCCGTCCTTGAAGGCTATCTTGACGGCAGGGCCGGTTGCCTCTTCGGTGATGTCCTCTTGCTGTTGACGAACTCCTTTTACGAGAACAGCCAAGCGGCGCGGGGTGGAGTAGCTGGCGCTCGTGGTGTCAGCGTCGAGGAGATGCTCGCGCGTGAGTAACGCGAGAGTGCGCTTGAGGAGCTCCGCCTGGGCTGCGGGGAGCATGCGGGCCGGGACTTCTTCTAAACCGATTTCCAAGAGCAGGTCTGACATTCTTACCTTTTCGTGGGCCTCTTGCGAGTGGCCCGGGGCTAAAGCCCTCTGATGGTATTGTCTTGTTTCCGCGGGCTAAAGCCCGCTGCTAATCCGGTAAAACTAAGCGGCGGTGAGTCTTCCCTGCTCGGCGTAGATTTTTGCGACGCCTACGATGAGGTTGCGGATGCGCGCCATTACACCTACGCGCTCGGTTACGGAGATGGCGCCGCGGGCGTCGAGGAGGTTGAAGGTGTGGGAGCACTTGAGCGCTAGCTCGTAGGCGCCGAGGGTTGGGAAGCGGAGGATGGTGAGTGTATCGGAATTCTTGATGCTCAGAGTTTCGAGACCCCGGCTGATCAGCGCCTGACATTCGGCTTCATAGAGGTTCAGGTGCTGCCAGAGCTTGTCGACGTCGGCGTAGTCGAAGGAGTAGGCGCTGAATTGCTGTTCTTCATGCAGGCGAACCTGGCCGTAGGTGAGTTCGGCGCCGGTGATGGGGTTGCGGGACCAGACGATGTCGAAGACGGAGTCGAGGTCCTGGACGAACTGGGCGAGGCGCTCGAGGCCGTAGGTGATCTCGCCGGAGATGGGGTCGAGGTCCATGCCGCCGCACTGCTGGAAGTAGGTGAACTGCGTGATCTCCTGGCCGTCGAGCATGACCTGCCAGCCGACGCCCCAGGCGCCGCCGACGGGCCACTCCCAGTTGTCTTCTTCGAACTTGATGTCGTGCTGGGCGAGGTCGATGCCGATGGCTACGAGGGATTCGAGGTAGAGCTCCTGCACGCGCTCGGGTGGCGGTTTAAGGATGACTTGCAGCTGCGTGTGGCGGAAGAGCCGATTGGGGTTTTCGCCGTAGCGGCCGTCGGCGGGACGGCGCGAGGGTTGCGCGTAGGCGATGCTGATTGGCTTCGGACCGAGCACACGCAGGAAGGTGTCCGGCGACATGGTGCCCGCGCCGACTTCGAGGTCGTAGGGCTGCTGGAGGACGCAGCCGTGATCCGCCCAGAAGCGCTGGAGGGTGAAGAGGAGTTCCTGAAAAGTTAAAGCTTTCTCGCGGTGCGGTTCAACAGCCATTAGCGCCTTGCCTGATTCGTTTGATTTCTGCTTATAGTCTAGACGATAAGCCTTTTGCTTATGCCGTCACTCATTCGGAGGGACTCTTGATTCAAGCGGAACAGTATTTGCATGAGGGCGCGACCATTCTGGCCGAAGTGCTCAAGTCGGAAGGTTTCGACTTCGTACTCATAGCTCACGGAGATAGTAGCGGAGGCCGTTTTGCATCTGGAAAATTCATACGGAACAATCGCGAACTTGAGTTTCACTTTCGACATTCTCTAGGGATGGTCACATATCGTCTTAATGGGCGTGACATCAATCATGCCGACTATATGCAAGTAGTTCTCGGCAGATCCAACGCAAGCCACTATCCTGGCTTTTCTGATGATGTTCTTGAAGGTTTTCGCGGTCTAGCCCAAGACCTTCGCGAACACGCTCAGGCGTTTGTAACCGGCACAGACGAAGAATTCAGTCGTTATATCGAGTTGGCTTTGACCATCCCTCGCAGAGCGGGTTTGCCGAGTTGAATTTACAATCAGGCGCTTAATCCGGCTGCGCTGCGCAATCGCCGCTCCAGATGGCGCTCCAGCAAGCCAATGGCGAAGGCGCGGAGGTCGGCGTTGCGGGTGGGGGGCCAGGGTTCCTGGAGCAGATTGGCCAGGGGGGTGCGAGCTATGCGGTGGCTTTCGGCTACGGAGGCGGCGGTTAGGGCGTGGCTGCTGGGGCGGCGGTCGTCGTGGCAGGTTACGCCGTCGGCGGTGGGGGACCAGTAGACGATTTCGCCTTTGAGGTCTAAGCCGCAGACCGCGCAGTGGCCTAGTTCGGGCATCCAGCCCATGAGACGGTTCATCCAGAGACAGAAGTAGGTGATCGGTAGGTGGACGTTGCCGGAGTGGATCGCCGTGAGCGTTGTGAGGGCGAGGCGGAAGATATTGTCCTCGGGGGCTTGGTCGGGCATGGCCTCTTCTAGGACTTCGACTACGAGCTCGAGCCCGGCGGCGCGGAGGTAGTCGATGGGGGCGGTTAGAGGGGACCAGAGGATCTCGAAGTGATCGAGGCGGACCAGGTCCTCTTTCGGGCGCTCGGTGTAGTGCGCAAGGACGTGCGTTGCCGGTTCGAGGGCGCCGCCGAAGCGCTTGCGGCTCTTCAGGGCGTGGCGGGCGATGCCCTTGACCTTGCCACGGTCGCGGGTGAAGAGCGAGACGAGGAGGTCGGCCTCGTGGAAGGGCCAGGTGCGGAGGACGATGGCCTCGCCGTGGTGCGGGATTTGGCGGCCTTCAGGCATGTGGCCTATGGTATCGGGTACAAAAGTCAAAGCGCACAGCTAGGCTGCGCGCTTTGCGAACATCGGGGCAACGATTGGATTAGCGGCCGAAGTGGGCGGAATTCTTATCGCGGAAACTTTCCCACTTCTCAGGCAGGTCGTCGCTGCCGAAGATCGCGGAGACCGGGCAGACGGGAACGCAGGCGCCGCAGTCGATGCACTCGACGGGATCGATGAAGAGCTGATCGTCGCTGTCCGCGCCGGTCTCGTCGGCTTTGGGGTGAATACAATCCACGGGGCACGCGTCCACACAAGCGCGATCCTTGGTGCCAATACAGGGTTCTGCGATTACATATGCCATTTCTCTTTACGCTCCTTGGTGGTGCCGTCAAGCTTCGCGACGTCGAGGTAATTCTAGCAACAAAGTGCTGGAGTCCAAAGCGGAGAGAAATTCACAACTCGGACTAAATGAGGCTTACTTATTCGGGGTTTCCGCGCGGCGCGCGGCAAACTCGGCGGGGGTGAGGATGGGTTCGAGGTTGCGGCCGGCGAACATGTCCGCAAAGAGATGCTCCATGGCGGGTTGGATTAGGCCGTTGGACGCAAGGACCTCACGACTGTCCAGCGTGAACTTGCCGCCATCGAAGTGGGTGACGCGGCCGCCGGCTTCTTCGACGAGGAGATAGCCCGCGGAGGTGTCCCAGGGGTTGAGCTGGAACTCCCAGTATCCTTCTAGGCGCCCGCAGGCGACGTATGCGAGATCGATGCCAGCCGAGCCAGCGCGGCGGACACCGTGCGAGCGCAGGGTGAACTCCTGGTAGAAGTGAACGTTGGGGCTGTTGTGGCGCTTCTTGCTGGGAAAACCGGTGGCGATGAGCGACTCGTCGAGCGAGCAGGTGGCAGAGACGTGGATAGGTTCACCGTTGAGCATGGCGCCAGCGCCGCGGGCGGCACAGAACATCTCGTCGCGGAGCGGATCGTAGATGACGCCCGCGACCATCTCGCCGTCTTCGCTCGACGCGAGGCCGGGATGGCGACGCTCGCAACCAAGAATGACGCAGAAGACAGGGAAGCCGTGCGCGAAGTTGGTGGTGCCGTCGAGCGGATCAACATACCACCGGAACTCGCTTTCGAGGCCTTCGCGAGTTCCCTCTTCGCCGTAGATGCCGTGCCCGGGGAAGGTCGCGCGGAGGCGTTGGCCGATGAGCGCTTCGCTGGCGCGATCGGCTTCGGTGACCAGGTCGACGTCACCTTTGTACTCGGTGCGGACGCCGCGGTGGTAGAAGTCGCGCAGCAGCGCCCCCGCTTCGCGGGCGATTGTTTCGGCGGTGGTGACCAGTTCATTCATCTATGTCCTTCACCTAGGCATTCACCTAGGCATTCGCACCCTCAGAGCGGATGGGAGCGCGCCGCAGACCGGAGGCGGGGCCTTCGGTAATGGTTCGAATCTGTTCCTTGTAAATGAAGAGGTTGGGTTTGCCCTCGCGGGTCAGACGCAGCATCATGTCGTCGAAGTATTCGATCCAGCCGCTGACCACCTCACCATCGCGCAGCTTGACGGCCACAGGAACCTGGCGGTCGCTGAGAGATTTGAGGTAGAGGGCTTCTTGTCCGGTCTCGCCGGCAGGCGGTCCTTTGTGACGCTTCTTGGTCGTCATGGATAGATTGTACGGTGAGCGCTGCGGGAAGTCTCAGCACAAATTGCGTGGTCTGCGCAGCAATGGCAAACCAGCCGGCTCCTAAGTGACTTTTCCTGCGATGCCCTCAGGGAAGGGTTCGCCGTCAGCCCATACGGCGCCGTCGACGAACTGCTCGCGCTTCCAGATGGGGACGGTTTTTTTGAGGGTGTCGATGACCCAGCGGCAGGCGTCGAATGCGGCGCCACGGTGCGCGGAGGAGACCGCAATGAAGACGCTGGTTTCACCCACGGTGAGGCGGCCGAGGCGGTGCACGATGGCAATCTCGCGCACGCCGAAGTGCTCGATGGCCTCGGAGCGGAGGAGGTGCATCTGCTTGAGGGCCATGTCTTCGTAGGCTTCGTAGTCGAGGTGAAGGGTGTGGCGGCCGCGGGTGTTGTCGCGGACGATGCCGTCGAAGACGCAGAGTGCACCGTCAGAGCCGGACTTGATGGTGCGCTCGATGGTGGCGGCGTCGATGGGTTGGCGGACGAGGGCGATGGTGGCGGTAGGTTCTGTGCTGAGGCCGCCGCTGACAGGAGGGAGGATCGCGACCTCGTCGCCGTCGTGCAGGATCTGATGGGGCGATGCATACTCGTGATTCACCGCGACCGCAGCCGAACGAAGCGTTGACTCCGCAAGGATGCCTTCGGCGCACAGCTTCGAGAGCAAGCTGGCAACCGACTCGCCTGACTCAAACTCGCGCAAGTCGCCACCTTGCGGGAAGGCCCCCTTCAGTGAGCCGAAGGAGATCATGCGCACGCGGATGGGGCGAGAACTCATTTGTTAAGAATACTTGAGTTTTATGGATGGGTTTCGCAGAAAGGTTGTCATTTAGCCGAAGCCGTGGGCTATACTCGCCGTGCAATTGAGCTGCATTTTTCCAGTACCTGGAGGTTCCATGTTTAAAGGATTTCGCGATTTCGTCCTGCGCGGCAACGTAATGGATTTGGCCGTCGCCGTGATCATCGGCGCAGCCTTCACGGCCATTGTGACAGCGCTTACCGAAAACATCATCAAGCCGCTTCTTGGCGCTATCATCGGGAAACCAGACTTCGGATATCTCATCACCTATGTGAACGGTGGCAAGGTCATGTACGGCAACTTCCTCACCGCCGTCGTGAATTTCCTGATTCTCGCCTTCGTTGTCTACTTCTTTTTGGTGCTTCCGACGCAGTATCTGTTGAAGAAGTTCAACCCTCCTGCGGCAGAACCGCCACCAATGAAGGCCTGCCCGCAGTGTCTTGGGGATATTCCTGTGGCCGCCACGCGCTGCAAGTTCTGCACGCAACCGGTTTAGATTTTCTATGGCCTGCTAAGCTTTCCCGGAGCCCGGGCTGCGATCTTCGCGTACACTCCTATCAATTCAATACCCGCAGTTGGTATTCATTTTTAGGAGATTCCTCGTATGCGTCGATTTGCAGCCTGGGCCCTTTCGTTGTTTGTCATCGCCGTTGCGTTCCATGGAGTTTCACGCGCGCAGGCACCTGCCAGCCATGTGTTTGGGTATAGCGACTTTTCGCAGCAGGCCAAGTGGGACCACGAGTTCATGGGCGTCCCCAGCGCGAAGCTGGCGGGCGAAGAACTGAAGACGCTGACGATTGCACCGCACTGGGCGAGCTCTCCGGAGGACCATACGACCGCGCTGTATGTTGCGGAGAAGTTTCGCGCAGCGGGTTTGCATACGGTGATTCAGCCGTTCCGCGTGCTGCTGAACAAGCCGGTAAAGATCGAGATTGAGGCATTCGATGCCAGCGGCAAGAAGCTGATGTCGGGACCGACGCCGGAGCATGTGGACCCGAAGGCGTATGGGGGCGATCCGTTCCAGAATGATCCGCGGATTCTGCCGGCATTCAACGGTTCCTCGCCGTCAGGGAATGTGACCGCGGAGGTGGTGTATGCGAACTACGGCACGATGGCGGACTTCAAGAAGCTGGCAGCGCTGGGGATCAGCATCAAGGGCAAGATCGTGCTGGTGCGATATGGCCAGAACTATCGCGGGGTGAAGGTGTTTATCGCGCAGGAGTACGGCGCAGCGGGCGTACTCATCTACTCTGACCCGGCCGATGATGGGTATGTGAAGGGCGACATGTATCCGCGCGGGCCATACCGGCCGGCGACCGGCGTGCAGCGCGGCAGCGTGCAGATTCTGCCTATGTATCCTGGCGATCCAGAGACGCCGGGCGTGGCTTCGACGCTGGACCTGCCGGCCTCGAAGCGGATTACGGATCCGGCGAAGATGAATCAGCCGTCGATTCCGTCCAATCCTCTGTCCTACTATGACGCTGCCCCGATACTGAAGGCGATGGACGGGCCGGAGTCTCCGCGCGACTGGCAGGGAGGTCTCCCCTTCACCTATCACCTGGGCGGAACCGGCGCGGTGAAGGTGCACATGGACCTGGTGCAGGACTACAAGCTCCGCATCATCTGGGACGTGGTGGGGACGATCGACGGAACGGACCCCGACCAGAAAAATGACTGGGTGGTCGCGGGCAATCATCGCGATGGGTGGGTGTATGGCGCGGTGGATCCGAACAGTGGGACGGCGGCGATGTTGGAGGCCGTGCATGGGCTCGGCGCCCTGCTGAAGCAGGGATGGAAGCCGAAGCGGCGGATCGTAGTCTGCTCGTGGGACGCGGAGGAAGAGGGCTTGATTGGCTCGACCGAGTGGGCTGAGATGCACGCCACGGAGTTGGCGCATGCGGTGGCGTACTTCAACACGGATGTAGGCGTGGCAGGACCGAACTTCGACGCTTCGGCAGTGCCCTCGCTGAAGGAGTTTGTGCGCGATGTGACGCGCGAGGTGCCAAGTCCCAAGGGTGGAACGGTGTACGAACAGTGGGAGGCAATGCAGCAGGCGAATCCGCACTACCGCGCACGCACGGCCAGCGCGGAGACGCCGATGAAGACCGGCGGCGTAACGATCGGCGATCTCGGCTCTGGCTCGGACTTTACCCCGTTCATCCAGCACTTGGGTGTGCCTTCGACGGACATCGGCTCCCAGGGACCGTATGGGGTGTACCACTCGACGTTTGACGACTACACGTGGTTCACGAAGTTTGCTGACCCGACGTTCGTCTATGAGCAACAGCAGGCGCGTGTATTCGGGCTGGAGATGCTGCACATGGCCGACGCGGACGTGCTTCCGTATGACTACCGTATCTACGGCAAGGAGGTAGTGGACTACGTTGCCGAGGCCCAAAAGCGCGCAACGGCGGCGAAGATGGATGTAGACTTCAGCGCGGCGGCAGCAGCGGCAGCGCGCTTTGCAGCCGCCGGCGAGAGCGTATACAAGCTGCAGACCACCGCTACAGCAGGTGCGGACGAGGCCAGGCTGAACACAGCGCTGCGTGGTGCGGAAGAGGCGCTGCTGAACCAGGCCGGCTTGCCGCGGAGGCCGTGGTACAAGCACACGATCTACGCTCCGGGCGAGTACACGGGCTACGCGGCGGTGGTGATTCCGGGCGTGAACGAAGGCATCGACGCGGACGACAACGGGCGGACACAAGGGCAGCTGGATGCGCTGGCGACGGCGCTGAATCACTCGGCTGAGATACTGGAGGACGCGGCGAAGTAGCTACCCTCATGGATGCGCCGGCGTCTTACAGGCAGAGCGTAGGCGCCAGCGAAGGCACACGAGATGCTGGAGGAGCTGGATGAACGCGGACAAGTGCAACGCGGATCGGAAGGCAAGCATGTGGCGGGCATGGAGTGGCAAACCGCTGCGGCAGTGGGTCGCAGCCTCGGCGGTGCTGCATCTGTGCGTGCTTGCGGCATTCCTG
>JBAVDD010000178.1:0-8543 GCA_049587035.1 Acidobacteriaceae bacterium | reverse complement strand
GGGGTCGGGGGTGAGGTGGGCGGAGCGGACGAGGTTCGCGGCTACGATGTTGGGGCCGGTGGGGGTGTAGCAGTCGCGGAGGAGGTTTAGGAGGTCGGCGTTGGTCATGGGTCGTCTCTACTCACTTTACCGTCACGGGGTCTTGCGCGGACGGCGAGGGGCTTCGCGTGGTGGGGGATGGGTGGGGTGGTGGCATCGAGGAAGGCAATTCAGTCGTTTCGCCTGCGGCTTCACTCCGGCCTGCGGCAGCGAGGTGCGGGTCTTCGACCCGGGCTATGAGACCCAAGGCTGAAGTCGTGGGGGTACCCTGGCTGCTCGTCTCGCAATGCCTTGGCTACTCGTCTTCTCAGGGGAGGGTCAGGTTGGTTTGCGCTTCGGGCGGGAGCGGACTTCGGAGTAGCTGAAATTGTGGCCGCCGCTCTTACTTTGCGGGCAGACAGTATGCGCAGTTTTCGATATCAACTCCATGCTCACAGAGTGGCCAAAGTCGATCGAACTCTAGCCTTGCAATCTCAGCATCCTCTTCGTCCCATGCTGTTCGAGAGGCCTCTCGCATGGAATGGTTAGCAGCGTCCAAGCTTGCTGCAAAGGCGAGCTCTCTGGTCATTTTCAGTAGCATTTATTTGGTCGCATCATATGCGCTCTGTCTGATTCCAAATGCGAGAACGGGGCAGCCACCTGAAGCGCGATTGTTGAGCTTTGGCACCAGCTTGCCCATATGTGTCGTTGAATTACCGTAAGACTTGCCGCGACCGAGTTCGTCGAAAATCTGCTGTAGCTCGCTCGCCCGTGTAATTATTACGCCTACACTTAGAACGTTTAGCTCGAAAAGCAGCCTGAACGTTGTTAAGTCACGGTCATAGAAGGGATCTTTGTTATTCCACTCAGTTTCGATAGCTACACGATTACGGAAATAATCGACTTGGTGGGTGGGAGCCAATGTTGTCAAGCCGTCTGCTGAAACTTGAATTTTGAAGTTGTGTTCTACCCAACTACGGTCGTAAAAATATTTATCAATTCCAACGGAAATTGAGGATTTTCTGCCACCCGGCGATATGATATCGCTCTTTTTCAGTGTGAAGTCCGAAAGCATTCCAATGAGGTCAATCCATTCAGACTGAAAGTCTGTGTAAAGAATGGAGGCGGCGTGGTGAGTTTCTGCTACCTCAAACTTCTCAGAGATAATCGGAGGGAGCAGAGCGAGACTCACTATTGAAGGACCTCTGAAAAGAGTGGCTGGTCACTTTGGGAGTGGTTGCTGTAGGTTGACCAATTCGGAGTATAGCTCTCTGCCTGATTCCCCCATGACGCCCAGCCTTTTCGGTTGCCTCTGGCGAACATTTCCAAACGAGGCCCAGGACTACAGGATTCTATCAATGCGTACTGCTCGTCTGGTTTGCGGGAGTGTTCACGCTTTCGGGTGGCGATGAAGTTTACTTGAGTACGGCCAGCATCAAGTGTGCGTGCATGCTTTCCTCGAATCCCGAATAACAACACCTCAGTCACGTTTCGAAAATAGAAGCCGACACCTCGACCATCAGGGCCGCCGTCTTTCCGGATCTTGTGCCATATGATGTTGCTTTTGTATTGAAATCCCCAAGATTTCATGACCTCTAGGCCTTCAGGAAGGAGAGCATTAGGTACCCAAAGGTAGAGATGACTTACCGGAGCGGCAGCATGGACGACTGGGAGAGCTTTGATCTCTGAGAGCGTCATGGTGCTGTAGCGGTTTAATCGCGCGTGCTCAGGTGCAACCTTGCCTGTGCGATTTTGGAATTGCCACGGCGGATCAGCCAAGATTGCGCCGAAGCGCCGATTGTTGACGAAAGTTCTTAAATCTTCGGAGACATCCGGACGGTCAAGAGGTTCAAGCACCATGTAGTAGATGCTATCCGCAAAGCAGATTGCTAGGCGAATTTTTGGCGAATAAAGGTATCGATATATGTGCAAAAACGGGAATAAATCATTCTAGCTAAAACGCTGCTCGCTCGGCTTCGAGGTTCCACTCCCAAGAGTCTTTGAAGGCCGTGATCTGGCTGGCGCTGCGGCTGCCGTCTTTTTCGGCGAAGAGGACGTTGTAGTCCTGGCGGGAGTTGAAGGGTGGGTCGAGGTAGATGAGGTCTACGGTCTGGTCGGCGATGTAGTCGCGGAGGACCTCGAGGTTGTCGCCGTAGTAGAGCTTGTTCTTTGCGTCGGTCTTTGAGTCGGACATGGGCTTTGGTTGAGGGTAGCATCTTGGCGCGATTGTGGGGTGGGTGGAACTTGTGGCGTTGTGGTGGTGTCTGGCACTCTCACCCCACCCATGCGCAAAAGGCGCGCATGAATGGGGCACCCATGATGGTGGTTGGGACGAACGTGGGGCTGCAGGTCTCTCCACTGCGCTGCGCTTCGGTCGAGATGACAAATCTTAATGTGGCGGGCCGGCGGCGTCCATCCCACTCATGCGCCAAGTGCTTGCGCATGAATGGGGCACCCATGATGGTGGTGGGGACGAACGTGGGGCTGCAGGTCTCTCCACTGCGCTGCGCTTCGGTCGAGATGACAAATCTTGATGTGGTGGGGCTGCGGCGTCCATCCCACTCATGCGCCAAGTGCTTGCACATGAATGGGGCACCCGGATTTGGGGGCGGTGTTAGGTGGAGAGGTTGGTGGATAGGGGTTGGGGGAAGAGGAAGGTGATGGTGGCGCCGCCGGTGGGGCGGTTGGTGGCTCGGATGGTGCCGTTGTGGAGGCGGACGGCGCGCTCGGTGATGGCCAGGCCTACGCCGAAGCCTCCGGTGCTGGAGCTGCGAGCGTAGTCTACGCGGTAGAAGGGGCGGAAGATGTGGGCTAGTTCGGCTTCGGGGATGCCGGGGCCGTGGTCCGAGACTTCGATGCTGGCGAAGCGGTGGTGGTCGACCGTGGTGGAGCCGATGCGGAGAGTGACTTCTGTGCCCGGGTTGGTGTAGCGGATGGCGTTGCGGACTACGTTTTCTATGGCGCGGTAGAGGAGCTCGCGGTCGCCGCGGATGGTGCAGGGGGTGTCTTCGATGAGGGAGACGGTGCAGGAGCGTTGGTTGGCTTCGTACTCGGCGTCGGGGAGGAGCTCTTCGCAGAGCTGGTTGAGGGAGACGGGCTGGAAGGTGGAGGTGTTCTCGCGGGCTTCACGGGCTTCCATGGAAGAGAGGGTTAGGAGTTGGCCGATGAGCTGGTTGAGTTTTTCGGCTTCGCGCTGGATGCGGTCGAGATGCTCGGTAAGGGCGGGGGTGGTACCGACATTATGGGCGATACTTCCTGTTTGGGCTGTATCGACTTCCTGGGATGTACTGTCTTCACGGGCTAGCTCCAAGGCCACGCTCAGGCGCGCGAGGGGGGAGCGGAGTTCGTGGGAGACGTCGCGGAGGAGGAGTTTTTGCGCGCCTACCAAGGAGTCCAGGCGCTCGGCCATGTGGTTGAAGTCGTGGACTAAGCCCTGGAACTCGTCAGAGGTGGTTTGGGAGGCGGCGGAGGGGGATTGGTCTACGCGGGCGCTCAGGTTGCCGCCGGCCAGGGCTCGCGCGACTTTGCGCAGGCGGACTAGCGGACGGGTGAAGAGCAGGACCAGGACGAAGGTGGTGAGGCCGCCGACGGCGATGGCTACGGGGAGTTGCGGGAAGGCGTAGTGGAGGTACTCCCAGCGGCGCGGCGGGTGGCGGTTAGAGGGCGTCTGGAACCAGACGTACTCGTAGTGTGCGCCGTTGGCGGCGGAGCTGGTGGGGACGAGCCAGGCGAAGAGATTGCCGGCGGGACGGTTCTCGATGTGGTTGGGGAAGGAAGAGCCGAGGTCGGGGATGGCGGGTGCGTTGGCGGTGGAGCAGAGGAGGTGGCCGGAGGCGTCGAGGAGCGCGGCGCCGGCGGGTTCGAGGCGGGCGGAGTTGTTGCGGAAGCCGGGGCAGCCGTTGAGCAGAAAGTCCTGGAGAGCGAGGTCTGCGTCGTGACGGAAGTTGATGTTGAGAGCGTCGCCGAAGGTGTTGGGGCTGGCGAAGCGCTGGCGGATGATGAGTGTGGTGGAGATGATGAAGATGAGGCTTTGGGCGAGCCAGAAGATGGCGAAGATTTTGAGGAAGAGTCCGCGCATGGTTTAGGGTTTCCCTGTGCTGAGGTTGCGGCGGAGGACTAGCTGGTAGCCGGTGCCGCGGACGGTTTTTACGCGGTCGTCTGAAACCGAGTCGCCGAGGGTGGGGTCGCCGGTGGCGAGTTTGCGGCGGAGGCGGGAGACGTGCATGTCGAGCGAGCGATCGAAGGGGTTGAACTTGCGGCCGAGAACGGCTTCGGCTAGAGCTTCACGCTCAACTACTTTGCCGGGGGAGCGCATGAGGACTTCGAGGAGGGTGAACTCTACGTCGGTTAGATCGATGGGGATGTTGTTCTGGAGGACGGTGCGGGCGGCGGGATCGAGTACCAGGTCTTCGACGACGAGGGTGGGGGATTCTACACCGGGGGTTGGAGCAGAGCTGCGGCGGCGGATGGCGCGGATGCGGGCGAGGAGCTCGCGAGGGTTGAAGGGTTTGGCGAGGTAGTCGTCGGCACCCATCTCGAGACCGACGATGCGGTCTACGTCTTCGCCGCGGGCGGTTAGGAGTAAGACGCTGTCGGAGGAGGTGGTGCGGATGCGCTGGAGGACTTCGAAGCCGTCGATGCCGGGAAGCATGACGTCGAGGAGGATCATGGGCCAGGGACGGGAGCGCGCGACTTCGAGGCCTTCGTCGCCGCGATGGACGGCGCGGACGTTGAAGTCGTAGCGGGCGAGGTACTGGGTGAGCATGGTGCAGAGCTCGGCGTCGTCGTCAATGAGGAGGATGTCTTCCATGTGACTGCCATGTTAGGGTAACGCTGCGCGATGCGAAGTGGCGCAGAAACGGTGTAATGAATGGTCACCGGGGTCGTGACAAAGTGTTACACAGCGTTACGCAATGTGGCCGCACGAGGAGCGGGGATGAGGTCTTCTGGTAGTGCGTCAGGAAGGCGCTACGACTATGAAGATGCGATTTGGATTTGGTGCGGTGTTGAGTGCGTTGTTGATGGTGGGTGCGACGACTTGCGGATGGGCGCAGACTGCTACGGGCCAAGGGGCTACGGGAACGATTCGCGGGACGGTGACTGATCCTGATGGCGCACTGGTGCCGCAGGCGGCGATTACGGTTTCGAGTGGGAGTGGGTCCGGGAAAAAGCTGAAGAGCGATTCGGGCGGAGCGTTTGAAGCGACGCGGCTGGCGCCGGGGCGTTATACGGTGACCGTGACGGCTACGGGATTTACAACGTCCACGACGACGGACGTGATGGTGTACGGCGGCAAGACGACTGATGAGAAGGTGAAGCTGGATATCCTGGTGGAGAGCCAGGTGAACGTGACGGCGCAGGCCGAGGGCGTGAGCACGGACCCGGATCAGAACGCGAATGCGCTGGTGATCAAGGGCAAGGATCTGGATGCGTTGTCGGATGATCCGGATGATCTGCAGAGCGAGCTGACGGCGCTGGCGGGGCCTTCGGCGGGGCCTAACGGAGGCGCGATCTATATAGATGGATTCAGCGGCGGGCAGTTGCCGCCAAAGAGTTCGATTCTGGAGATTCGGATTAATCGCAATCCGTTTTCGGCGCAGTACGACAAGCTGGGCTATGGGCGCATTGAGATTCTGACCAAGCCGGGAACGTCGAAGCTGCATGGGTCGTTCATGATCGATGGGAATACCAAGGCGCTCAACTCGCTGAACCCGTTTGTGACCAGTGAGCCTTCGTACTACACGACGTTTATGAACGGCAATGTGAGTGGGTCACTGGGTAAGGGTGCGTCGTGGTTCGCTAGCGTGTTCCAGCGGAACAATCACTCGAACTCGATTATCAATGCTGAGATTCCGGGAACTGGTGGGACGCCGGTGAACTATACGGCGGCGGTTTCGACACCGCAGTCGCGGCTGGATGTGAGTCCGCGGTTTGATTTTTCGCTGGGCTCGAAGAACACGATCAGCGTGCGCTACAGTCTGGATCGGAACAAGGCTACCAATAGCGGGGTGTCGGGATTTGCGCTGCAGAGCCAGGCAATTGACTCGTTGAACTACGAGAACACGATCCAGGTGAGCGATACGCAGGTGTTCAATCCGAGCTGGGCGAACCAGATTCGTTTTCAGTACCGGCGGGAGCGCGACAACTCGACGGCGCAGGAGACTGATCCGACGGAGACGGTGCAGGGCGCGTTTACCGGCGGCGGCAGCAATGCAGGCACGAACAGCGACAATGAGGACGATTACGAGCTGCAGGAGTATGTGAACGGGACCGAGGGCAGGCATGCGCTGAACTTTGGGACGCGGGTGCGGCTGACGCATGAGGTGAACTCGACGACGGCGGGGTATAACGGCAACTACATTTATTCGTCACTCGCGACGTATGCCGCGGGGACGCCTTCGGAGTACGACGTGACGGCAGGCAATCCCACGGCGGCGGTGAATTTGTTTGACGCGGCGCTGTTCTACCAGGACGACTG
Source organism: Acidobacteriaceae bacterium (assembly GCA_049587035.1). GTDB lineage: Bacteria > Acidobacteriota > Terriglobia > Terriglobales > Acidobacteriaceae > Granulicella. Next base: position 2,047 of record JBAVDD010000178.1, on the reverse strand, counting down.
GACGATGAAGCCGAACCTCACGTTGAGCTACGGTGTGCGCTATGAGGGACAGAACCGGATCAACGATCATACGGACTTTGCGCCACGGTTTGCGGTGTCGTGGGCACCGGCAGGCGGCAAGGGAAAGAAGAAGGCGAGCACGGTGCTGCGCGCAGGGTATGGATGGTTCTACGACCGGTTTGGAGCGGGGAACGTGCTGAATGCGATCCATGCGAATGGCGTGAACCAGCAGAATTATGTGGTGAAGAATCCGACGTTCACGTCCAACGCGCCGACTCCGGCTCAGCTTGGTGGCGCGAGCAGCACGGCGGCACCGACACTGGTGCAGGTGGACCCGAACTTCAAGGCTGCGGTGAATATGGAGGCGGCGGTAGGGATCGACCACTCGTTCGGCCATGTGGCTACGGTATCGGCGACGTACATCAACTCGCGCGGTGTGCATCAGTATCTGAGCGACAACATCAATGCGTTTGAAGCAGGGACGTATGATTTTGCGACGGGCACGGGCGTGCGGCCGAATGGGATCAACGAGAACATCAACCAATATCAGTCGGGTGGTGTGTACAACCAGAACGAGCTGATCCTGAACTACTCGGTGCATACGAAGAAGCTGATGCTGTTCGGGTTTTACATGCTGAACGACGCGAAGTCGGATACGTCAGGCGCGGGATACTTTCCTTCGCAGCAGACGAACCCGGGAGCAGATTATGGCCGCGCCAGCTTCGATGTGAAGCAGCGGTTCCTGATGGGAGGAAACTACACGGCGCCGTTTGGGATTTCGTTCAGCCCGTTCCTGGTGGCGGATGCGGGGAACCCGTTCAACATTACGCTGGGTGAGGATTTGAACGGCGACAACCAGTACAACGATCGGCCAGCGTTTGCGACGGCGAGCAGCACGGATACGATGCAGACTGCGTATGGAGATTTTGACCTGGCTCCGGGCGCGAATGAGACGCGGATTCCTTATGACCTGGGAACGGGGCCGGCGCAGTGGAGCTTGAATCTGCATGTGAGCAAGACGTTCGGGATTGGGCCGAAGGTTGCGGCAGGGCAGGGAGCTCCGCAAGGCGGCGGCGGACATGGCGGCGGACATGGCGGTCATGGCGGCGGTGGATTGGGGCCGGGCGGTTTGAGCGGCGGCAACAACGGGCCAGGGAGGATGGAACAGGCAGCAACGCGGAAGTACTCGCTGACGTTCTCGGCGATGTCGCATAATGTGCTGAACCATGTGAACCTGGCGGCGCCGGTGGGAGTGTTGAACTCGCAGCTGTTCGGGACGTCGACGTCGCTGGCAGGCGGGTTCTTCAACTCGGCGGCTTCGAATCGGAGTATTGATTTGCAGGCTCGGTTTAGTTTTTAGCCGCAGGTAGTTTGGGCGAGAGGGTGCTGGAGTCCGTTGGACTCTGGCACCCTTTTGATTTTGTGGGTGGGTTATTCGGCGGTGGCCTGGTGGTATTTGACGCAGTCGTCGATGTGACGGACGGCGCGGGCTTTCATCTGGGCGTCGGGGTTGGTCTGGGCGGCGCCCTGACGGTAGAACTCCAGCCATGTGAGGCAGCCTTTGATGTCTTCGACGTGGCCGTCGCTTTGGTTGCGGTCCAGGGGGATGAGGGTCTGGAGGTCGTCGAAGGCGGGCTTGTAGATGGAGGTGGGTGCGTCGCGGTCGCCGGCCAGGGTGTCGTATGCGGCCCAGGCTGGGGTGTTGGCGCGAGGCTTCATGGTGACGACTGGCGCGGGCGCGGTGGAGAGGGAGCGGAGGTTGTTTTCGTGCTCGCGGTGGAGAACGATTTTGTAGACGAAGAGGCCGATGATTACGGCTAGCAGGATGTAGTGGCGGTGGCACGAGCTAGTCTTGTTGAAGCATGATTTTTTCGGAGAACCGGTATCCGCTTTTGCGGATCATGCTTTCAGCGCACCGGCGCGCCGCGGCGGATGAGCTCCGCGGTGACGATGCGCAGGCCCTGAAGATGGCGCGCGTTGAAGGTGCGCCGCGTGATCTTGAGTCGCTGCAATGCCGCATCGATATCGGTATCGAACGCGGCCCACA
>JBAVDD010000177.1:0-2163 GCA_049587035.1 Acidobacteriaceae bacterium | reverse complement strand
GACGCTGCCCCATACGGGATGGGATTGGCACCACGGAGCGACTGGGTGGGCCATCTACGCAACAGCGCTCTGAACGCCATGGCCCGCGCCACGTTTCTCCCTCCGGTCACGAAGGCGGCGCGAGAGGTCCGGGCCGGACTCGGTCTTCCTCCCGTGCCGATACGGGACCTCGAGTTCGGGCATTCCCGGTACTTGCACATCCAACTCTGTCCTCGCGGGTTCGAGTACCCGAGATCGGATCTTCCTTCCCACGTCCACTTCGTTGGTGCCCCGGTGCCGCCGAAGCCGGCGGACTTTACACCACCAAGCTGGTGGCCGAGGCTTTCCGAGTCGAGGCAAGTCGTCCTCGTCACCCAGGGGACCATCGCCACCGAACCGGCTGATCTACTCGCTCAATGCCTTGAGGGGCTCGCCGGCAAGGATGTCTTCGTCGTCGCCACGACCGGCGGCGCGGATCCAGCCCACGTCGGGGATGCCCCCCCGAACGCGGTTGTTGAGAGGTTCGTGCCGTATTCCGCGCTTTTGCCCTATGTCGACGTCATGGTGTCGAACGGTGGATTCGGTTCCGTGCAGCTGGCAATCGCCCATGGTGTTCCGATGGTGGTTGCTGGTACGAGCGAAGACAAGAAGGAGGTCACCGCCCATGTCGGTTGGTCGGGTGCGGGAATCAACCTGCGCACAGACCGCCCCTCGCCAGGGGCGATTTCTGATGCCGTGGAGCGGGTGTTTAGGGAGCCGAAGTACCGAGAGCGCACCCTGGCGCTACAAGCAGGGACAGCTGACCGGAGCCCGGCCGAGGCCGCCGCGGATCTGCTCGAAGAATTGGCGATCACAAGCAGCGACTCGCCTCGAATGTGAGGCACAGACTGAGATTCGCGGGGACTGAGAGGATGCCACGCGGCCGTGATGCGATAGTCAGGAGACTAATGATGGAGCGAAGTGAGGAGGGCCTCAAGGGCCTGACGCAAAAAGAGCAGAACTACTTCCGCCGTGGGCGCCGCATGGCGCTGCGGTTTTCCTGGGGCCCTCGCCTTTTCAGCAAATCCAATTGTGCCCTCTTCCGTCTTACGGGGGGCCGCCTTGGAGGGAGACTGCTCGGGGTCACGGTCGGGCTGCTGACAACGACCGGTAGGCGCAGTGGCCGGAGTAGGACGGTTCCAGTCGTCTATCTCGATGACAGCTCCCGTTGGCTGGTGGCGGCCTCGAACAATGGGTTCGATGTGCCACCCGCGTGGTGCCTCAACCTTCAAGCGCATCCGAACGCCGAGTTGCGGACCCGCACGGGCACCGAGCGCGTCGCTGCGCGTCGGCTGACTGATTCCGAGCGCGAGGCGGTCTGGCCCCGGCTCTTGAAGCACAATCCGGTGGCGGGCGCTTATCAGTCCTGCACGGAGCGTCAGTTCGCTGTGTTCGCGCTCGAACGAGCAACTGGGCCGGCGCCTCTCCCGCGGCATCAGGATCTCCAGTCCGTGCCACTCCACCATGGGCTTCCAGCGGCAAGACCGGGACCGGTCGCAGCCCAGCTCCCGGCAGGCCCCAGCAACTCCAATTTCGCCGGGCCTGGCGAACAAGCGCACACGGTGGCGGAAGATCAGGCCACCATTGGTCACGGCGGCCCCCTCCCTTGAGCTTTGAACACCCAAAGGATGGGCCGCTCTCCGTTTCTCTGGCTACCTCCCTCACGGGCACCGGTGTCTACAGATCTTGGGAGCTGTTCACCCTAGGCGCCCACTGGCAGCTACCGGACCGCGCAAAGGGCAGGCTCATCGAGGATCCGATCTAAGGGTGGAGGCTCTGCCTGAGCCAGCTTAACAAATTACCCAAAGGTTATATAGCCTATGGGCAATGCCTCCGCAAGACGCACTTAGCAAAGCCTTCGCCGCCCTGGCGGATCCCAACCCGGCGGGCCATCCTCGAGCGCCTTGGTGCGGGCGAGGCGGGTGTCTTGGAACTCGCCCAGGGCTCGCCACTGACCCAGCCCGCCATCACCAAGCACCTGAAGGTGCTTGAAAACGCCGGCTTGATCGGACGCGGCCGCGACGGGCAGCGACGCCCAGCGCGCCTGCAGCGCGACGGCTTTTTTTGGTCGATGACTGGCTGCGCCGCGCCCATGCCGAATGACGATGCGCCAGTCGTACTTCGAGCCGATGCCGCCAGCAGAAG
>JBAVDD010000176.1:0-2126 GCA_049587035.1 Acidobacteriaceae bacterium | reverse complement strand
GCTCCGGTGCGGGAGATGGCGCGGGGGCGACCACCGCTTTCGGCGTGGACGATGCTGGCCAGGAGGGCGGCGTCGATGCGATGCTGATGACCGGCGGCGGAGAGGAGCTGGGGAAGGTTGGCGGCTGGTGCGATGGCTGTTGCCGCGGTGGGTTGCGGCGCTGGTTGCATTGGAGGGTCGGGGAGGGTTTCGATGCTGGCGATGGACTGGCGGGAGAGATCGATGAAGTCGGTGGCCTGGGGGGTGAGGAAGAGGCGGATGTGGGTGCTGTCGATGGGCTCGTAGCGGGCGCAGTCGTAGGAGAAGCCGTTACGGAGGGTGACGCGCTGGAGGGCGAGCAGGGGGGTGCAGAGGAGGGTCGCGAGCAGGCAAGGAGTACCCAGCCAGATACGGGCTATATGACGAATCTGCACTGTTTATGAGACTATCATCGCGTTGATTTAGGCAGCAATGGCATCACGAAAGAGCAAGAAATTCTGGGCCCAGGTACCGATGAAAGTGGGGCAGGCTCAGCCTGTTGATTCTCTATCGGAGTGATTGAATGCGATGTCTCCATTGTGGGAAAGGCCGGATGTTTCGGTCGAAACAAAGCGTCTTTGAGAGATTTATCACCAGCCGTTTGGGGCTTTATCCGTGGCGCTGCCATTTTTGCCTGACCCGAAAGATGTTGCGGATCCGCGAGGAGTCGCAGAGCAAGCCGTCGCCGCTCTGGATGGGCTAAGGCTCGAGAGGCGAGAAGAAGCGTAAGCGGCTAGGCCGGGACACCAGTGAGGGCCGCCTCGATGACAATGGCGACACCGTCCTCGGCGTTGGAGGGGGCGGTGGTCCAACCGCTGGTGAGGGCGAGGGCTTTGAGGTCGTCGGGGGCGTTGGACATGAGAGCGGCGCTGCCGGCGAGACGGAGCATGGCGAGGTCGTTCCAGTTGTCGCCGATGGCGAGGATGTCTTTGGTGGAGATGCCGCGCAGGTGGGCGAGGCGCTGGAGAGCCGAGGCCTTGGAGCAACCGGCGGGGAGGATGTCGAGCAGGGTCAGGTCAGTTTCGGGGTAGGTGGTGCGGTGGATTGCGACCTCGGCGTTGGGGAATGGGGTGTCGCCGACTGGGGTTACTAGGGGGTGCCGGTTGAGCAGGGCTTCGGCCTGGGCCATGCGTTCGATGGGTCCGCAGAGCATCATTTGGATGGGGGGATTCTGGCCAGGCTGGAGTGCGTCTTCGAGGGGATCGACCTGGGCGATGTAGCGTTCGTTAGCGCGCATCCAGCGGCCGATGCTGGCGTGGAGGTCATCAATGTTCTGGACGACGAGGGCGCCGCGGGAGTCTTCGCCGTCGGGGTTGGTGAGGTCGAAGGTAAAGACGAGGGTGTTGCGGTAGGGGTGGAGCGCGGAGCAGAGCCAGCGGGCGGTGGAGAGCGGCATGTGAGTGCGGTGGATGAGCTCGGCGCCGATGGTGCGGATGACGGTGCCGTTGGAGCTGACCAGGCCGGAGTGGGGGTTGAGCTGGAGGTCGCGCAAGACGTGCATCGCGAAGCTGTGGCGGCGCCCGGTGGAGATGACGATCTCGATGCCGGAGGCTTCAGCGAGCTGGAGGGCGGCGCGGTTGCGGGGGCTGACGTGGCCGGTGGGGTCGAGGAGGGTTCCGTCGAGGTCGATGGCTATGAGACGAGGCGGCATGTGTTTCTAGAGTAGCCGATGGGTGATGGTGGACGGGATACGACACAAATTGGTTAGGATGAAGCATATGCCTGTCATCGATTTTCTGGAGTGCTCCCGTTGCCATCATCGAATCCCTGCGGATGTTCCGCAGACCGTTTGCCCGCTGGATGGTGGGACGCTGTATGTGCGTTATGACATGGAGGCGCTGAAGAAGACGGCGCGACGCGAGCATGTGGCGGAGATTGCCGCGCGAGGAGGCCGGAGTGTGGGGATGTGGCGCTATGCAGAGGTGCTGCCGGATGTGACGCCAGTGACGCTGGGGGAGGGTTGGACTCCGATGCTGCAGAGCCGGCGCTATTCGGGGCTGGTGGTGAAGGAGGAAGGGGCGAATCCTACGGGGACGTTTAAGGCGCGGGGGATGGCGTTGGCTGTTTCTATGGCGAAGCACTATGGGCTACGGACCCTGGCCGTGCCT
>JBAVDD010000175.1:0-17903 GCA_049587035.1 Acidobacteriaceae bacterium | reverse complement strand
GGCTTATGTTATTCGCCCCATTCTTCGGGAGCACTGTGATTCCGCCACGGGTTAAGGCTGGTCTGGTGGTGGCGCTTACGTTCCTGCTGCTTCCTGCTGTAGGCAGAACCCTTGGCCCTGTTTCCTTGGCTACATGGCCTCTGATGGCGTTTCGTGAGTTCTTGATCGGGGCCGGGATGGGTATTGCCACCAATCTGGTCTTCGACGCGACGGAGTTGGCCGGACAAGTGGTCGGTATCCAGATGGGTTACTCCCTGGTGAACCTTCTTGATCCCCAGACGCAGGTGGATACGACGGTGGTCTCGGTGTTTTACCAGTCGATCGTGATGCTGCTTTTTCTGCGCATGGATGTGCACTACTGGCTGCTGAGCGCGATTGGGGACAGCTTTCTGTACGTGCCACCCACTGCAGCCCACTTGAGCGGCCTGTTTACCCTGGCTGTCGTGACGACGGGTGGCAGGGTATTCGGACTTGGAGTGAGGATCGCAGCACCCGTGCTCGCGGCCACGATTGTCGCGGACATACTGCTGGGATTGCTGGGGAAGGCATCTGCGCAGTTGCCCCTGATGCTACTGGGCCCGGCGGTGAAGAGTCTACTTGGGGTCCTCATTCTGATCGCTACGCTGCGGTACTGGCCCGATCTCTTCCATACATTATTTGAAAACACGCTGGAGAACGGTGTCTCGATTCTCCACCTGGCGCGGTGATGCTCAATGGCTGACTCTAGCAAAACCGAACAGGCAACCCCGCGACATCGCCTGAAGGCTCGCGAGCAGGGACAGGTCACGCGATCGCGCGAGCTGAGCGGAGCACTCGCGATGTTCGCAGTTGCGGGTGTGATGATTCTGCTCGTGCCAAAGGGATTGGCGCAGTGGACAGATTTCTTTCGGAGCGTGCTTGCGTCGGCAACGACGGACCCGATTGAACCGAATGGTCCTCTGCTGTTCTGGACGAGCGTGCAAGCAGTGCGGTGGGTCTATCCGTTCCAACTCGTGGCGCTGGTGGTGGCGCTGGGGGTTGGGGTGGCACAGGGCGGCTTTATCTTTGCGCCGGAAGCTTTGACGCCGAAGTTCGATCGGCTCAGTCCTACAACGCGCTTCGGCCAGATATTTTCGTTGAACTCCGTGAGCGGGATATTGAAGTCGCTACTTCCGTTCGGGGCGATTGCGTGGATGGGCTACGACTGCATTCAAAGCCATTGGATCGAGATCGTTGCGAGCTCGTATGTGGATTCCCGGGCATTCGCTCGGCTCATGGGCGGGTTGATCTACGAAATCTGTTGGAAGTCGGGCCTGATCCTGCTGCTGTGGTCGGGAGTGGACTACTTCCTGCTGTGGAAGAAGAGCGAAGGCGACCTGAAGATGAGCAAGCAGGAGATTCGCGAGGAGATGAAAGACTCCGAGGGAAACCCTGCGAACAAGGCTCGCATTCGGAGATTGCAACGGCAGAATCGACGTCGGCAGATGATCAAGGCGGCGGAGACGGCCACGGTGGTGATCACCAACCCGACACATTACGCTGTCGCGCTGAGATATGAGCTGAACATGCCTGCGCCGCTCGTGGTGGCCAAGGGGCTTGATGTGCTGGCGCTGAAGATCAGGGAGATTGCACAGGATCGCGGCATTCCGGTGATGGAGAATCGACCGCTGGCGCAGGCGCTTTATAAGGGTGTCGACGTGGGCGATGCCATTCCGGCTGAGCTGTATCACGCGGTCGCGGAGATCCTTGTGCTGGTGTACAAGGCGCAGGAAGAAGTGAAACGCCGGGATGCTCAGAGGAGAGCCTCGGCCAACTCGTTAAACGAGGTGAGGCCATCGTGAATAAGAAGCGTGGACTACTGGAGACACTAAAAGCGTCCTCCGACTGGATTATTCCTACTGGAGCTGTAGCACTGGTCTTTGTGATGCTCGTGCCGTTGCCAAGCTTTGTCCTGGATCTGCTGCTGACCTTCAGCATCATGGTCTCGGTCCTGGTGTTGCTGACGGCGATTCAGATCTTGCGTCCGGTGCAGTTCTCGGTGTTTCCGAGCCTCATCCTCTTGTTGACGCTGATGCGGTTGTCGCTCGATCTTGCCTGCACGCGGCGCATCCTTCTGCACGGAAACGAGGGCTCAACGGCTGCAGGGAAGGTGATCGAGGCCTTTGGACAGTTTGTCGTAGGTGGAAACTACATTGTCGGGTTTGTGATCTTCCTGGCGCTAATCGCGATTCAGTACCTGGTGGTGAGCCACGGCGCGGTGCGCACGGCTGAGGTAACGGCGCGGTTCACGCTCGACGCGATGCCGGGTAAGCAGATGGCCATTGACTCGGACCTGAACACCGGGTTGATCAACGCAGAGCAGGCGCGCACGCGCCGCGAGCAGGTTGCACGCGAAGCGGAGTTCTGCGGATCTATGGATGGCGCGGCGCGGTTCAGCCAGCGGGATTCGCTGGCGACGATTCTGGTGCTGACGATCAACATCGTCGCAGGCTTTCTGATCGGCGTGTTCCAGCAGGGCATTCCATTTCAGCAGGCGCTAAAGACGTACACGATCCTCACGGTGGGGAACGGCCTGGTGTCGATCATTCCGTCTCTGCTGGTGTCGGTTGCGGGCGGCATCGTAGTAACACGGGCGGGATCGGACCTCTCTCTTGGCGAAGATATCGGCAAGCAGATGTTCAAGACGTCGCGGCCGCTGTGGATAGTAAGCGCGGTGTTGCTGGGGCTGGCGCTGATTCCAGGAATGCCAAAGCTGTCGTTTCTCGTGCTAGGTGGAGTCACGATGTTTGCGGCGTGGAAAATGAAGCCGTCGAGTGAGAAGGAATCTCAGGCGACAGCGAAGGCGGCTACGGCAAAGGCTGGAGCCGCTGGAGCTTCAGCGGTCGATCCGATGGACGCCGTGCTAAAGCTGGACGATCTGATGCTGGAGGTCGGCGTCGGGCTGGTTCCGTTGGTCGATGCCAAACAGGGTGGGCAGCTGCTGGCCAGAGTGAAGTCGCTGCGAAAAAATCTTGCCCAGCAACTGGGATTCCTCGTGCCGTCTATTCACATCACCGACAACCTTTCACTCAAAGAGAAGGAGTATGTGATCTACCTTCGCGGTGTGGAGATTGCGCGTTGGGAGATGCGGCGCGACCGTCTGCTAGCGGTGAACTCCAACCCCAAGCCGGGCGATCTGCAAGGGCAGGAGACGCGAGAGCCAGCGTTTGATTCGCCGGCAAAGTGGATCGCGCCGGATTTGCAGGCACAGGCGATTGCGTCTGGATATGCGGTCGTGGACCATACGGCAGTGCTCGCGGCGCATCTTGCGGAGGTGATCAAGCAGAATGCGCAGGATCTGTTGTCGCGCCATGAAACGAAGAGATTGGTGGACCGGCTGTCAGACTCGCACCCGAAGCTTGTGGAGGAGTTGATGCCGAAGCTGATGAGCCTGGGAGAGATTCAAAAGGTGCTGCAACAACTGCTGCGCGAACAGGTGTCCATTCGCGACCTTGGAACCATTCTCGAGGCACTCGTCGAAGCTGCCGCGGTGAACAAGAGCCCGATTGCCCTGGTGGAGGCCGCAAGGCACTCGCTGGGACGCGCATTGATTCGACCGCTTCTCGACGACAGCGGCCAACTCAAAGTGGTCACGCTGGATCGCTCGATTGAGGAGGAGTGCGCTCGAACCACCTCTCAGCAATCTCAACCGATGGTTGGAGGTGCGATGCAGGTTTCGGTAGCGAGCCGCGTGATGACCGGCCTGCGCGCCATGCTCGGTGATCAGTTTGCGGCAGCGCCGCCGGTTCTGCTGTGTTCGTCCCCAGGGCGCTTCTATTTGAAGCGCCTACTGGACCCGTTTCTTCCAAGAGTCGTGGTGATCTCTCCCTCGGAGATTCCGCCGATGACGCAAGTGCAATCTCTTGGATCGGTGCGGTAAAGAAATCAGGAAATATGACGTTTAAACGATCAGGCAGGTGACCCGATGATGCCAGCAGAAGCGGCGTACATGACAAGTGCAGTGGATGTGGACGAGCGCAATACTCTTGTGATGCAGGAGCTGTCACAGGTGTATTACATTGCCTCGCGTCTGCGGGAACGGCTACCGCAGCATGTGGAGTTGGAGGACCTGGTGAATGCCGGTGTAATCGGCCTGCTGGAGGCCAGTCGCAGCTACGACAGCGCCAAGAACCCGAACTTCAGCGGCTTCGCGAAGTTCAGAATTCGTGGCGCAATCCTGGACAGCCTGCGGGAATCCGACTGGGGTTCCCGCTCCATACGCCGTCGCGGCCGCGAGGTGCTGGAAGCAACCGCGCGGCTGGAGGGCAGGTTGGGAAGGCATCCCGTGGAAGCGGAGATTGCCGAAGAGATGCAACTGGAGGTGGGGCATCTGCGTAAGATCATGGCGCAGATCGATGGGCTTCATCTGGTTGGGCAACAGAGCGCGGTCTCGAATGATAGTGCAGACGTGATGGACATCATCGAGTCGGCTCCAAACCTGGACGATCCAGATCCGTTCGATCTCTGTCTTCAAGGCGAGCTCAAAGAGCATTTGGCGGAGGCGATCTCGAAGCTCAGCGAAAGGGAGCAGTTGATTCTCTCTCTGTACTACAAGGAGGAACTAACGATGAAGGAGATCGCCGAAGTTGTTGGAGTCGCGCTCTCACGAGTCTCGCAGATACGCCAGGCCATCATGAAGAAGTTGAGGGTGTCGCTGGCGCACCTGCGCGAACGGCCAGCAGAAATGAATATGACGAGGAGGCCGATCCATGATGCCTAGTGCGAAGAATGCTGAAGACTTGGCGAAGATCCCTCTATCAGCACAGTCGAAGAAGCCGAACGATCGCACGCGCTCCATTCATGGATGCAACTTCAGATCGGCGGGGCGCCTCTCCAACGAAAACGCTCGTTCGCTCACTGCGATTCATGAGGGCTTTGCTCGCCAGTTGGCCAGCGCTCTGGATGTCTACCTGGGGGCTGCGCTGGAGGTGAAGCTGTCGACGCTCGACCAGGTGCCGCTGAAGGAGCATATTGCAACGATTCCGCCGCTGAGCTACATTGTGCCGTTCTCCTTGAGCACGTTGCCCGGTGCAGTTGTTGTCGAGTGCGACCTGGATATGGTGTTTCCCATGATCGAAGTCCTGCTCGGCGGGAGTGGTACTTCGGAGAACGTTCCCCGCGAGCTCTCGGAGATCGAAGAGGAGATCATGCAGGATGTCACCTCACTGATTGCGCGACAGGCCGAGCATGCGTGGCACATGCCCAACATGGCGCTGGTGAGTAACCGGAGGATCAAGTCGTCACTGCTTCATCAGTACTGCCCGGCAAATGAGAAGGTAACGCTGGTCAAATTTCAGATGGAGATAGCCGGGATCCACGGTTCCTTTCAGTTGGTCTTTCCCACGTCATTTCTCAACGCTCTGCTCAAGCAGATCAAGCTGGAGCAGCCGCAGCGCAAAGGGGGCCTGAGATACTTTCCGGTTCGTAGCATTCGTGAGCGCATGCTTGATTGCGATGTGGTGGTTGCGGCGGGACTTCCACGCATGAAGGTTGCGGTGCGAGATCTCGTCGCCTTGCAGCCAGGGTGCCTCTTGAAACTGCGGACGCCGGTTCGTACGCCCGGAATGCTCACGGTCGGGGGGCTGGATATCTTCCAGGCAACTCCGGTAAGAAACGGCTCGAAGAAGGCTGCACAGGTGGGCAATCCCATGCGGCCAGCGGATTGGGGTAAGGAGTAACCATATGGAACCATTGAATTCTTTACAGGCAGCTCAGACCTTTGGCAATGCACTGGCGGAATCTCTCTCCGATTCCTTCACTCACCGATTGGCATCGCAGTGGCAATTTCGATTGATCGATGAGCTTGAGCCTATGCCGCGATCTGAGAAGACGGTTGGGTTCCGGATCACTGCTGAGGGAGAACTGCAAGGAGAGTGCTGTGTCTTTGCCGATCAACAGCAGGTTGAGCGGCTCGCGACGAAGTTGTTGGGAGAACCAAAAACTGAGTTCGAAGCCTCGCATAAGGACGCGGTAACGCAACTCCTGTCGTCGGCCATGGAAGCTCTAAGTACGGCTCTGCTTGATCAGTATGGGCCGGTGACGTTCGCCGTTGAACAGAGAGCCGAGATGAGGAAAGAACAGACCGCCGTTTCTCTGACTGCTACCAGTGACGATGGAGAACAGATCTCATTTTCGCTCTATCTCAACAAGGCGCTGCTGGATGCGATGGTGAGCCCATATGCAGCGAAGGGCTTACTCGGAGCGAAAAGGCCTGGTACCGACCCGGCGAATCTGCAGTTGGTGATGGACGTCGAGCTGAGCGTTTCGCTTCGCTTCGGCCAGTGTCAACTGCCGTTGCGAGAGGTCCTCGATCTCGCGAGCGGGTCAGTGATCGAGCTGGATCGCGACGTGGATGATCCGGTTGAGTTGCTGCTGGATGGCAAGGTAATCGCACGTGGAGAAGCTGTGATTGTTGACGGCAACTACGGTCTGAGGATCACTGAGATTCCGGAACCTCTGGCATCGCACTTTGGAGGCTAACACGACGAAAGATGGAGACCGATGAGACAACTGGTAGAGTCGCTATGTTTGACGGTGGATAGAGGATGGAAGAGCCTGCACTGGGCGTGTGGTCTGAAGACCTGCAATCAGCGGCTCTTTATGCGAAGCATACCGCAGGATCGCGTGGGTATACGGATGGGGCAAACGTGGTTCTGTAGCGTGGACTGCTTTGTGAAGGCTACACATAGTCGCTTGTCGGCGTTGGCCGCTACGCGAAGCATCGAGATGCCACACCAGCCTCGGGTTTCGATCGGGAGCGTTTTACTCGCTAAGCGGTGGCTGACCGAGGAAGAGCTTCGTGCCGCGACGGTCAAGAGTATGCGGGCTGGAGAAGTGCTGGAGGCGACCCTCGTTCAGATGGGGTTGATTGACGAGTGGCAGTTGACCTCTGCTCGAGCGACGCAGTGGGGTTACCCGGTGATGGCAAAGGAACGAACCATCGTCTCGGCTCAAACCGATCTACCTGTAAGCCTGATGCGCACGTTTTCTGGGGTTCCATTGCACCATTCTGCGAGCGCCCAACGAGTGCTGTTCGGATTTGTGTATCGCGTGGAACACAGCCTTCTGCATGCCATCGAGCAAGCCACTGGCTTTAGAGCGGAGCCTTGCTTTATCACTCCCAGCGAGTACCGGCACCGGATGGAGCATCTCCAGCCAGCGCCAGAGTGCAGGGATGTTTTCCTGGACGACTCACTGACTCCCACGGAGATCGCGAACAAAGTGGGCGACCTGGCTCTCGAGGTGAAGGCACGCGAGACGAGCTTCTCGCACTGTCGAGAGTTTGCATGGATCCGGCTTTCAAGCCAGCGCCGCATGGTGAATGTACTGTTTCGCTACAGAGACGCTACAGCAGTCCAACGATGCGACATTCTTCCGGAAACGATTGAGGAAGTTCGAGCGTTTGGCTGAAATCTTTGGCTTGATCTGCCGATCACAGGGCAGGTAAAACTACAGTGATCTGCACGGCTAGCGTCTCAAACAGAACAAACCGTAACGCACCCGAAGCTGCAAGACCGTGGCTGATCTCGGATTCAGTCGAGCGGTGTGAGATTCCCGTCATGCCGCAGACACTCCTTTTGGCAGAGCTTGCGTTGGGCGAGTTTCATGTTGACCTAGAAGCGCTAAGCGGGCTGATTCTGAGTGACCTTGGCGCTACCCTGTGCGTATTGCGAGCAAAGGAGCGAACGGACGCGGCAGTGCAGGGAAGGCCCTTTCGCATGACAGATTGCATCGCTGAGATGGGCCTGCAAGCCTGCGGGCAGGCGATCTTTGCGTCGTCTGCTTCGAGGGAAGTTTCCGCTGCCGTTGCTGAGTTGTGGGCCCACTCCAGAGAGATTGCGGGTCACGTGAAGTGCATCGCCGGAGAGCGGGAAGGCGTCAGTCCTGAGAGTGCGTATCTGGTGGGGCTGTGCCACGCGATCGAGGAGTTGCCGTCCACGGCGGGTTGGGTGTGGCGCGATCGCAGAGCCACCAACAGCGTGCTCGCTGGTCTCCAGTTCGCGGCGGAGTGGTCCTTGCCCGCCTGCGTACAGGAATACGCCCGTGAGCGGCAGGGCTTGCGTGGCGAAGGTCTGTGGACAGGAATCGTGAAGGCTGCTCATCAGCGGTGCGGCGAGTCTTCTGCAAGCTGTTCTTGTGAGCGGGAGATCCATCCCACACTATTGCAGGCAGTGTGACTGGCAGGTGCGGATCATCCGCTGCTATTTGCGACCAACATTGGATTTTCATGAGACACCCGAACCTGGTGGCTCGCTGCTCTAAGGGCCGAGGAACTCCTTCTCATCTCTTCCTCATCGATTCCTGGATTTTCGTACAGTTAGAGCGGTGATCTGGGCAAAAATTGCCCGCTCAATTGGCATGCTTCATGCACTGTCCTATGCCGAGAGGCAACTATGGATAGCGGATACTATGCCCTGAGCACTGCACTGATCGCCCGAACAAAGGCGCTGGATACGATCGCCAACAACCTTGCGAACTCAAGCACCACGGGTTATCTCGCGGAGCAGAATGTCTTCAGCTCGGTACTGACAGCGAGCAGCAACGCGATGGGTTCACCGTTGAACCGTGCCATCAACGACTATGGTGTGCTGGGTGGAACAAAGCTGGACATGAGCCAGGGTGCGTTGCAGAAGACGGGCAATGACCTGGATCTGGCGGTACAGGGGTCGGGCTTCTTTGTTGTCCAGACCGCGAACGGACCTGTTTATACGAGGGACGGCGCCTTCCAGGTGTCCAGCAAGGGCCAGCTCGTGACAGCGCAGGGCGATCCGGTGATGGGACAAAAAGGCAGTCTGGCGATTCTTCCTGGTCCGGTTTCGATCAGTCCGGACGGGACCATCTCATCCAATGGCGCGGTGACGGGCAAACTGAAGCTTGTCTCGTTTCCTGCAGGGATCGTGCTCAACAGTCTTGGTAGTACCTATTACACGGCGCCGGCGAAAAGTGCAGTCGCGGCCACGGACTCTACGGTCCAACAGGGTGCGCTTGAGAGTTCCAACGTGAACCCCGTCTCTGGCATGGTGGAGCTGATTACTGCGCAGCGATCGGACGAGATGATGCAGCGCGCCCTCTCCATGTTTAACTCTGAGATCGACAAAACAGCAACCCAGGACCTTCCCAAGGTTAGCTAATTCCAAAAGTTAGTAAAGGAGCTTCGCAATGTTTCATGCACTCTACACCGCAGCTACTGGCATGACAGCGCAGGAGATTAATCTCGATAACATCGCAAACAATCTGGCCAACTCCAGTACCTCTGGATTTCAGGCGCGCCGCGTGCAGTTCTCCGATCTTCTGTATCAGACCGAAGTAATGCCCGGTGCCGCTGCAACACAGCAGACTACGGTGGCTGCGGGTTTACAGATTGGCCTTGGTACGATTCCAGGCAACACTGAGATCACCCAGACCCAGGGCGACCTGACCAGTACGGGCAATCCGCTGGATTTCGCGATTCAGGGTTCGGGGTTCTTCCAGGTTCTGCTGCCCAATAACCAGATTGGTTATACAAGGGCCGGTTCCTTTCAGACGGATGCGCAGGGCAATCTGGTAACGGCGAACGGCAATGCGCTGCAGCCGGCGATCGCCATTCCCCCTAATGCAACCAACATCACCGTAGGCAGCGATGGAACCGTGAGCGTAACGCTGCCGGGCCAGACGCAGGCGGCGCAGGTGGGGGTCATCCAGTTGGCAAGCTTCTCAAACCCGGGCGGGCTCAACAGCGTTGGGAACAATATCTATCTCCCGACGACAGCATCGGGCGAGGCAGTTGTCGGAACACCAGGCGGCTCGTCGGGCCTGGGGTCGATTCAACAGAGAATGCTTGAGCAGTCGAATGTGAGCATCGTTGATGAATTCGTGAATATGATCCTTGCGCAGCGGTCGTACGAATCAAACTCGCGGGTCGTCAAGGCGGCCGACGAGATGCTTCAGCAGTTGAATCAGCTAGCCCAGTAAGTGTGAGTGCGATGCCGATGAAAAGCAGGATAATGACGATTCCATGGTTACTGGCGCTGATGACATTGCCGGCGACGGCGATGCCGGGACGTGAAGACATCACCTCGTCTGAGGTGGCCAGTGCGATCGGTGCGGCAGGACTCCGGGTATTGCCCATGCAGGTGACCCTACTGAGTGATGTGTATGCGAAGACCAATGTTCCGACATTGAAAGTGGAGTCGATGGAGCCATGGGGAATTCATCGATTGAGGGTTCGGCTCGACTGCGCTCGTCAGCAGGAGTGTCTCCCGTTTTATGTTGCGGTAGGCCTCATCCGGACGCAGGATGTGCGAACGGTGACGCAGACCTTCGAGCACGCTTCCCCGCGGCCAGAGCGCGACACGCAGGCGAGAGCGCAGGCCGTAATGCGTGCGGGAACAGCTGCAGTTTTGCTGCTGGAGGGAACTCACATTCGCATTCAGCTGGCGGTGACCTGTCTTGAGGGCGGCAATGTCGGGCAGGCGATCCGCGTCGTTGACAAAGGAAGGCATACCTACCTGGCGCAAATATGCAGCGACGGATTCCTGAGAGGCAAACTGTGAAGAAGAAACCAATGAAGATTCGAGTGTGGCATCACGTCCTGATCGGAGTCCTTCTTGTTGTGACGATGGTTCCGCTGGCCGAGGCTGGCAAGATGAAGAAGTCCAAGGACAACTCTGAGCAACTGCGCAAGGATTACATTTCTCGGCTCCAGGAGCAGGATGTCCACGCCGTCGCTGAAAGAACAGTTGGGAGTTTATGGAGCGCGAGCAATACGCTGGGTGACCTGTCGACGGACTACAAGGCGCACAAGGTGAACGACACGATTGTGATCTTGGTCGCTGTGCAAACGACGGCTGCGCAGAGTGGAGACTCTAGCTATCAGCGTACGTTTCAGACCAGCTCCGGGATCACCGGCTTGGCTGGAGCGGTCAACACGACTGGGCTGAATCCACTTTTCAATGCGAACTCTTCCACCGCACTCAAGGGTGCGGGCGCGACGGATTCAAAGACGACGTTTCAAACAACTCTGACAGGCCAGGTGATTGATGTACTGCCAAGCGGCAACCTGGTGGTGGAGGCGCAGCGACGCATTTTCATGAACAACCAGCACGAGGATGTCACGGTGCGCGGTGTGGTTCGGCCAGGAGACATCGGGCCAAACGATATCGTTTCTTCTACCCAGTTGAGCAACCTCGAGATCGAGATGAAGGGAAAGGGCATCATCGCCGACAGCACCCGTCCTCTCAATCCCATTACCAGAGCGATTTTATGGCTGGTTGGCTTCTAAGGATGATGATGCTTCCGTCCGATTACGATGTATCGCGACTCCGGTCCCTGGCCGGATGGTTGCTGGTTGTCAGTCTGATGTTAGTGGGCTCGATGCATGCTCAAGCTGGGGGTCCAACCCGCCATGTGCTGGTGCGCGACATTACCACAATTGCAGGGGTGCGGGACAATCCGCTTGTTGGGTACGGTCTGGTGGTGGGTTTGCATGGAACTGGAGACTCTCAACAGACGATATTTACTGTGCAGACTTTGGCGAACGCGATGCAAAAGATGGGTGTGCTCATCCCACCCAGTACCTCGGTGGTCAAGAATGTGGCAGCGGTGTTCATCACCGCGACGCTTCCGCCGTTTTCGCGGCCGGGTGAGCGACTCGATGTAACGGTGGGTTCTGTAGGCGATGCGCACAGCCTCGAGGGTGGCGTGTTGTTGATGAGTGCTCTGCATGGTCCGGATGGCAAGGTGTATGCCGAGGCGCAGGGGCCATTAGTCATGGGTGGATACTTCGTGGGCACCGGGTCCAATGGCAAACAGGTGAACCCCACCAACGTGGGGACGATCCCCGACGGGGGCATTGTGGAGCGAGACACGGCTGTCGATATTAGCGGCTTCAAAACAGTCTCGCTGCTGTTGCGGAATCCTGATTTCAACACGGCCACGGAGATTGCCCGCGCGGTCAACACCATGTTTCGCAAACCAGTAGCTACCGCACTCGATAGTGAGCGAGTCGATATCAGTGTTGCGGATGCTGCTGCTCAGTCGGTGCCCGTGTTGATCGCGCGGGTACAGGATCTGCTCATAAGCGCCCACACGCCGGCGAAGATTGTGATCAATGAGCGCACTGGGACGATTGTGATGGGGGGAGATGTCAAGCTCTCACCCGTTTCAGTGATTCATGGCAACCTCTCGATCCAGGTAGTGACCTCGTACACGCCGGTGCAGCCGTTCGGATCACCGGCAGGACAAGGACCTCCCGGAACAGCTCCCTCGCCGGTACTGGTACCACAAACATCGGTGAACGTAAGCGACGGGCCAGCCCAGTCGATGCGTTTGGAGGAGGGAGCGAACGTGGACGAACTGGTGAACGGGTTGCACGCAATCGGCACCACGGCACATGACGTCGTAGCGATCCTGCAAGCCATCAAGGCTGAAGGTGGGATGCAAGCGGAACTGGAGGTGCAATAGATGGGAACAAGCGCTGGAATCGGTTCATTGGGAACACAGGCGAGTCTTCTTGATACCAAAGAAGACAGTCTGATGCAGGGGCTGGCGAGGAATAAGGGCCCAAGCGATGACGCCAAGATCACAAAAGGCTCCCAGCAGTTTGAAGCGATTCTCGTCGGGACCTGGCTGAAAGAAGCGGAGCAGTCGTTTGGAAGCGCGCCCGGCGGGGATGCCGATCAGGACGCGGGCGGCGAGCAGATGATGAGCCTTGGGATCCAGACCCTATCAAGCTCCCTTGCAGCATCGGGCGGGCTCGGGATCGGGAGGATGATCGCCAAGGCGATGCACGCTGCCGCAGATAAGCAAGCGGCTGAGGACACCACGGGCACGAAGGAGGTAGGCCGTAACTCGGCGGTATAGGTTCGATGTGGAAAAGGTATGCCCCTAAACTTCTGAGCAACATATGCCGATAGCTAGAGGGACCAGTCTAGGAGGGAATATGAGGATTGATCTTTATAACTCGGCGGCCAGCCAAATTGCGAGCGATTTGAGCTCTCAACAAGTCGGCACACAAGGGAACTCGCGGTCAGCCGCGGGTTCGAGCGGCGTCTCGGAAGACGACCGGACGAGCCTTAGCTCTGGAGCGGTAGCAGTAGCTTCTCTTGTGAGTACGGCGTTAAACTTGCCGGATGTACGACAGGGCAAGGTGGACAGCCTCCGCGAGGCCATCAGCGCAGGGCAATACCAGGTCGATCCGGCAAGCGTAGCTGCGTCGATGGTGGGTGAAGCACAGTAGCAAGGTATGCAAACGGTGCGTGAAGCAAGTACGCCCACGGAGAGTGAGTAGTGTGGATATGAGCGTCGATGTTGGAAATGTGCGAGCGCAGGAGCATCTCGACGTTGTTTGTTCCCTCATGAAGGAACTCGATTTCGCGCTCCTTGCGATTACAAGGAATGAGTTGACCGAGCTTGAGGGGAGTCTCGCCAGGCAGGAACATCTTACGTGGCGGTTGGGTGTCTCATTGGGTCTCGGCGCAACTGGCAGCAAGGTTGAGGGCGTTGCGCAATGGTCAGCTGCTGATCAACACCTGACGCTTGAGATTTATGAGGCGCGTCAATCGCTGCGACGATCCAGCCAAGTCTATGAAGCAGTCTTGAGACACGCAAGCCATTCTGGGAGATTGATGCTCTCTCTGTTCGATTCACGCACGGGAAACTTTCGGGAGGCTTCTGGCACCAGGCGAGGGCAACAGACCTGGTCCGGCCAGATGTAACGCCATGGGCGGACTCAATACATCGCTCTATATCGGGGTAGAGGCGCTCAATGCTGCGCAGGCTGCGATTGATACTACGAGCAATAACATTGCAAACGCGAACACTCCGGGCTACACCGAAGAGGTTGCGCAACTGAGCGAAGATCCGCTGAACGAGTCTGGCAATGACATCACCGGAGGTGGCGTCAGCTTGGTGGGAATCCAGAGCGTTCAGGATCAACTGATCAATTTACAGATACAAGAGCAGACGTCCTTGCAGAGCAGCTCCAACATCGAATCTGCGAGTTTGCAACAGATACAGACGTACTTCACGATTACCGGCACGGACATCGCAAGTGCCCTCACGTCGTTCACCAGCAGCCTGACGGATCTCTCTGCCAGTCCAACCAACACAGCGTCCCAGCAAAGTGTTCTCTCGGCCGGTCAGGACCTTGCCCAGGCCTTCAACACTACGGCCGACGGGTTGACGAGCGCGCAGTCGTCAGCCAACAGCCTGGTTACGTCGTCGGTGGCGCAGGTCAATACGCTCACCCAGCAGATTGCCCAACTGAACGGTCAGGTCGAGCAGTTGACAGTCTCTGGTCAGAGCGATGGTTCGACGCAGGATCAACTGAACCAGGCTCTACAGCAGTTGTCGGGTGTGGTGGGCATCTCGGTTACCCAGACCAATGAAGGAGACACCGTCACCACTGCGAACGGAACGCCGCTCGTGATGGGGAACCAGAGTTTTGGGCTACAGACTACTACCGGCAGCGACGGGTTTCAGCAAGTGCTTGACTCCAACGGAAGCAACATTACCTCGGCCATCCACGGAGGGCAGCTTGGCGGCGCCATCCAGACGCGGGACCAGGTGATTCCTGGAATGCTGTCACAACTGAACTCGCTGGCCACCCAATTTTCCAGCGGCTTCAACACTGCCCAGACGCAAGGGGTGGACTCGAACGGGAACGCGGGACAAAACTTCTTCTCCGTACCCTCCAACCCAGTTGACGCTGCTTCGGGAATGACCGTCTCTCTCTCCTCGCCATCTTCGATCGCGGTTAATGCCTCGGGCTCCAGCAGCAGCAATAGCAATGTGGCGAACTTATCCGCCGTTCTGAGCAATTTGCTTCCGTCAAATTCGGCCACCTCGACGATGGGCACGACAACGGCTCCCCTTACGCTGGCCTCATCCCTGACCAATGGATCGATCACAACGATTTCGGATGCGTCTACGGGACAGACGTTCTCCTTCACCGCGGGCGCTTCCTCGACCCTCGCAGACCTGCAAAACGCCATCACGAGCGCGGTGTCCGCTGGAACGCTGAGCGCTGGTGCGAGCCTAGCTCTCAACGCGAATGGTCAGGCGGTCATCTCTACGGCGACGGTAGGGGACACGTTACAAGTCTCGACAACTGATTCAGCTCTGGGAAGTTTCGAGTCTACGTCTGGACAGACACCGGCAAACGCGTATGCAAGTATCGTTTTCAATGTAGGCAGCGCTGCTTCCAATGCCAGCACACAATCGACAGCCATCGGCACGAACCTACTGCAATTGACCGATCAACTCGGAGCGGTGTCGGGCGTGAATATCAATGACGAAACGGCCAACCTGATTCGCTTTCAAACCGCATATGAGGCAGGTGCGCGTATTGTAAGCACGATTCAACAACTGAACACAATCGCCATGGACATGGGATCCTCACAGAGCTACTAACTCATATGCAAATTAATCCAAACATTACGCCGGATATTCTGTCCGATCTGCAACAGAGCCAGACGGCACTTAACACGGCACTCCAACAGGTCGCTACTGGACGCAGTGTTAGCGTGCCGTCGGACAACCCAACCGCTGCTGCGGCCATGGTCCAGAATACGGTCGAGACTGGTGAGGTGGATCAATATACACAGAATGTCAGCACGGTTCTTTCCAGTGTTGAAACAGCCAGTTCGGTGCTCAGCAATGTCGTGACGGCGCTTACTCAGGCGGTTTCGCTTGGTACGGAAGGAGCGAACGGAACCAATTCCGCGTCAAACATGCAGGCGATCGCAACCCAGATGCAGGGCGTATTGGCAACCGTTGTGTCGGCGGCAAACACGTCGGTCGCCGGGAGCTACCTGTTCTCCGGGACAGGGACCACGACACCGTTCACGGTGGACGCCAGTTCTGCGAGCGGATACACCTACAACGGGAATACCGAAGCCACTTCGGTTGCCGTCGGGGACAGTCTCAGTGTCCAGGTGAATCTGCCCGGAAGCGACATATTTTCCACCGCGAGTAACAATGTCCTCGGTGCTCTGAGTTCTTTGGTAAGCGCGCTGCAAAGCGGGGATGCGTCTTCGATCGAGAGCGCAACAAATGATGTCAGCTCGGCGATCAGTTACGTCGGGCAGCAGCAGGCGTTCTATGGCAACGCCGAGAGTCAACTCAACTCACAAGAGACGTTTCTGCAACAGGACACGGTCAGCCTGGCGACGCAGGCCACTAACCTGGTTGGCGTCGATATGGCCACAGCCGCCACAAACCTAAGCCAAGCGGAAACAGACAATAGTGCAGCGCTGGCGGCTACCGCGAAGGTGCTCCCGAACACCTTGCTGAACTATTTGCAACCCCCGAGCTAGCATCCTGCCGGGCGTTGGTAAGGTCAATTCGACACGCGCTTTGCGCAATGCCTTTCGTCTGGCACAGCAGACTGGATTGCAACGGATTTACGGAGATTGGATCGAAGCTGTTCTATGCAGACCAGCTTGAACCACAAGAGCGTTCTGCTTGCGGCATCGCAGCGGAGGTCGCTTCAATGGACCCGGGAGGAATGGCTTCTGGAGCCTCAGCGGGACGGAGCTCCATGGTTTGCCACATCTCGCGCACACTGAGGACTAAATCCATCTGTCTTTCGAGAAGTTCAGCGGATCGTTTCACCTGCGCCTCGAACATCGTTCTTCGCAGCGAGGAGTAGAACGCGATCAATTTTTGTGACAACTCTCCACCATCGGAACGCTCAATCCAGTTTTGAAGATGGGCAACGACCAGGATTGCGTGGTTGATCTCGTTGCAACGGGCTTCGATGTCCTGGCGGCGCTCGGCTTCGGCCGCGCGCTTCAGGTTGCCGGCGAGTGTATCGTAGAGCGCAATCAACAGGCCGAAGCCATCAGCGCCCTCTACGGCAGTCTTGCGATAGGTGAGTTCCGTTGAGTTCATGATCGTCTCCGACTAGCCTCCCGAAGCAGTGTTCTGACCAAGCTCTTCATCGATCTGTTTCATCTCCGTGGGCAGTTGCTGCAGCAGGATCTCCGCCTGGCTGAAATCACTCTGCAACTGCGTCTGCAAAGGATTGATCACATTGGTCTGGAAGTTTGTGATGTCGGTCTGAAGACCGGAGCTTTCTGTGCTGATGCTCTGGAGGTCTACAGTGAACGATCCATCTGCCGGACTTGTGAAACTGGTGAGTTGCTGGTCGAGAGAGTTCGCGAAGCCGTTCATGGCAGTGCCTTGAAAGAAGTTCTGAACGTCGTTGAAGTTGTTCTGTAGAGCGTTGTTCAATGTCGTATTATTGACGCCCAGCGTTCCATCAGCGTTTACTGAGATTCCCAGTGACGAAAGGTTCGGGACGGTAGTGGCGCTGCTGCCTGCTGCTGGAGCGGCCGTGTAGCCAATGGACTGCAGCAGTTCACTTTGAAGATTGCGCACCATGGGATCGTCCGCAAGCACACCTTGGCCGGAACCGGAGTCTGCGAATTGCGCATTTACAGCGCTGATTAGCGTGTTGTAGTCCGTGACGAGTTGATTGATCGCGGTCGAGGCTTGGCTGGTGTTGGGTGCAACCGACAAGTTCACCGAAGTGCCCGGACTTGCGCTTAGCAGGTTAAGGGTGACCCCAGGAATCACACCTGTAACCGTGTTCGAAGCGCTCGACACGCTGATTCCGTTGACTGTCAACGAGGCGTTGTTGCCAGTCACAGCTTGCGAAAAGCTTAACCCTGTCCCACTGGAGCTCACGGTAACGTTCCCGTCGCTGCCCGAATTATCGCTGGTGACCGTCAAACGGGCTCCAGAGGCATCCGTTACTATGCCCGCCGTCACTCCAAGTCCAGCATTGTTGATGGCGATCTCTAGCTGGCTCAATGTATTGACGCCACTTCCCGTTGTAATGGTGGAGGAGTTCCCGCTGTCGTCGGTGATAGTGAGGATTCCAGCCGAAAGCGGGGTAGAGG
>JBAVDD010000174.1:0-21716 GCA_049587035.1 Acidobacteriaceae bacterium | reverse complement strand
GCATGGAAGCGACACTCACCTTTCTCGGAAGCGGAACCTCGATGGCGGTTCCCACGCTGGGCTGCAAGTGCTCGGTGTGCGCGTCTGCGCATGAGGCGGGGTCGCCTAACCGGCGCACGCGGCCTTCGGTGCTGATTGCGTATGGGGGACATAACGTAGTCATCGATACCGGGCAGGACTTCCAGGTGCAGGCGGTGCGTGAGAACCTGCAATCGGTGGATGCGGTGCTCTATACGCATGGGCACGCTGACCATGTGCTGGGGATGGACGACCTGCGGCCGTTGAGTTTCGCGCATAAGGACGGCCTTCCGCTTTATGCGGATGACGCGACCGCGGATGTGATCGAGCGCATCTTTGAGTACACGTTTCGCAAGAGCGACCGTTACCCGACCAGCGCGCGTGTGACGCTGCATCGCATTCCAGCTGTTGCAGGCTTTGAGATTCCGCTGTTTGGTGCGACGTTTGTGCGCGTGCCCGTTACGCACGGGTGGAACACGATTGCCGGATACCGCTTCGGCGATGCTGCCTACCTTACGGACGTGAGTGACATTCCGGAGGAGAGTTACGCTCTGCTACAAAGCTTGGATATTCTGGTGCTCGATGCACTGCGCCATGAGCCGCATCCGAGCCACTCGCATCTGGCTAAGTCGGTTGAACTGGTGGAGAGGATTGCTCCGCGAAGGGCGTACTTCACGCACATCAGCCACGGACTGGACCACGAGAGCACCAATGCGGCTTTGCCGGATCACATACGGTTAGCGCACGATGGACTTAAACTTACATTCAATATTTCCGGCACGACGCAGGTTGCAGATATCCCCTGATGCAGATTTATCGCTCACTCTCTGAACTCGGCTCCTTCACATCGTCGGTAGTCACCATTGGAAACTTCGATGGGGTGCACTGCGGGCATCGCATGGTGATCGCGTCGGTGCTGGAGCGCGCGCGGACGTTGAGTACGAGCGCCATTGCGGTCACGTTCGATCCGCATCCAGCGCATGTGCTGCATGCGGGTTCGCGGCTACCTCTGATCACCCCGCTAGACGAGAAGCTGCGGCTGCTGGCCGACACCGGGTTGGACGGGGTGCTGGTGCTTGCCTTCACCGAGGAGCTGCGCCACTGGACGGCGCGCCACTTCGCCGAGCGCGTGCTGCGCGATGGGTTGCGCGCAGTGGAGGTCCATGAGGGCGAGACGTTTCGTTTCGGCTATCAGGCGGAGGCGGATGTCGCCGGATTGTCGGAGCTGGGACGCGAGTTTGGATTCGGCGTGCGGGCCTATGTGCCGTACATCACACGCGGCTCTGCCATTTCCTCAAGCCGCATTCGTGCGGTGATTGCAGCAGGCAGACTACAGGAGGCGCGCGCGCTACTGGGGCGGTCGTTCTCTGTGCAGAGCACTCCGGCTTCCGGGCGCGGTTACGGCACCCTCCACGCTGTGCCGACGATCAATCTGGCGCCTTATTCTGAGCTGCTGCCAGGGCACGGCGTCTACGTGTCGACGCTGCGTATTGGGGGCGCGCGCACGTTTCGCGGGGTCACGAATGTAGGCAACCGGCCTACGTTTGGTGCGGATTCGTTTGCGGTAGAGTCGCACCTGCTGGACTTTGAGCCCGTTGCGCTGGATGAGACTACGCCGTTGGAGTTGACGTTCCTGAAGCGCCTGCGGGCGGAGAGGCGGTTCGAGTCGACCGAGGCGCTACGCGAACAGATCCGGTTGGATGTGCAGCGGACGCAGCGTTTCTTCGCGTTGACCGATGCGCTGAATGTTTCACTGATAGCGCCGGCTAGTGAGACTGCGGAGAGGTCCTGACTGGAGCCGGCGGATGGGCTGGAGCTGCTGAAGGTGCATGCATCCCGAGGGGATAGCGCAGCTCGCCGGGTTCGAGATGAGCGGGCTGCGGTTTGGGTTCGGGCGCAGGGGCTGCAGCCGGAGGCACGGCTGGGGGCGGAGCCGGCGCTGGAGCTTCCGTGTCGGAGACGGACTGGGCCGGCATCTGGATCTGGCGCTTGGGCGCGTTGGGTGCGGAAAATGTCTCGTTGGGCTTGTTGGCGATCGCGACCTTCATGAACTGCATCCAGATGGGGAGGGCGGCGCGGGCTCCAGTTTCCCTGTCGCCCAGGGACTGGCGGCTATCGAAGCCGACCCAGGTTCCGCAGGTAATGGAAGGCGAGAAGCCGACGAACCATGCGTCGGTATAGTTGTTCGTCGTGCCTGTTTTGCCGCCGAGGGCGTGCTTCAACTGCGCGGCAGCGGCGCCGGTTCCGTGCTGCACGACGGCCTCGAGCAATACCATCATCTCGCGCGCGATATGGACCGGAATGACTTCGCTGACCTGGGTGCGCGGCTGCTGCGCGGGTTCGCCATCGGCTTGCATCACACGGCGAATGAAGTGAGGCGCGATGCGAATGCCGTCATTGGGAAAGACGCTGTATGCGCCGACCTGCTCGATGAGCGAGATGTCTGCTGCGCCGATGGCGACGGGCAGGAAGGGAGGGATGTTGCCGGTAACGCCAAAGCTATGCGCGACGGCGATGACGCGTTTGATGCCAACCTTGTCGGCAAGCCGGAGGGCGGGAATGTTGCGGGATTCGGCGAAGGCGTCGACCAGCGACATGGGGCCGAGGTAGTTCGACTCATAGTCGTGCGGAGAGTAGGGGCCTCCCGCGGTGAAGAAGGTCGTAGGCGCGTCGAGCACGGTGTCGTACGGCTTCATGCCGGCTTCCATGGCGGCCGTATAGTCGTAGGGCTTGAAGGAGGAGCCGACCTGGCGCTCGGCCTGGGTGGCGCGGTTGAACTGCGAGAGCTGGAAGTCACGACCACCGACCATGGCAAGCACCTCGCCGTCTGCGTTATTGACGGCCAGTAGCGCGGCCTGGGCTCCGCTGTCCTGCTCCAGCGTTACGTGCGGGGCGCCGGTGTCCACGCCACTCAGGACCTTTACGTAGACGATGTCCCCCACTTGTGCGAGGTCGGTGGCTTTGGCGATGCCGGTCCATGCCCAGTCGGCCGGAACCAGCGTGGCGTTGAGCTTGCCTAGCTTCACGGTCATGTGTCCCGGGGAGACGCTGGTCACGAGCGCGTGCAGGTAGGCGTCCCTGGTGATGGACTGGGACCAGTCGGGATGTTTGTAGTCGTCCATTGTCTGGCCGTCGCGCAGGATGTTGTCGAGATGGCCCTTCCAGCCGCGGCGGCGTTCGTAGGCCGCCGTGCCGTCGAGCACTGCCTGGTTGGCCGCGCGCTGCAGGTTGAGGTCCAGCGTGGTGTAGACGCGGAGGCCGGCGCTTTGCACCTCATCCACGCCATACTCGTTCTCGAGCTGCCGCCGCACCTCCTCCACAAAGTAGGGCGCTTCGCTGTTGGGCGGCGACTCCAGGTGCAGCCCTAGCGGTGTAGCCTTGGCGGCGTTCGACTGCTGAACGGTGAGCTTGCGGTCGTTCAGCATCTCCTGGATGACGAGGTTGCGGCGGCGCAGGGCGCGATCCGGGTAGTGCACCGGCGAGTAGTATTCAGGTCCCTTGGGAAGCGCCGCGAGAAGCGCAGCCTCGGGCAGTGTGAGGTCACGGGCGTGCTTGCTGAAGTAGTACTCGGCTCCCGCTTCGAACCCGTAGACGCCGCCACCGAGATATATCTGATTGCCGTAGAGGGTGAAGATCTGTTGCTTGGTGAAGCGGCGCTCGATCTCGAGCGCAAGGAAGATCTCCTGAAGCTTGCGGCCGTAGGTCTTCTCCGAAGAGAGGAAGAGATTGCGCGCCAATTGCATGGTGATCGTGGACGCGCCCTGCTCCTTGCCGTGGCTGTGGACGTCCTGATAGGCGGCCTCCGCCACCCGCACCAGGTTGATGCCACCGTTGTGCTCGAAGTTCTTGTCTTCGATGGAGAGAAGGGCCTCTCGCAGCACGTCCGGGAACTCCGAATAGGGGACGACGATGCGGCGCTCCTGGGCGAAGGAGCCGAAGACACGGCCGTGGATGTCGTAGAGCTCCGTGGTAGTGCTGGGCCGGTAGCGCTCCAGCTCTGTCATTTGCGGCAGGTTGATGGAGTAGACCAGGATGAGGCCGAGCATTACGCCGAAGACCGCAGAAGCGGCCAGCAGGGCCAGCACCGCGGCCCGCGCCGCAAGATGGCGATTGCGGATGTCGGGGTCACGGAAAGGAAAGCGGCGCACGGCGCGCCACAGCAGCGACCGCTTGCTGGGAGAGTCCCTGTCGTGTGAGCTCAAAGGAGTAGGCACGGCAAAACCAACCTTACCATGCTGACCGCTGAGATCAGGCGGCCTTGGCCTTCAGCATGTCCAGCGCCTTGTTGAGCTGATCGTCGGGCGGAGGAGGCATCTTCTTTACGGCCGGCTTGGTGGCGGTAGTGGAGGCTCCCTCGGTGTCTGCATCCACGTCGTTGAACAGGTCGATGTTGGGTTCGACGACAGTTCCCGGCGTCACGGCAGCGTTCTCAAACTGCTTGCCTGACGGCGAAGCGTACTTGGCGATGGAGAGGATCACAGCTCCGCCATCGGGCAGGTCGAAGGTTTTCTGCAACGATCCTTCACCGAAGGTCTTCTCGCCTACCAGTTGGGCACGGCCGTCGTCCTGCAGCGCACCGGCAACGAGCTCGGCAGGGCCGGACGTTCCATGGTTCACCAGCACCACCAGTGGGGACTTCGTATTGATGGCCTTCGCCGGATCCGCGGAGAACAACTGCTTGGGGTACTTCTGCCCTTCGAGGCTGGCGATGGTTCCATTGCCGATAAAGAAGTTCGCCAAACGTACCGCTTCCGGCATGTCACCGGCCGCGACATCGCGCAGGTCCAGCAAAATCTTCTTATTGCCATCCTTGCTCATGGCCTTCAGGCGGGCTTCTATCTGCTGCACGTGGTCGTGGTCGATGATGATGGGCTTGAGGTACAGGATGGAGGCGTTATCGTACTCGGTCTCGGTGGCTGGTGGCTCGACGACCAGGATGCGGTTGAGGGTCATCTTTTGCGGCTTCGCGCTACGGGGGCCAATCACGGCAAGATCCAGCTTAGTGTCCGGCGGGCCCTCCAGCAGGAGATGGATCATGGCCAGCGAGAGGTTGCGGGTGTCTTCAGTGCCAATGGCTTCGATGATGTCGCCGTCGGAGAGGCCGGCTTTGTCGGCCGGCGAGCCCGGGACCACAGAGACGACCGTCGCGTAACCGTACCGCTTGGAGACGTTGATGCCCACCTGCGCGTTGCCGCCGTGGTCTGCCTGGTAGGTCTTGAAGTCGGCAGGCGTCAGGTAGCTGGAGTCCGCATCGAGAGACTCAAGGAGGCCACGGAGCGCGCCGTTCGTTACCTTGGAGATGTTCGGAACCTCGACGTAATCGGCCTGGATATGCTGCAACACCTCGCCATAAACGTTGATCTGGTTGTAAGCGTCCTGTGGCGCGGGATTGCCGGCTGCGGCGACGCTGTGCGTGTTGACGCCAAGGAAGATGCAAACGATTAGGGCTACCGATACGGCAAGTAGTGAGATTTTGAGGCTCTTTGGCATAGTGCGGTGAAGGACTCCGAGATCGGTTTCAGGATCAGCAGCGAGCGTGCTGTGGTTTAGACGCAGCTCTATTGCAGAATGATACTCTCTACAGCAGAAGTTGCGATCCAGGGCCGCGCGTAGCGCAGCAGACGAATGGTGGCGGTGAGAGGAATCGAACCTCTGACCTACGGGTTATGAGTCCGTCGCTCTAACCATCTGAGCTACACCGCCGGTGGGAGACTGCATCCAGCGGACAGGGTAACCCGGCCGCGACGACAGCCGCTCTTTCATCATAAATTTCGCTTCTTCTAAGGTCAAACGTGTGTACATCATTGCCAATCCGGATACAGCAACGCGAACGATGGTTTCAGCTGCTGGTGCTGGCCTGCGCAGCCGCCGCGAGCCGGTCGGCGCATGCTTCGTCGCTGATGTTAGCTCCAGATTGCGGCGTTTCGGGCGGAGGGTACTCCTGTTATCTTCCTGGGATCCTCAGATTTTTGTATGCGCTGGCGATCGTGCTTGGGGTGGTGCTGCTGGTCGTGGTGGCGCTGGCCATCAAGATCTACCGCAAGAATAAAGTAGACAAGAAAGTTGGATCATGAGTACTTCCCGGCCCCGCATCATTGGCGTCATTCCTGCACGCCTCGCTTCCACACGGCTTCCCCGCAAGGTTCTCCGCGAGATGGCGGGAGAACCTATGCTTGCATGGGTCTATCGTGCCGCGAAGGCATGTGCGGCGCTTGACGAGGTGATTGTAGCGACAGATAACACCGAGGTGCAGCAGTTCTGCGACGCGCGCGGCTGGCGCTGTTTGATGACCTCTCCTGATCTGCCCAGCGGGACCGACCGGCTGTATGCGGTCTCGCGGATCGTTGATGCTGACATCTACGTCAATATCCAGGGCGATGAGCCGCTGCTGCTGCCTGACCATATTGCAGCGATCCTCGCGCTGTTTACGTCGCCGCATGTCGAGGTGACTACACCGAAGGTGCGCTGCACAGCGGAAGACATTGGCAACCCGAATGCGGTGAAGGTGGTGACGGCGATTGATGGGCGGGCGCTGTACTTCTCGCGCGCTACGATTCCCTTCGACCGCGATGGCCTGGGCCATGAGAACTACTGGAAGCACCTGGGGCTGTACGCCTATCGCAAGGCTGCGCTGGAGCGATTTGCTGCCCTGCCACCGAGCGCGCTGGAGCAATCGGAGCGACTGGAGCAGCTGCGGCTGTTGGAGAATGGCATCTCTATCTACGTGGCCGAGACCGCGCATGACACGATTGGCGTGGACACGGAAGATGACCTGCAGCGGGTTGAGGCTATCCTGCTCAAACGCGCTGAAGCTAAGGTCGCCCGCTAGACGGTTTCGAGATTGAGTACCAGACCGCGTGGACTGACCTTTGCGCTCACATCTTCGAGCGACCGCACGATCCAACTGGCTCCGGCTGCGCGCAACTCTGCCTCGCTGTGCGTCCCCAGAACGCCAAGCACACGACAGCCTGCGGCAATCCCGGCGCCCACCCCGCTCGGTGCATCCTCGACCACCAGACACTCCGATGCTGCCGATTGAATCAGCTCTGCACCACGGCGATACGGCTCGGGATCTGGCTTGCCGCACTCAACCATATCTCCGCTGATGATGCGCTCTGGCACCGGCAGCTCAGCCGCCTTCAGCCGCCCAAGCAGTAGTCGATACGTCGCCGAAGTCACAATCGCCCAGCGTTCCGGAGGAAGGCTCTCGAGGAGCGCACGCGCACCCGGCAGAACCTTCAGGTCCGCAACATCATCGATCTCCATGTCCTCGATGAACCGCAGACCCTCGGCCACGTCGAGATCCGGCTTGAGTTTGGCGATCATATCCACCGCGCGTGTCCCATGCTCGATCTGAACGCTCTCGGCGTTCGGCAGGCCGTAGTGCTCGGCCCAGCGACGCCAGCAGCGGTTCACGCTTCCGATCGAGCTGATCAGCACCCCATCCATGTCGAAGAGAATTCCTGCGGTCTCGATCGCTACGGATCCGCTCACGCAGCGTCTCCACGCAGGACGAAGGCGCGGGCGGCTTCGAGGACCTGATGGACGCTCTCGGTGCTGCAGCTCTCGCAGTAGACCCGCAGCAGCGGCTCGGTGCCGCTGGCGCGGAGTAGCAGCCAGGTTTCGGCGGCTTCAGGTTTGCCTGCGCATGCGGGGTTTTCGAGGAAAAACTTGATGCCGTCGAGAGTTTCGGTACGCAGCACTTTGAGGCCTGCCACCTCGGTGAGGCCTGCACCTGCGCGGCGGATGGCGGACTGCTTCAGTTCGTCGCTGATGTGCATATCGATTCGGCCGTATTGGTGTTCGCCGTACTCTGCTTGCAGCGCGGCTACCAGCTCGCCTAGCGTCTTGTGCTCGTCAGCCATTACATTGGCGATGAGGAGGCTGTTCAGCAGGCCGTCGCGCTCCGGCAGGTGGCGACTGATGCCGATGCCGCCGGACTCTTCGCCGCCGATCAGGATCTCGCGCTCCAGCATGAGGTCGACTACGTATTTGAAACCGATGCCGTGCTCGATCAGCTTGCGCCCGTGCTTGGCGGCGATACGGTCGAGCATCTTGGTGGTGTTGAAGGCGCGCGTGACATCGCCTGGCCACTGTTTACGCTTCAGCAGCCACTGTAAAAGCACGGCGAAGATTTTGTGTGCGTCGACCACGTTGCCATGCTCATCCACAGAGCCGATGCGATCGGCGTCGCCGTCGGTGACGAGGCCTGCATCGCAATGCTCAGCTACGACGGCCTTCTGTGTGGCGGCGATGTGCGGCAGGATGGGCTCCGGATTAATGCCGGGAAATGCAGGATTGAGTTCGCTGCGAAACTCTACGTAGGGGATGCCCGCGCGCTCGAAGATGCCGGCTATGTAGCCTTTGCCTGCGCCGTACATGGTGTCGATCAGGAAGCGATAGCCCGAGGCTTTGATTGCTGGCAGGTCGACGAAGGATTCGAGCGCGGCGATGTAGGAGGCGGAGAAATCTACTTCTTCAATAAGTGCGGGCGCGGAGGCCGGCGGAAGCGGCTTGAGCAAATAGCTTTCGATGGATGCGATGATCGACGGGCTTCCGGAGCCACCGTAGCTGGCCTTGTACTTCACGCCGTTCCACTCTGCCGGGTTGTGGCTGGAGGTGATCATGACGCCGCCGGCGGCCTTGCGTCCGCGGACGGCGAAGGAGAGCTCAGGGGTGGGCGTAATCTTGCTCGCGAGGGTAACGGGAATGCCAGCGCCTGCGAGCACCTCTGCCACTACACGCGCGAAGGAGCGCGAACCAAAACGAGTGTCGTAGCCTATGCAGACGCCGGCTTTTGCATCCTCGTGCTCAAGCACGTAATGCGCGATGGCGCGAGCGGCCACACGCACGTTCTCGTAGGTGAAGTCGTCGGCGATGATGCCGCGCCAGCCGTCGGTGCCAAACTTGACCACGGTGCTCAAATTAGATCCGTTCTGCCCAGGTTCTTGAGTTCCTTCACTACTTTGCCCACGTCCTGCGAACCCTGACGTGTGGTGATGAGCATGGCGTCGCCGGTTTCGACGACGACGATATCCTTGACGCCCACCAGCGCCACCATTTTATTCGGGGCAAATACGTAGCAGCCGGAGGATTCGATCTGCACGGTGTTGTCGCTCTCGATGACGTTCTGGTTCTTGCAATCGCGCGTCTCGGCCTGGAACTCATGCAGCGCCGCCCAGGAGCCGAGATCGTTCCACGCAAAGTCCGCCGGGAGGCAGTAGAGCTCGGAGGTTGCTTCGCCCTTCGCCGAGCGCGGCTCAAGGACGGCGTAGTCGATGGAGATGGCCTCGCATTGTGGATAAAGCGCAGAGTACACCTGCTCAAACTGAGGCGTCTTCCAGGCTGCAGCAATCTTCTCGAGCAGTGGCACCATGTTGGGCGAGTGTTCGCGGATGGCGTCGCAGAGGGTTTGCGCGCTCCACAGAAACATCCCGCTGTTCCAGGCGTAGTTGCCAGAGCGCAGAAAGGCTCGGGCGCGAGCACGGTCCGGCTTCTCCGTAAAACGCCGCACGCGCCGCACTGGAATTGCTTCGCCCCCCACGGTGGTCGGCGTAACGGCCGCGCCAAGTTCGATGTATCCGTATCCGGTTTCATCCCGAGTTGGCGGCACGCCGAGTACAACGATCTTCGGACCCGACGCGGCGAGCTTAATACCAGCGCGCAGAATCATGTGAAAGCGCGCGATGTTTCCAATCGTGTGGTCGGAGGGAAAGATGCCGATAACAGTGTCGGGGTCGTCACGCTCCAGAAGGAAGGCCGCCAGGGCGCAGGCAGGAGCGGTGTTGCGCGCTTCCGGCTCACTGAGTATATGTTCCCGCGGTACTTCGGGGAGCTGCTCGACAATGGTGGGCGAGAGAAGATCGTTGGTGATCACCCAGACTTTGTGATCCTGCATGATGTCGTCCAAACGCGCGACCGTCTGTTGAATCATGGTGCGTTCGCCGTCCAGTTGTAGCACCTGCTTGGCCCGAGCCTTCCGGCTGCGTGGCCAGAATCTGGTCCCACTTCCACCCGCAAGCACCACTGCTGCAAACGGATGGTGAGTCTTGGTCGTTCCTGAGGACATACATCTCCATCTGTAACTGCAAAGGCCGCCCCACACTCGGGACGGCCTCTGCAACTACCCTAGCCCAACTTCGAAAGATAGTCGCGCATGCGCTGCACGCCCTTGTCGATCACGTCGCCCGACACCGCGTACGATAGCCGGATGTGGGCATCCGTTCCGAAGGCTTCGCCCGGTACAACTACCACATGCGCCTCGCTCAGCAGCTTCGCAGCGAGGTCGGAGGCGGAGTTCACGCCGCCCTTGCCGAGAAACGCGCTGATGTTGGGATACACATAGAACGCGCCCTCAGGCACCGTGCAGGTGAGACCTGGAACCGACTTGAAGCCTTCGAGCACGCGGTCGCGCAGCTTGATGTAGTCGGCGCGCATCTCGGAGACACATTCCTGCGGTCCCGTAAGCGCCGCAATCGACGCTCGCTGTACCATGCTGGCGGCATTCGAGGTGCTCTGCGACTGCAGCTTGCTCATCGCCGAGATGATCTGCTTGGGGCCTAGCGCAAAGCCCGCGCGCCAACCCGTCATTGCGTAGGTCTTGGAGAGCGAACCGAGTACAACGACGTGCTCCTTGCAGTCGGTGAAGGTGCCGCCGCTGACGTTCTTGCCCGTGAAATTAAGGTAGACGTAGCACTCATCGAGCAGCAGATAGATGCCGTGTGCGTGGGCCAGGCGGACGATGGCTTCGAGGTCCTCGGGGCTGACGACTGCGCCGGAGGGGTTCGATGGCGTGTTGAGGATGATGACCTTGGTGCGCGGCGTAATCGCGGCCTCGATCATCTTGGCCGTGATGCGGAAGTTCTCCTTCTCGTCGCTCTCGACGAAGACCACCTTGCCGCCCGCGTATTGGATGATGTCCTTGAAGCTGACCCAGTAGGGCACCGGAAGAATGACCTCCTCGCCGTGATCGACCAGCACCTGGATGGCATTGAAGAGAGCCAGCTTTCCACCGGTGGTGAAGACGCACTCTTCGACGGAGTAGTTGGTGCCAAAGTCCGCGGCGTGGCGATCGACGATGGCCTTGCGTACCTCAGGCGTGCCGGCCACGGCCGTGTAGCGGGTAAAGTTCTGCTCGATGGCCTTAATCGCTGCATCTTTAATGTGCTGCGGCGTGGCGAAGTGAGGCTCACCCGCACCAAAGTCCGCGAGATCAATCCCCTGGGCCTTCAATTTGAGGGCCTCGGCGGTTATGGCCATGGTGGCCGAAACTTCGATCCGGTTGATCCGGTCGGTCAACACTTTTGTGGCTGTCGCTGTACTCATACCTAGTAGTCTTTCAGATTTTGGCGTGGATAGAAAGTGTTGCTCTGGCTAGCGGTTTCCGGCGCGTTTCCGAAGCACCCAGGTCGTCATGCAACGGAAATCCTGCACGATCGTGGTCTTGAGCGGATCCATGAGCAGGCCGTTCATCTGCTCGGTCATGCGCAGCAGGACGGCTTCGTCTACCAGGAACCACTCCGAGCCGTCACCGATGCGATAGATGTGGTCGCGGACGCGCTCGAAGTCCATGCCGATGCGTGAGCCGAGGCGGCAAAAGAGCATGCCGCCCGGGCGGAGTACTCGCCAGAGTTCGGCGACCATCGCTAGAAAATGCTGTTCGCTGCGGGCAAAGTGCAGCACGGCGCTGCACATGACGACGTCCGCGAAGTCGTCCGGAAAGTCCAGCTGCTCGATTACGCCAACGCGGAAGTTTTCGGGAGGGAGGTGTGGCGCCAGCTCGCCGGCTAGCGCGCGGACGTGCGCCACGCCCTCTGGATTCGCGTCCAGGGCGAAGACCTCGCAGCCCTGGCGCAGCAGATAGACGAGGTTGCGGCCATACCCGCAGCCGGCGTCGAGTACTCGCATCTGCGGCGCTATATTGCCGCGCAGAATCTGGTCGAATACGTAGATGTCAATCTGGCCGAGCTGGTCTTGCAGGCTCGGAGCATCTGACACGCGAGGCTCGGTCACGAGATCTTCCCCAGAGCTTTGCGCTTAAGCCGGTCGATGACGTTGGGCGGCACCATGCTGGACACATCGCCACCTAGCTCGAAGACGCCCTTCACCAGCCGCGAACTGACGTAGGTGTAACGCTCGCCGGGGATCATGAAGAGGGTTTCGATCTGGGGGTCGAGTTTGCGGTTCATCATCGCCATCTGTAGCTCGTACTCGTAGTCTGAGACGGCGCGGATGCCGCGTAGTACGGCCTTGGCTGCCTGAGCCTTGGCGAAGTCCACCAGCAGGCCGTCAAAGGTCGTCACCCACACGTTGGGGATCTCCGTGGTCGCTTCACGCAGCATCTGCTCACGCTCCAGGAAGGTAAACAGCGGCTTGCCCTTGCCGGAGCCGCCGCGCTCCGAGTTGCGATGCACCGCAACCACCAGTTCGTCCACAATCTTGGCCGCGCGTGCGATCAGGTCCAGGTGGCCGTTCGTCAGCGGGTCGAACGTTCCCGGATAGATGACCTTGGTTTTCTTGGCTCTTTGCATAGCTCCGCCAGAATACGCCGTCCGGGCATCATCCCCGGTAAAAACTTACCTTTCTCGGGGCAGGTAGTATTCGGTAATGTACTCACGCACGCCGTCTTCGAGGCTGGTGAATGGCTTGGTGTATCCCGCTGCGCGGAGCTTTGCATCGTTGGCCTGGGTGAAGTACTGATACTTGCCTTGGAGCTGCTGCGGCATCTCGATGAACTCGATCTTCGCTGGCAGATCCATGGCCGTAAAGGCAGCGGTTGCGAGGTCTACCCAGGTGCGCGCCTTGCCGGTTCCGCAGTTGAGCAGGCCACCGGGGGCGTCGGCCGGCTGCAGCGCGAAGTGCAGGGTTACGTCAACGGCATCCTTTACGTAGATGAAGTCGCGCATCTGCTCGCCGTCCTTGTACTCCGGCTTGTAGCTCTTAAAGAGGTTCACAACGCCGTCGCGTCGAATCTGCTCGTAGCTCTTGGAGACAACGGAGCGCATGTCGCCTTTGTGGTCTTCGTAGGGCCCGTAGACGTTGAAGTACTTCAGCCCCACGATGTTGGAGTCGGACAGGTCATGCGATCGTTCCGGAGACGCATTGTAGAGATGATGCTTCAGCGCCCACAGGTCGAACATGTGCTTGGAGTAGCCGTACATGTTGAGCGGCTTGAGCGTTGGCGTCGCTGCATCGGCGTCGTCGTAGCCATCGGCGCCATCGCCATAGGTGGCCGCGCTGGACGCGTAGACGAATCGAATCTCATTGGCCAGCGCCCAGTTGCACAGCACGCGCGTGTACTGGTAGTTATTGCGCAGCAGAAAGCCTGCATCCTTTTCGGTGGTGGCGCTGCAGGCTCCAAGATGGATGAGGGAGCGGGCGTTGGCAAAGGTGCCGTCCTCAATGAGCCCGAGGAACTCCTCCGGGGTCACGATGTCCTCGAAGCGCAGACCGACCAGGTCCTTCCACTTCTCATCCTTACCCAGTTCATCGACGAGGATGATCTCGTCCTCTCCGCGCGCGTTCAACTCGGCGACGGTGTTCCGCCCGATGAAACCAGCAGCGCCCGTCACAATGATCGGCCTTGCCATTGACTGAATCTCTCCCTGCTCTCTGGAACGTTCTTCTCCGATACTACCTCTCCGTTGTCGCTACTCGCAGGTCGCTCGGCGCAATCGAAGCGGCATGGTAGGAGTATCGGCACAAAGGCGCAATTTGTGAAGGCGCAATTTCAACTTGCGGCAACATGTAGGTTAAGGCTGCCATAGCCTATATGCGTAAACTACAGAAGTCATCGCCACAGTCATCCATAGAGGAGGCACCCCTGCATGGCCCCTGGCCGCACGATGCGTGAGCCGCCGATCCTTTCCGGCCAGGAACCTTTGCCAGCAATCGCTCGCGGAATCTTCGCGTCGGCGCTGGACGACTGCAGCGTTGCAAAGGCGTTTGCGCGGGCTGTGCGGCTCGAAGACACGCTGGACAGGGCACAGGCACTCCGGATCGGGGACCATTCTGTTGCGCTTGAGAACATCCGGCGCGTGCGCATCCTCGCTGCCGGCAAAGCTGCGCACGCCATGCTTACGGCGATGCTCCCCATACTTCCTGAGCATCTCGACCGCCAGGGCATCGTGATCGCTCCTACGCATCGACGGGCGCTGCCGAGCGGATTCGAGTTCTTTGCGGGCGGCCACCCTCTACCAAATGCGGCCTCCTTCGCTGGTGCGCGCGCCGCGATGTCCATGCTTGAGACGACTCAACCTACCCCCTCGGATCGAGTCGCGGATTTAGCCGATACGCTGTGGATCTTTCTCATCAGCGGCGGCGCTTCCGCCATGCTGGAGCTTCCGCTGGACCCTGCGATCTCCCTTGAAGAGACGATCGCCTTCCACCGCACGCTGGTGCACAGCGGCGCCTCCATCTCCGAGATCAATTGCGTGCGTAAGCACTTCTCGGCTGTCAAAGGCGGCCGTCTTGCCGCGCTTACAGGCGGGGCTGCATGCGTTTCGATCCTCATCTCGGATGTTCCGCACGGCCACGTCGACGCGATCGGCTCCGGCCCAACGGTTCCGGATACCACAACGACTGAAGACTGTCGCGCCATCCTCGCCCGCTATCGTCTGATGGAGCGCTTCCCTGCCTCCATCCAGCAATTTTTCTCGCTTGCCGAACTACCCGAGACGCCCAAGCCGGGAGCCTTCATCGCGCCTGCGCTCTGCCTGCTCGACGCCAACGAACTCGCCCAGGCCGCACTCCATCACGCCGAGCAACTGGGCTTCCACGCTGTGATCGACAACTCCTGCGACGACTGGGATTATCGCGCCGCCACGGACTATCTGCTCGCGCGCCTGCGCGTACTGCGGCGCATCTATCCGCGGGTGTGCTTGATCTCGGCTGGCGAAGTCACGGTGGAGTCCACCGACCAGCGCCTTCTCTCCTCCGGTATCGGTGGCCGCAACCAGCAGTTTGCGCTGTACGCCGCGACTCGCCTGGAAGCCTCCGACTCGCCGATCGCCATTCTATCGGCGGGCTCGGACGGCATCGATGGCAACAGTGCTGCAGCAGGGGCGGTTGTCGATCACCACACGTTACGCGACCCCGGCCTTCGCGCCGCGGCCCAGGAATCCCTACAGCAGTTTTGCTCGACTATGTTTCTTGAGAGAGTCGGCTGCACCATCACGACTGGTCACACGGGAAATAATCTCCGCGACCTGCGGTTGCTGCTTGCCGAGTCAACGAGGCTCACAGATGCCCGTACTTCTCCAGTGCCTTCAGCAGAGGCAAGCCTGCAATGATTTCGGCCCGCGCGCCTGTCTCCAGTCGGGACCACTCGATGACCCTGGCCGTAATCTCTTCCACCAATAATTGCGGAATCACGACCTGTCCATCGGCATCGCCTACTACAACGTCACCTGGCTGAACGATCAGCCACTCTTCGAGTGCTCCGCGGACTCGCACTTCTACCTGCGAGGCCGTCACGCGCCAGCGCCCGATTCCCTGCGCCGGCGTCTGGTAGCGCGCCACCACGGGCATTCCAAACTCTGTGAGGAACGCCGTATCGCGCACGCCGCCGTCCACCACCGCGGCAGCGCAGCCACGAGCCCTCATGGCGCTGGCCAGCAGATCGCCGAAGCAGCACACGCCTTTGGCATCCAAGCTCGCCCACACCGCGACTACCCCCACGGGCATGTTGTCGATGGCCGCCAGCTTGAGGCGATCGCCGCCTGTGAAGCTCGCCGATTCGCCGGTGATCGTGTAGGCAGGTCCTGCAAACGCGACCGCGTTGCCAATCGGCCGCAGGCTGTTGTCCAGCACCGGTGGCGTCCGCTGCAGCGAATCGAATACGTCGGAAATTACCGCAGTTCCAGCGGCCTTCAGGGCTTCCAGATTGACTTGCATCTTGCTCCTCAACGAAAGATCTCTTCCTCTATTTTATGTTGTTGGAATCCCGACGACCGGTTCTCCCCTGGTGCGAGAGCCGAAGAACCCGTACAGGGCCACGACAACATAAGCCACGGCGACAATGACGTATCCGCGCGCATAGCTGCCCGTATGTTTGGCGATCAGACCCAGCAGGGGCGGGAAGGCCGCACCGCCCACTACCGCCATCACAATCACCGAGCCGCCGAGCTTGGTGTTCGGTCCCAGGCCCTTCACGCCCAGCGCAAAGATCGTTGGGAACATGATGGACATGAAGAAGCTGGTGGCCAGGATTGCCCCTGCACCCACCCTCCCCGGATGCAGGATTCCAACCGAGAGCAACGCAATATTCACCACCGCATAGGTTCCCATCATCTTTGTGGGCGAGAACCAGCGCATCAGTCCCGTGGAGACGAAGCGACCCACCGCTAGCGCGACGAGGTTGCCGGTGAGGAACAGCGCAGCCGTCCGTTCCGTTACGCCTGTGTACTGCAGCATGTAGAAGATGAACGCGCTCCACGTACTGATTTGGGCACCGCAGTAGCAGAACTGCGCCAGCACGGCCAGCCACAGATGAGGAAATCGGAACAGTTCCACAAACCGTCCCTTGTCGCCACTCTCCTCGTGCTCGGACTGGATGGTTGGAAACTTTGTCAGAGCAATCCATAGCGCCCACAGCAGCACCACACAACCAAGCCCTACGTAGGTGGGCACGACGCGCATGATCTCCGAGTGCAGGTAGTGTGCCAGCGTCCCTGAGACCCTCATGCTGGCCAACTTCTCAGGCGTTGGGTTCACACCGGAGAAGATAAAGAACGTCCCGATCAGCACGCCGGTGATGGTGCCTGGAGGATTGAACGCCTGCGAGAAGTTCAGCCGCCGCTCGGAGGTGGCTGCCGGCCCGAACTGAGCAATGAAAGGATTGGCTGCCGTTTCCAGCGTCGCCGAACCGCAGCCCACCACGAAGAGCGCACAGAGGAACGGGCCGTAGTGCCCCCAGATGGCCGCCGGCCAGAACATCAGCATTCCGCCACCGAACAAGAACATCCCAGCCAGAATCCCAGCCTTGTATCCCCAGCGCCGCATGAAGATCGCCGCCGGCATCGCCATGCAGAAGTAGCCCATGAACACTGCCGTCTGCACCAACTGCGCCTGCAGCGGCGAGAGCTCAAATGACTTTCTGAACTGCTGCACCAGGATGTCGGTCAGGTTGTTCGACATGCCCCAAAGAAAGAAGAGCACGGTCACCAGCACGAACGGCAGGATGTGTTCCCTTGGAAACACCTGCGTCTCCGCATCGGTAGAACCGGCCGGGGATGACCCGGCACCAGGCGCGGAAATCTGCATCAAGGTCCTCGCTTCTGCTGCATTCTCCACCAACCTACACCACAGCAGCCAGGTGAAAGCATAGCAGCCGCATTTCTCCGGGGTCTTCGATCAAATTGACATCGATTTGCCCGTCGCGTAGAACACGAGTTCAGATGGAGGAAGCCCTTTGTACCCGTTCACCCTCGATGGAAAGCGCGCTGTCATCACAGGAGCAGCCAGTGGAATTGGCCTCTCGACGGCCCGTGCCTTTGCCGAAGCTGGCGCTCACGTCACCATTCTCGACCTCGCAGCTGAGCAGGCTGCAGAGGCGGCGAGTAGCCTCGTTGTTCCAGGATCGGGCGCAGGACGTGGGATCGGCTGCGACGTTACCGACGCGGCCAGCATTGAGCGCGCCTTCGCCGAGGCAGCCAAGGACGGCCCCATCGATCTGCTCGTCAACAGTGCCGGAGTCGCGCATATTGGAACGCTGCTGACCACCACGCCCGAGGACTTCGACAGGCTGTATCGCGTCAACGTTGTCGGCACGTTCCTGTGCATGCAGGCCGCCGTCCGGCAGATGCAGCAAAGTGGTGGCGGCGCGATCGTCAACCTCGCATCGATTGCAGCCACCGCCGGCCTTCCTGACCGCTTTGCCTACTCCATGACCAAGGGCGCAGTTCTCTCCATGACCCTCTCGGTTGCGCGAGATTACATCGCCGACAAAATCCGCTGCAACTGCATCTCTCCGGCTCGGGTGCACACGCCGTTCGTGGATGGCTTCGTGGCGCGTACCTACCCGGGGCGCGAGCAGGAGATGATGCAGAAGCTCGCCGGGTCACAGCCCATCGGGCGGATGGGGCTGCCGGAGGAGATCGGGTGGCTGGCGCTGTATCTGTGCTCCGACGCCGCCAGCTTCATCACCGGCGTGGACTATCCGATCGACGGCGGGTTCTTCAACCTTCGTTAGTGCTGGCCACCGGAGTCGCGACCTGCGAAAGTCCTTTCCCGAACCCTGCAAGAAAATGCACATTGACCCACCATCGAACTCGGGGAACAACGCAACTGCGGGCAATTCGCACGCCGTGTTTTGGCACGTCGCGTGCTTATATCTCTCCAGATAACGCGGATTTGGCGAACCACATCAAGGCCCTATTGGATTCTCCTCGCAGCCGTATGTGCCGCTACAACAGCAACCGCAGACGGTTACTGTTGCAAATCTCACGACATTAGCAACCCCGTCAGTGGAGCATTCCTTCGGAAGACATCACATCCGTAAGAAGCTCATTGGACGGAGAAC
The DNA here is from genome assembly GCA_049587035.1 of Acidobacteriaceae bacterium. GTDB lineage: Bacteria > Acidobacteriota > Terriglobia > Terriglobales > Acidobacteriaceae > Granulicella. The sequence continues at coordinate 3,178 of JBAVDD010000174.1, read as the reverse complement.
AGATTTGTACCCGTGATTTTCTCCCATGAGTCCGCTGGCGCTTTATTTCTGGCAAGGCGGCTACCGCAAAGCGAAGCACCCAAACCGGATCACACGGTGCAGAGCTGCGTACCACCGGGCCCCTAGTAAAGACATTCCCTAAGTAACCTGCCAAGGAGAGTTTAAAGATGAGATTTTTACGTTGTCTATTTATGTTGGCGCTGGTCTGTGCGCTTAGCCGTGTGTCGAGAGCCGACGACTTCAAGCTTGGTGTCCAGGATGCTCCGACCACAACCATCGATTACTACGGCGGAGTTTTGAACGTTCACTTCAGTAATTGCGGCAATCGTGGCTTGGATGGCTGTGTGACCATCGCCAACGATACAGGCACTACCCTGACGAGCCTGGCAATCGACTTCTCTTCTGCTGGCCTGACCACCACCGGGAATTGCCTTACCGGAAATAGCGAGATTTTTACCAGCTGCACGGAGTCGCTCATTGACAATGGCAGCGAATACCAATTCCTCTTCTCCGGCGGGCCTGGCATTCCGGACAGCAGCGCCTGGTGCACCAACAATACCTTCACGATCGAGGAGGAGGGGGAGAACTACAAGGACTTCGGCCCCCTTTCTGTTGGACCGCCCTCAGTAACGCCTGAGCCGGCCAGCTTCTTGCTCCTCGCCACGGGTATCCTTCTGTTCGGAGGCTTCATCTACCGCCGTCGTCTGGGATTAGACACTCTGGGTTCCTAAGCTCATCGGTCGCATCACAGACCGTGTGACAATGGAGAGGCCTTGCCCCCTGGGGTGAGGCCTCTTTTTTGGGACTGGAAGCAGCCTCCGTTCATTTCACACGAAGCGGCATATAGACGCTACAATTCCTGAACGGGATGACACTGACACAGACGTATCCACCACACGTGGTGCATACAGCGGCTGACGGGCCATCTTCTTCTACCCTGTAGCACATTCGAAGGAACACCTATGCGCCGTGTGGGATTTGCGTTGTTGATCTTTTTGTGGTGCGTAGCACTGCCTGCGCAGACCGCAAAGCCGTCGGCACAGGTATCAAGTTCGATCGCATCTGCTCCTCCCGTCGCGGTGCAACTAGGAGAGTCGTCCGTAGAGCTTTCCGGCCCATGGAAATTCCGCCCCGGCGACAACATGGCCTGGGCACAGAGTAACTTCGACGACTCCAGTTGGGGCAGCATGGATCTCACGCCACCGCCAGGTTCGGACGATGAGACGCTGGGGATCAGCGGTTATCTTCCTGGTTGGACGTCTCGGGGCTACCCCAACTACTCCGGATTCGCCTGGTACAGACTCAAGGTGAACGTCCAGGGCGCCAACCGCCGCCTGGCGTTGAAGATGCCAGATGAGGCCGACGACGCCTACCAGGTTTTTGTCAACGGTCAGCAGATTGGTTCCTTCGGCAAATTCAGAGGTCACCACGTAACGGCCTACAGCACGCTTCCGATGGATTTCAGCCTTCCCAAGGATGTCGGCAACGGACCCATCACCATTGCCATTCGCATGTGGATGGACAGCGCGACGCCGTTCAACAGCCCCGACGCGGGCGGTCTTCATGGTCCTCCCGTACTGGGCTATGCCTCTGTCATTGGTACTCTCACGGAACTGGATTACAACAATACGGCCCACGCCATCACCAGCGGCTTTATTGAATCGATGATCCTGTTCATGGCCCTGCTCTTGACGCTTTCCCTCTTCTGGCTGGACCACGAAGAGCCGGCCTACTTATGGCTGGCCCTGGTTTGTCTTGCGACCCTGCTCTCCAATGCCATCGTGCAGTCGGCCAGCTTTACGGCCTGGATCGGACAAACATCGGCGGTCATTCTGATCGATGTGGTGCTCTCCCCGTTACGCATCGGCCTGTGGGTGCTGTTCTGGGGCTACTGGTTCCGCGTCGGACGAATCGACAGGCTGCAACGGACTGTATGGGCGCTGGTGGCCATCATGGGGATCGGGGTAGCGATGATCCGCCCCCCGCTGTATGGGCTGTACGTTCCAGTGCACTACGGAAGCGTCATTAATCCCTTGTTGCTAGTGGTTAAGCTTCTTCTGGGAGTGCTTTTATTCCGCGTCGCCTATCGCGGCCTCAGACGTCAGATGACCGAAGGCTGGTTGGCTGCGACCGCGGTGCTGCTGGTTTTCGTAGCCAACTATCAGCGCCAGATGCGGCTTCTGCACATTCCAACCACGTTTTCAGCCCTGGGATTCCCGATACAGCTTGGAACCGTGGCCACCGTGGTCTCTCTGCTGATCATCACCGTGATGTTGCTAATACGCTTCTTCAATACTCAGCGGCTTAAGGAGCAGTGGAAGCTGGAGATTCAGCAGGCGCAGCATGTGCAGCAGATCCTCATACCGAACCAATTGCCCAAGGTGCAAGGCCTCACCATCGACAGTGAGTATCGGCCCGCGCGCGAGGTTGGTGGCGACTTCTTCCAGGTGCTGCCCGGCGAAACTCCCGGGGCGGTCATGATCCTGGTCGGCGATGTAACCGGCAAAGGTATGCAGGCCGGTATGCTCGTCGCCGTAATCGTCGGCGCTGTCCGCGCTGCTGCACAGCACAGCTCAGACCCTGTTCAGATCTTGCATGAAGTCAATGTTCAGCTTTGTGAGCGCCAGCACGCCAGCGCGACATGCCTCATGCTTCGTATCGACCCCGACGGGACTGTGACCATTGCAAACGCAGGGCAGCTTCCTCCCTACCTCAACTGTAAGGAGATCGAGATGGAGGGCGCCCTGCCGCTGGGGACCATCCCCGACGCAGAACATTCCGTAACGAAGCTTGTCCTGAACCCTGGCGACTCGTTGATTGTCATGTCCGACGGCATTGTGGAAGCACAGGACACCCACGGGGATCTCTTCGGTTTCAATCGAATCGATGCGTTGCTGCAGAATCATGCAAGTGCGGCCGACATCGCGGGCGCAGCTCAAGCATTCGGACAAGAGGACGACATTCTCGTACTCCAGATCCAAAGAAACAAGGCCTGAGAATCACCTCAAGCCTTGCTCCAGCAGACTTTTCCGAACAGTTCGAAAAACGTTGTCGCAGCGCGTTTACGCGAAGGAGGAGACCGCGGAGGCCTCATCGTCCTTGACGTCGAACACAGTGACCAGCTTGGTGATGACCAACAGGTCGCGCACCTTGCTGGTCAGGTTGAGCAGCTTGAGCT
>JBAVDD010000173.1:0-4554 GCA_049587035.1 Acidobacteriaceae bacterium | reverse complement strand
ACCGCACCCTGGGCCGCTCCGGCCTCAAAGTTCCCGAACTCTGCTTCGGCACCGGCACCTTCGGCGGCGCCAACGAATTCTTCAAATCCTGGGGCTCCACCCAGGACAAGGAAGCCGCCCACCTCATCGACATCTGCATGCAATCCGGCTGCAACTTCTTCGACACCGCCGACGGCTACTCCGACGGCCACAGCGAAACCGTCCTCGGCAAAGCCATCGCCCACCTCAAGCGCGAAGACGTCCTTCTCTCCACCAAGGCCACCTTCCGCTTCGGCCCCGGCGCCAACAACGTAGGCAGCTCACGCTACCACCTCATCGACCAGCTTAACGGCTCCCTCAAGCGCCTCAACACCGACTACATCGACGTCTACCACATGCACGCCTTCGACGCGACCACCCCCATCGAAGAGACTCTCAACACACTCGACAACTTCATCCGCGCCGGCAAGGTCCGCTACATCGCCTGCTCCAACTTCTCCGGCTGGCACCTCATGAAGTCCCTCTCCACGTCCGAGCGCTACGGCTGGGCAAAGTACATCGGCCACCAGGTCTACTACTCGCTCATCGGCCGCGACTACGAGTGGGAGCTAATGCCCCTCGCCCTTGATCAAGGCGTAGGCGCGCTAGTCTGGAGCCCGCTAGGCTGGGGACGCCTCACCGGAAAAATCCGCCGCGGCCAACCCCTCCCCGAAACCTCCCGCCTGCAAAACAAAACCGTCACCGACGCCGGCCCCCTCCCCGATCAGGAGCTGCTCTACAAAGTAGTAGACGTCCTCGACGAGCTAGCCAAAGAAACCAACAAGACCGTCCCGCAGCTAGCCCTAAACTGGCTACTCCAGCGCCCCACCGTAAGCACGCTGGTCATAGGCGCACGCAACGAAGAACAACTCCGCGCCAACCTCGGCGCCACCGGTTGGAACCTGACCCCCGAACAAGTAGCCAAACTAGACGCCGCCAGCGCAGTCCCGTTGGCCTACCCCTACTGGCACCAGGTCCAGTTCAGCGAGCGCAACCCCTTCCCCGTCCCCCAAACCCACGGCAGCTAACCCGTTTCACATCTGACCAGAAAAAGAATGAGCAGAGCCGAAGCTCTGCTCATTCTCATCCTGCTGCCTAAACCTTACGCAGCCTTGTTCCTCGTCCCCTTCGCATGTCCGCTGACAGCTTCAATAATCGCCGCGATAAACCCCGGAATATCATCCGGCTTTCGGCTGGTAATCATATTGCCGTCAATCGCCACCGGATCATCCACCCAATGCGCTCCGGCATTCTTCAGGTCCGTATGCAATGATGGCCACGACGTAATCGTCTTGCCCTTCACCAGCCCCGCTTCAATCAGCATCCAAGGCGCATGGCAGATTGCGGCCACCGTCTTACCCGTCTGCGCAAACGTCCGCACAAACGTCACCGCGGCACTATCCATCCGCAGCTTGTCCGGATTCATCACCCCACCCGGCAGCACCAGCGCATCGAACTCGTCCGGCTTCGCATCCTTCACCAGCCCATCCACCTTCACCGTCTTGCCCCAGTCCGTCTTATCCCAACCCTTGATCTCACCTTGCTCCAGAGACAGCACCATCACCTTCGCACCAGCCTCCTCCAATCCCTTCTTCGGATCCATCAACTCACTCTGCTCAAATCCATTCGTCGCCAGTATTGCAATCTTCTTTCCCTCAAGTTGCTTGTTCATCGAATCTCCTTCTCGGCCCGACATCTCAGGCTCAACACCGCCAGTTGCGGCACTCAGTAAGATGCGTCTTACTCAATAGACGCCCACCCGCGGCCGCTCATGAAATCCCTCCCGCCCAACTCGCCTGCATTCAGCAACCTCCACATCGGCACCGCCGGCTGGACTCTCCCCAAACAGCACGCGCACCTCTTCCCGGCAGAAGGCTCTCACCTCGAACGCCACGCCTCCATGCTCAACTGCGTCGAAATCAACTCCAGCTTCCATCGCCCACACATGCTCAAGACGTGGCAGCGCTGGGCCGCCTCCACACCCGCCAAATTTCGCTTTTCCGTAAAGCTGCCGAAGGCCATCACCCACACCGCAAAGCTTCGCAACTCCGGAGCCCTGCTGCAAACCTTCTTCGACCAGGTCCACGGCCTCGGCGAAAAGCTCGGTCCGCTCCTCGTCCAGCTTCCACCTTCGCTCGTGTTCGATGAAAGCACAGCACGCGAGTTCTTCACCACCCTCCGCGAGCTCCACCCCACCAGTGACAACACCCCGCACCAAAACCACATCGCGCTCGAACCACGCCACGCCACCTGGTTCACCCCAGCCGCCGGCCGCCTCCTGCGCAGCTTCGCCATCGCCCGCGTAGCCGCCGATCCGCCCAAAGGCTCACCCGCCGCCGCAAATCCCGGAGGCTCTCACCACCTCCACTACTATCGTCTCCACGGCGCCCCACGCACCTACTCCTCCGACTACACCGAAGCCAACCTCACCGCACTCGCCCAAACCCTCCGCGCCACTCCACCCACCACCACCATCTGGGTCATCTTCGACAACACGGCCCTCGGCCACGCCACCGCAAACGCCCTCCAACTGATCAATCTACTAAGCGCCTGACGTCGTCTTCAGACCTAGCCGGCCCAAACTGATACTGAACGCAGAAGTTTTTCTCTACTACTTACTCCTTACCCTCTACTACTTGCCTCAATGCCCCATAGTCATATTCTTAGGTGGCTTCGGAATAAAGAACAGCAGCGGCAGCATACAAGCGCAAAAAATCACCAGGTCCCGAATGATGTCCACATACGCCATCGTCGCCGCCTGCGCATGCATCTGGTTGTAAATTGCCGCCTGCGCCTTATGGATCGCGCCCAGGCTAGCCCCCCCAAACGCTCCACCATGCACACCCGCGCCGTTGCCCGCTCTGAACGCTCCCGCCATCCGCGCCACGTTGCGGTCGAACCCCGTCGCTCCCGGCACCAGCCGCCGAACCATGTTGCTCTCATGCGACGCCGTTCTGCGCGTCAGCATCGTCGCCACAAACGCCGTTCCGCAGCTCGCACCAATATTTCTCGCCAGGTTCGTCAACCCCGACACATCATTATTCTCACTCTGCTTCACCCCGATATACGCAATCGTGTTAATCGGAATAAACAGGAACGCCAGCCCCGAAGCCTGGAAGCAGCGCATAAACACCAGCTGCCCATAGCTCAACTGCAGATTCAAATTCGACATCCACATCAAGCTCAGCGTCAGCATCAGGAACCCATACCCAATCAGCTTCCGCGCGTCCACCCTCCCCGAAAGCACACCCACCACCGGCATCATGCACATCATCATGAACCCAGCCGGACTCAGCACCAGCCCCGCCAGCTCCGCCGTGTATCCCAGCAGCGTTTGCACAAACAGCGGAATCAGCAACGTCGTCGCATACAGCGCAAACCCCAGCACGAACATCAGCCCAAAGCTGATCGAAAACACTCTGCGTTTGAACAGCGTCAGGTTCAGAATCGGCCGCCGCCCCTCGCGCAGCTCCTTCATCTCCCACCAGATCATCGACACAAACGCCACCACCACCAAACACACAAAAAACGCGATGAGCTTTGACCCGAACCAGTCATCCTCCTGGCCCTTATCAAGAATAAACTCCAGGCTTCCAAACGTAAGCCCCAGCAGCGCAAACCCAATCAGGTCCAGCCGCAGCCCGCCCTTCTGCGTATCCTCCACCTGCTTCTTCACATACGGCGGATCTTCAACAATCCGCGACGTCAGATACAAACTCAACAGACAAATCGGCACATTCAAAAAGAAGATCCATCGCCAATTAAAGTTGTCCGTAATGTACCCGCCCAGCGTAGGCCCAATCGCCGGCGCACAAACCACCGCCAGCCCATACAACGCAAACGCCTGCCCGCGTTTCGCCGGCTCAAACGTATCCGCCAGAATCGCCTGCTCACTAGGAGCCAGCCCACCTCCACCAATCCCCTGCAGAATCCGGCAGAACACCAGCAGCGGCAGTGTAGGAGCCAGCCCGCACAGCGCGCTGGAAACCCCAAACAGCGCCACGCAGATCATGTAAAACTTCTTGCGCCCAATGAACGTCGTCATATACGCGCCAGCAGGAAGTATGACCGCGTTGGCCACCAGGTAGGCCGTCAACACCCACGTAGCCTCATCCTGCGTAGCGCCCAGCCCGCCTGCAATATGCGGCAGCGCCACGTTTGCAATCGAGCTGTCCAGCACCTCCATGAACGTAGCCAGCGTCACCGTCAACGCAATAATCCAAGGATTAACGCGCGGCCGCCACGGCCTCTCGATAGCTACACTTGCAGCTTCGACTTCGTCCAGTTCCATTATTGCTGCAGCTGCCATTGGGTTGTATTCAGACGCCCCGCAACCCCTCAGGGATTCACGAAATCCCCAACAAATTCAAGCCATCTCACTCGCCCCACGACAAACCCAACCAAAGCAAGCCCACCGCCCAGCCACTATCCCAACTTTCGCCCTCCACGCAGGTCCGTGCTAGCCTTTTCATCAGGCATTCACGCGAAAAACCCTACGCGAAAGGAGAGCCCATCCGATGCACGCCGACCTCGAAC
>JBAVDD010000172.1:0-9612 GCA_049587035.1 Acidobacteriaceae bacterium | reverse complement strand
GGCTTCAAAGGGCCCGTTTCAGATGAGCGCGACACTGTTCGGGAGGAGGCTATCTATAGGCAAGCAAATGCTATTACGGTCCCTTCTAGCTTTGTAGAGAGGTCGTTTTTAGCGATGGGGGTGCCGGCGGAGAAGCTGTACAGACTTCCTTATGGCGTGCGGGTGGAGAACTTTCGCCAGGTTGCGGAGCCGGCGGAGGGGGACTTTCAGGTACTGTTTGCTGGTGCGCCTGGGTTGCGAAAGGGAGTTCCCTACTTGCTTGAAGCCTTTGCTCAGCTGAAACATCCAAAGAAAACTTTATGTATTGCTGGATATGTACAGGAGAATCTTAAGCAGGCTTTGAAGCGGCTGCCGCTGGATAATGTTCAGTTTCTGGGGCCGTTGGCACAGGGGGATCTTGTTGATTTAATGAGCCGTAGTCATGTTTTGGTTTTGCCTTCCATTGAGGATGGGTTTGGGTTGGTGATGGCGGAGGCTATGGCTTGTGGGTGTCCTGTTATCAGCTCAACTAATTGTGGAGGGGATGACCTGTATATTGATGGTGTGGAGGGGTTTGTGGTTCCTATTCGGGATGCGACGGCTATCGCGGATCGGATGCAATTGCTGGCGGATCAGCCTGATTTGAGGCGGGAGATGGGAGCGGCGGCGTTGCGGAAGGTGCGGTCGTTGGGGGGATGGACTGATTATGGGGATCGGTGGGAGAAGTTATTGATTCAATTGACTTCTGGGCGCTGACGGTGGTTCGTTGGGGATGTGAGTTTGAGGTGGGTTTGAACCCGGTTATGTGATGCGCGATGGGGGCTTGAGCTGTATGGTGGGCGCTGTGGGTTGGAGTCTTGGATTCAGGTTGGATTTCAGGTTAGATGCCAGAGGAGATTCAGGGGACCTTTGCCGTGCCCGAGGTTGGGGGCGCGGCGGATGGCTTCGGTGACGTAGTGCTTGGCTCCGCGAACAGCTTCGATGGGAGTGTCGCGGAGGACGAGGAGACAGAGGAGGGCTGAGGAGAAGGCACAGCCGGTTCCGTGGGTGGAGGTGGAGTTGAGGTGCTCGCCGGCGAACCTGTGGATTTCTCCGGAGGGCAGGCGGAGGATGTCGGTGGGTTGGGAGTGGTCGCCGGCAGTGGCTACGATGTGGAGGTGGGGGTGGCGTTGGGCCAGGCTGTGGGTGGCTGCTTCGGCCTCGGGGAGGGTTTCGACTTGCTGCGCGGTGAGCGCGGAGAGCTCGGGCCAGTTCGGTGTGATCCAGGTCACGTGGGGGATGAGGTTGCGGTGGAGGGTTTCGATTGCGTCAGGTGGGAGCAGGTCCGCGCCGGAGCTGGCGCGGAGGATGGGGTCCAGGACAATGGGGAGGGTGGGGTGGTTTTGGGGGGGCTGATTCCCTGCCGGCGGGTTCCCTTCCTGGGAGTGGAGGGTGGCGAGAAAACCCGCTACTGACGCGGCGATTTCGCTTGAGCCAAGCATTCCGATCTTGATGCCGAAGGGGGGCAGGTCGGCGGCCAGGTGGTCGAGGGCTCGGCGGAGGAAGTTGGGGTCCGCGGGCTGGATCTCGGCGACGCCGAGGGTGGACTGGACGGTGAGTGCCGTTATGGCACTGGTACCGAAGAGGCGGTGGGCGGCAAAGGTCTGGAGATCGGCGGTGATGCCGGCGCCGGAGGTAGGGTCGTGACCTGCAATGGTCAGAAGGGTGCGCGCGTCGACGACCGGGGACGAAGAAAAAGGGGACACGAAGGGCAACCCTGTAGTGAGAAAACCCTATCATACCTAGAGGGAATTTTCAACCCTAAAATGACAATAAGTGGCTTTGAATTGTTTGACTTAGGTCACCCGAGAGGTGACAATATACCTATGAGTGATCCTATGATTAATAGCGAGGCTGAGCTACAGGAGAAGAAAGGCCGCAAGCGTGCTCGCGCTGGCGTGCTGGCCGTGACCCTGGGACTGACGGCCACCCTTGCTGCAAGTCCTACGGTGAAACGAGAAACCGCGGTAGTTCCGAACAATCCATCGTCCGGCAAGACTATTGCGAAACGTCACTGGTTCCAAATTGGAAAAGCATCCTGGTACGGAGGCAAGTTTAACGGGCGGAAGACCGCGGACGGCGAGACGTACGATATGTACGCCATGACCTGTGCGCACCGCACGCTCCCACTGGGAAGCTGGGTTCGGGTAACGAACCTGCATAACAGAAGGTCAACCATTCTCCGGGTGAACGACCGCGGCCCTGTGCCGATGGACCGGATTGTGGATCTTTCCTACGGCGCGGCGCAGAGGCTGGGCGTGGAGGGATTGGCTAAGGTACGGATTGAAGAGGTGAACCCGCACGATCCGGCGCTGGCGGAGCAGATGGTTGCTCGGCTGCGGATGGATGATCCGGTCAGGGTTCAGCCGGTTGGCGAGCTGCCGAATGTGGGTGCTTTGACGCCCGGTTTGGTGGCGGATGTGGACCGCTAAGACCAGGTTCCCTGGCGCGGTTTGATTCTCCGACAATACGATGAAGTGGCAGAGAAGCCCTGCGATTCCCTTTTGTTTAAGGGTGCGGGGCTTTTTTGCGTCTGGGTCGGATTTGGGGGTATTCGGACTCCTGGAAGGGTATCTACTGACTACAAGCGCGTTTATAAGGGCTGACCGGCCTGAGAAGCCTACGTCTGGCTCACTGTGTGTCTTCCTATCGGTGCGTCCTGATCTGATACCGCACGGCCTGTCACCGAAACATTTACGTCCTCACCACATCGAAATTCCAGAGAGGTAAACGGGATTCGATATAGAAGCGGAATGCTTGATACCGAGCGATAAGTTTGTGGTCGTTTCCTTTGTTGATTCGTTCTTGTTCGGCAAGTACGAATTCATAGATCGGCTTGAGCTCGATCTCTTTGCTCTTTTCAATTAATCCAGAATTATTTTCGACTATAGCTGGCCCTAGATAATCGAGTATCCTTTTCCCGTCTTTATCGATCGCAATCAGTCTCTTTGCCTTCTCGATGATTGCTGTGATTGCTTTCGATTCGGGTGTCCCCTGCGCCTGAAAATACGTGTAGGCGGTACTGAGAAAATTCCAGAGCTCTTCGCCTATCAAGATGCGCGGGTATCCTGCTTCCTGAGATTCGAGTAGATACGCCTTCTCTAACGCGGTTCCATAGATCTCCTGGGGCCCAATCTCAACTGCAAGACCCACATCGATTCCACCACGCAACGGGTGTCCGCTTGCCAACGACACAATCATGACACCGGCAGCAGCTGAAAGAGCCGATACGATGGTGACCATCAAGGCAAGATGCCCATCGTCATCACGTATCGGAACCGAAGTGACAAACGAGTCGGAGAAGCCCATAAACTTGGGCCGTACCGGATTTTCTGTTTGCTTTTTCAGGTTCGCAAGCCCGGCTTCGAATGCTGTGAATTGTGTATCGAAAATATTTCGAAGCTCCAGCACAAAGCCCGCTGTCTGCCGGACGACTTCACCGACTTCTGCCCGATCTTCAGGGGACGTCGGGTGATGCAAAGCCCTGAATTTCTCGCGCTGACCGAGCACGTCGAGAAAGGCAACCAAATGATTCCCAAGCTGTAGCGTCTTTATCATGAACTCACTCCGCCGGACCAAGGCACCAAAGATCTCCGGCAGCCAGTAATGATCTCACGGTAGTGTACTCAAAGAGTTGAGAATGGAATGTCCTTCTTCATTCAGGCACTGCATATCTGATGAGAGTCGCGAGTATCTGGCGATGTTGGAATGTTTAAAGCGTCGGTAATAAGAAGTCGGCTTATCGGAAGTTGTCACTACTGACGAGAAATGCGTTTTCCGGTACCGATCCTGGACTGGTGCTGGCCTGACGAGCCACGTCCAGGCGTGATCTGATAGCCGCGGTCACGGGATTGAGACCGGCTAATTCGGGGACGGCTTATCGATGTTGTCGATCACCATGATCTTGACCGGCGCCTTCGTTGCAACCAGTCTTAATCCGAGTTGCTCCTGAATCGCCGTAAACAGGGGAGGAAAGGGATCGGCATTTAGTCCGTTGTCGGCGTTGTTCGGCGGTGGGATCCTTCCTCCATACTGCGATGCGTCCGGCGTCCAGTTCAGCTTTAAGTCGTAGCGGTCCTTCAAGCCCGTCTGGTCGATCACGGGCCGGTCCATCGTCCCTTGCATCAGTTGGGCGAACTCCTCCATGCTTCCGTTCCGCATCATGATTCGTCCCGGAGGCCCACCCATCCCCGGAGGACTCTTTGGATCGGCACCGCTCTTCATCAGCTTCGATCCAGTTTTGGCCACGGTCAGGACGTACGCCGGCATGTCCCTGGTCTCGTCATGGAACTTGAACGCGAACCGGTCTGCGAGCAGCTTGCGCACGATACCTCTGGCCTGTTCGAGGCTCGGCAGGCCATCGTGATCGGGCAGGATCTCCATGTCATAGTGAACTTCCGCCAGCCAGGACGGAGCGTCCGAGATCTGCTTCGGATGCAGGTTATACGCGAGCAGAATCAGCTCGCGGGCGGACATGTTCGTCACCACGATGTGCTGCCCGCGCAGATTGAATCCTTCGCCCTGCTCATCCGGCTTGCTCGGCTTGATCGTGGCCACTTCGTATCCCGGCGTCAGGCCTGGGTCCATCAGGCTCAGCGCAGTTGTAGTTTTAGGAATGTCCCACGCAGCATCTGCATTCACATGCTCCAGTACCAGCGGAGTGTCATGACCTCCCTGCTTCCAGATACCTGCCGCCGATTTTCCATCCGGGCTTAACTTACCCTCATAGCTGCAATCCATGCCGAGGATGGTGAACTTCAGGACGCCTCCGTCCATCGACAGCGTGGTCGTACCCATTCCGCCCGGACCCTGGTCGATGCTGTACAGCCGCCCTGTGACTACCGCGTCCGTCTTAGTCACTTGAAGAACGAGACGAAGGTCCTGGCCCACGTGGAGCGTGCCTTGCCAGGTCTCTACGTTCTGCTGCGCGTTCGCTCTCACACCCGCAAGAGCCATAAACAAACCGAGACACATCCACAGTCGCTTCACAGAGCCTCCCTGGAACGATTCCATCCTACTCGTTCAATTTTTCACAACTCACGATTGGCACTGGCAGTCGGCTTGTGGGAAACGATGGGGCTTAGTTGACCAGGTAATAGTCGATCGTGGAGACGACGCGGACCTTCTTCATGATGCTGGCTTCGGCTTGCTGGTCCATCCCGTAGGCTCCTTCTTCGCCGGTGCTCGATCCGGTGTTGGCGGCCGAGATGGAGAAGACGCCCTGGTTGGCATCGCGAATGGCCCCGACCTGCGAGCCTGAGTCGGCGGCGAAGCGGTCGGCTGAGGCGCGGGCGTTGCGTGTGGCTTCGGTGATCATGTCGGGTTTGAGAGCGTTCAGCCCGCTGAATTTGTAGACCACTCCTGAGCCCTGCCCCTGTCCGGATTGGAGGATGACGCCGGATCGAATGAGATCGGAGGTCCTGGCATTGGCAGCAGCCACTTTGTCGACGTCATTGCTTTGTACGGTGATGGTCTGCTCGACGACGAAGCGAGGGCCGTGAGGATTGTTGTTGAACTGGTTCAGGGAGCGGTCCGTGACGGAGACGCTGCCCAGGGTGATGCTGCTGCTATCGAAACCCTGGGAGTTCAGGAAGTGCAGCACCGCTGCCTTATCCTTTTCGCTTGCTGCAAAGGTATCTGGCAGACTGTCCCCTGCTTCACTGAAGCTGAGCGGCCAGGACGCGCTGTCGGATTTCACCGTACGTTCGACTAGGCCTTTGACCTCGACGTACCGGTCTGCTCGCTTGAAGTCGCGCAGCTTCATACCCAGGAGAAGGCCGCCAACGATCAGACCGATCATAAGCAGGAGGCCAAGGATGGAAAAAGGAAGGAGAAGAGAAGAGCGGTCGTTCTGCATCACGGTGGAGGATACCTCGAATGGCTAACAGCATGAGATAACTGCTGCTGGAGGTCAAGCGAATTCTTCATGGAGGATGCAATGTCTCGATCCTGCGCGGATGGCAAGAGTTTTGATGCAGCGCGAGGAAAAGGCCCGGGCGTTTGCCCGGGCCTTTGGTGATTCTCTGGTGAGCGTTGGTTAGGAGACCGGGAGCAGGCCGAGGCGGTTGTGGGTGATGGGCAGGTCGCTCAGGCGGAGGGCTAGGGATTTGGCTCCGCCGCCGCCTTTGATGAACTCGCTTAGCTCCAACTGGACTACGTCGAAGTCGGCGTCGAAGAGGCGGGTAGCTAGTTCGCGGCTGATCTCTCCGGTGAAGACGGTGCGGCCGAGGTTGAGGGCGCAGCAGGCCATGTGGGTGGCGTCTTGCTCGGATACTGCGATGCGGCGGTTGGCGGGGTAGGCGCGGTTGATGGCTGCGTTGGAGGCGGCGTCGAAGGCTCCGGGATAGTAGAGGAGGTAGCCGCTGGTTTCGTCGGTGGGGCTGGCTAGCGGGGTGAAGCAGGTGTCGAGGTGATAGAAGCGGGGGTCAGAAAGGTGGAGCGAGGTTACGGGGACGTGCCAGGCGTCGGCTACGTGGCGGTGGGCGGCGCGGCAGGTGCGAACGCCGTGGGCGGCCCAGAGAGCTGTGCCTTCGTCGTTGAAGACTACGTCGCCTTCGCCTTCGAAGGGGGTCTCTCGAGGGGTCTCCCAGAGGAGGAAGCCCTGGGTGGTGAGCCAGCGGCGGAGGTAGGCGGTTTCGGGGCGGCGCTGCTGGGGGTTGAAGCTGGAGATGGCTGCGACGCCGTGGTGGATGAGTGCGCCGTGGGCGAGGAAGACCATGTCCGGACAGCCGGGCTCGGGGTGGAGGAGGCGAACGTCTGCGACGCTGCGGAGGACGTTGTGCATGCCCTTCCACTGCGCGAAGGCGAGATCACGGGAGGATCGGTGGACGTTCCCGGCCATCCAGGGATTCAGGACGTAGTCGACGCCATACCACTCTGGCGGACACATCAGGAAGGTGGGGCGGGTGAACTGCGGGGTGGAGGCGAAGACGTTTGAGGCGGTGGTTGAAACGGCAGTGCTTGTAGCCATGGTGATGTGATTTCCTAGTACCGTGAAGGAGTCTCCTCCCCGAAGAGGACAGTCGTCAAGTGGGAAAAGGTTACTCCGTGGGTTACGTTCCCGTAATCGAACACAATGGTATGACGCCAGAAAAAGAGAAAAGGTCCGCCGATGGGCGAACCTTTTATGGAGCGTTCAAATTGGGGCTGGAAAGGCGCTTCCAGCTGCCAGCTGCCAGCTTTTAGCTTCTAGCTAGAAGCCAGTACTTAGAGTTTCTCGAAGAACTCGCAGACCGAGCAGGAGATGTAGACTCCGCCGGGGACGCCGCGTTCGCGGTCCTTGACGCGTTTGACGATGCGGGTGGGCTTGGAGCACTTGGGACAGTCGGTGCTCTTTTGTGTATCCATGACCTTCTTGCGGTCGCCGGTCTTGGCAATCTTTGCCATTGTGATCTTCTCCCTAATGCGAATGTTTGGGCTTGCCCGGCTGCGGCGACAGTGTGTGCGCGCGGCGACCTGGCTTGATCCGTGATGGGCTGGGCTGGTGGGCTGGCCGAACAGGAGGGTCGCGAGGTGCTGAGCCGGATAAAGCTCTATTACAAGTTTACACGATTCGGTGATGGGTTTGCGGGGTTGCCTGGGGGTGATGTTCGCGAGTTCCCTGCCGAAGCTGTTTTTAGCGAGCTTGCAGGGCCCACGCGTTGAGCTGCTGGGGTGAGCGGATCTGGTGATGCAGGAGCGCGTCGAGCAGAGCCCTGGTGTCGAGCGCGTGCACCGTGGAGGAGATGCTTGCCGGGGTTTGCTGGTGAGGCAGTTTGAGGGCGAAGAAGGGCCGGTCGTCGAACTTGCCGCCGTGGCTGGCGCGCTGCTCTTCTGCAGACCATTCGGGGCTCGACATCCAGAGGAGCTGGGTGCGCCAGGAGTGATCGCCCATGATGAGGACGGTGGCGTCATCCCACTCGTGCCGCTGCTGCAAGGTCTGGCGGAGATGGGCGAGGTACTTGTCGACTAACGCGAGGTTATCGATGTATGTCGAGGGGCCCGTAGTGAGGACTGCGTGACGGCGGTCGTAGATGCCGAACGGGTGTGGGATGGGCATGTGCAGGAAGACGAAGTCGAGAGATGGGTCGGCGAGTGTTTTGTCGGCTGCGCTGTAGAGCTGCTTGTAGTCGTCGATATGCAGCTGCGATTTGACGGGATCATTGGAATAGAAGTGGTGCCGGAAGAAGAAGCTTGGGGTTCTTTGGAGTAGACGAACGATCGGGCCGAAGAGCTTGTTGGCGATGGTGTCTCCCGGGAACAGGCGGTTGGCCGTGTCCGTCCAGGAGCAGCTTGAAAGCTCGCTGGATAGAAGGCGACAATAGGGGTTGAACCAGCCGACGATGGCAGGGTGGTAGCCGATGGACCGGGCTTCCGCAAAGACGGTTTGTGCAGGGTTAAAGGGCTGCCAATGGGCGGCTGCCACGGGGTCGGCGGGCACATGCAGGTAAAGATGCTGTCCGTCGGAGGAGGAACGAATTCTGTTGTCGGGTACGCCGGTGATTAGTGATGGAAGAATGGCTTCCGTGCGGTCGCCAGCAGGAACAACGTGGGTGAAAACCGTCGATTCCCTAGCAAAGCGATCCAGGCTTGGGAGCTCGAGACCGGGATAGCGGGAACCGTAGACCTGATCGTAGGACAACTCATCGAAGACAATCCAAAGCACAAGCGGACGATGTGCGGCGAATGGTTGCGCGGGCGGAGGTGTGATCGAGGAGACATCGTTGAGGTGGCGTGCCTGCCAGCCCATCCAGAGCGTTTGCAGCACCAGAATCAAGCCGAGGAGCGCGATGTAGCCGAGCGCGGATGAGCCGATACGCCGCACGTGTGTGTAGAGTGGATTGCGGAACGGCCTCCAGTGCCAGCAAAACGCGACGATGGCTACGAAGCATGTGGTAAATGTGCCGAGATTCAGCGCGTGAGGCAAAAGAAATCCATAGAGGGGTGAGACGTTCCGCAGGATGACCCACGGCATGGCCCCGAGGAGAATGATCCAAGCGGCGGCTTCTGTGCGAGGGGTACACATGGCCAGAGCTAAAATTGACGCAAGCAAGATGGTGATGAAGAGAAGATTGCAGAGAACCGGAATAATAAGTGCAGAGACTGGTCCGGACAGATGGTAGATGGTGACATGGTTGGGCGAGACGATCGACCCAAGCGTGAAAAGGTTACATATTGTAGCGACGCCAAAGGCGGGGATGACTACGGAAAGCGCTCCGCGGGGACGCTTTAGGCTTTTGGCGGGTACGAGGCGGGGCTTGTCGGCGAACAGCTTTGTGCCGGGGTTTTGCACTGTTTCGCTGGCGATAGCGATCGATAGAAGATCTGCAGGGGTGTCTAAATCGGGCGAGATTTGTGTTGTAAGCATGCTTGCGTAGATCTCTGAGAAGCGGGAGGGCTGATCTCGGCGCCGCATTCTTTGAGGCGGTTCGCGAGAGTTTATTTCGGCGCGATCGCAGACACTTGTATAGGTCCGCATACTAAGTAGAGATATCGGCTGCTAGTGATCCCGCATGAGCGCAATTTTTATATCGACAGCTACGCGTGTACCGAAGACTGCGATGGAAGCGCTGCGGCGGCACTGGTTTCTGTATGTGTACGAGGGGGCGGAGCTGG
>JBAVDD010000171.1:0-16888 GCA_049587035.1 Acidobacteriaceae bacterium | reverse complement strand
CGTCTGTGGTGCACTGAGCTAGTGGAGGGACGCTTTGACGAAGGGTGCGGGGCGGCGGTTGCCGGGGCGGGTGTTGCGCGAGGCGGGGCGGGTGCGTGGGGAGGTGGGTGAGGTGGGACCGCATGGGCGGCCACTTTGCCGGTGGTGCCGGTTGGAGATCCTGGCTAAGCGGCGGCGGACGTTTTGTTCGGAGTACTGCGTGCATCAGTGGCGGCTTAGGTCGGACCCGGGGTATCTGCGGGACCAGGTGTTCCTGAGGGACAAGGGGGTTTGTGCGCTTTGCAGGACCGATACGGTGGGGGCTTATGCGGAGTTGAAGCGGAGCCGGGGGAAGGTGAGGGCGGAGTTGCTGGAGGTTTGGGGGATGAAGGCGGTGGCGGCGCGGCGGTCGTTGTGGGATGCGGACCATGTTTTGCCGGTGGCGGAGGGTGGCGGGGAGTGTGATCTGGAGAATCTGCGGACGCTTTGTTTGTGCTGCCATCGGGAGGTTACGGCGGATTTGCGGAGGAGGTTGCGGGGTGGTAGGTGATGGTCAGGGGGTGTGCTGAACCCATTGACTGCGCCAGGCTGGGGCTTCGAAGGGGTCGGCGAAGTATTGGGTCTCGTGAACTACCTTGCCGTCGCGGAACTCCATGATGCTGACGGTGTAGGCTGGCTTGCCCTGGTAGGTGATGGTGTATTCGGTGACCCAGAGGTTGCCCTGGCCAATGATGCGGCGGATGTTGAAGCCGGAGGGCTTGCCGGGGTGGTGGCTGCGCAGGGCCTGGAGATTGGCTCGGCCGAGGATGCGCTCGCCGGATTGGGGGTAGTCGCAGATGGAGTCGTCGGCATAGATGTCGTGCTCGGTGTTGGTGTCGCCGTCGGCGGATGCGCGCCAATGCAGATCAAGGGCTTCGCGGATTTGATGGTCTTGCGAGGGCTGGTCGGTATTCATCTTGAAGGACCTCGTGGCAGGAGATCCAGTGTGGCAGCCTCCATGCCCTAGTTGGATGCCCGCTCTGGATGATCGTCACAGGAAAATCAACGCGCTGCGAGGGGGATGGGTAGAGAATGGAAGTGCGAGGTTGGTGCTATGGGCGTTCATGGCAAGGCGTTGTTTCTGGATCGGGATGGGGTGATCAATGAGGAGGTGGGGTATCTGCATGCGCCGGAACAGGTGCGATGGGTGGAGGGGATCTTTGAGCTTTGCAGGGCCGCGGTGGGGATGGGGTACAAGCTGGTGGTGGTGACGAATCAGTCGGGGATTGCGCGAGGACTGTATACGGAGGCGCAGTTTGAGGCGCTGATGGAGTGGATGCGCGGAGAGTTTGTAAAGCAGGGGTTGGGTTTGGATGCGGTTTACTTTTGCCCGTTCCATCCGGAGGGTTTGGGTAAGTACCGGCAAGAGCATGGCGACCGGAAGCCGGGAGCGGGGATGTTGAAGCGGGCGGCGAAGGAGTTGGGGGTTGAGCTGGGTTGGTCGGTTATGGTGGGGGACCGGTGCAGCGATGTGGCGGCAGCGCGGGCGGCGGGGTTGCGGCAGGTGTTTCTGCTGGCGGGGACAGAGACGGAGGGTTGTGAGGGCGAGGGGAGGGAGTATCACGCGGTGAAGACGCTGCATGAGGTGCAGGAGTGGCTGGTGGTGGCGTCGGCTGCTAGCGCGGATGAGACGCATGCGGAAGGGGAGAGTTGATGCAGGGGATGCGAGATGTGCTGCGGGGGTCGTTGGGGAGAAGCTTGCGGGAGCTGCCCGAGGAGGACAGGCTGATGGCAGCTTGGCCGGTGGCTTGTGGGAGTGCGCTGGCGGGGCATGCGAAGGTTATGTATCTGGATGCCGAGAATGTGCTGCATGTAAAGGTGGATGAGACGGAGTGGATGACGCAGTTCGTACAGATGCGGTCGGCGCTGGCTAATGACCTGGGGAGGATCGCGGGGGTGCGGTTGGGCGGGATACACTTTAAGGGCAGGGATTAGGGATCGGAGCTGAGGATGAGTGATGGGCGTGGGACGGTGGCGGTTTCGGTTTCTGAAGAGGACGTGCGGCATGTTGCGGATTTGGCGAATTTGGAGCTTACGGCGGTGGAGGTGCCGCGGATGGCTCGGGATTTGAATGCGGTGCTGGGGTATATTGCGCAGTTGAATGAGTTGGATACTTCGGCCGTTGCGCCGATGGCGCAGGTGGGTGAGGCGCTGGGGCTGGTTCCGGCTGCGGCGGGAGAGACGCTGCGGGCGGATGTGGTGAGGGATTCGGTGGACCGGGGTTTGGTGATGGCTGAGGCTCCGGAGACTGATGGGCGGTTCTTTAAAGTGCCTAAGGTGATTGAGCGGTAGAGGGGCAGGAAGTAGAGCGTTGAAGGTTGGGATTGGAGAGAACGGTTTGGGTTTGGAGATGATTGGGTCGTTGGAAGGGTTGTCGGTTGCGGAGGCGCGCGGCGCTGTGGTGGAGAGGCGCGTGTCAGCGGTGGAGCTGGCTGAGGCGCACTATGAGCGGATTGCCGCGGTGGATGGGGAGATCCATAGTTATTTGGCGTTGACGAAAGAACGGGCGCTGGCGCAGGCGGAGAAAGTGGATGCTGCGGTGAAGGCGGGCGAGGCTGTGGGGCCGCTGGCGGGTGTGCCGGTGGGCGTGAAGGATGTTCTGGTGGTGCGCGGGGTGGAGACTACTGCGGGGTCGAAGATTTTGAAGGGGTACCATCCGCCGTATGACGCTACGGCGGTGGCGTGGCTGGAGGCTGCGGGGGCGGTGGTGCTGGGGAAGTTGAACTGCGATGAGTTTGCGATGGGGTCTTCGAATGAGAACTCGGCTTATGGGCCGGTGAAGAATCCGCGGGCGATGGACCGGGTGCCGGGTGGAAGCTCGGGTGGGTCGGCGGCTGCGGTTGCGGCGGGGTTGTGCGTGACGAGTTTGGGGACCGATACGGGCGGGTCGATTCGGCAGCCGGCGGCGTTTTGTGGTGTGGTGGGTGTGCTGCCTACGTATGGGCGCGTGTCGAGATATGGATTGATTGCGTTTGCTTCGTCGCTGGATCGGGTGGGGCCGTTTGCGCGATCGGTTCAGGATGCGGCGGTGATGCTCGAGGTTTTGTCAGGGCCGGATGTTATGGATGCCACGTCTTCGCAGACCGCTGTGGGTGGGTATGCGGCGGAGTTGAAGAACGGTGTGGAGGGGTTGCGGATTGGCGTGCCGGAGGAGTACTTCGGCGACGGGTTGGATCCTGAGATTCGGGCGGCGATTGAGAAGGTGCTGGATGGGCTGCGCGGTGCAGGGTGCTCGGTGCACAAGGTTAGCCTGGCTCATACGCGGTATGCGGTGCCTACGTACTATGTGATTGCTACGGCCGAGGCTAGCGCGAATCTTTCGCGGTTCGATGGCGTGCGCTTTGGTTTGCGCGCTGAGGATTCGGGGACGCTTTCGGCGATGTACCGGAATACGCGCGATGAGGGGTTTGGCGCGGAGGTGAAGCGGAGGATTCTGCTGGGGACTTATGTGCTTTCGGCGGGGTACTACGACGCTTACTACCGCAAGGCGCAGCAGGTTAGGACGTTGCTGACGCGGGACTTTGTGGAGGCATTTGCTAGTGTGGATGCGATTGTTGCTCCGGTGACGCCGACGCCGGCGTTCAAGCTGGGCGAGAAGACGGATGATCCGCTGCAGATGTATTTGGAAGACATTTATTCGGTGGCGGCGTCGCTGGCGGGGATCTGCGGGATGAGTGTTCCTTGCGGTGAGACCAAGGCGGGGCTGCCGATTGGGGTGCAGGTGTTGGGCAAGCACTTTGATGAGGCGACGATGCTGCGAGTGGGCGCCGCGATTGAAGCAGGGCAGCGAGTCTAGAGAAAAACCAGTAGGAGTTGGCGATGGTGCGACGATGCGGCTGGGTTGCCGTGCTGCTGGTGGTTGGGGTTGTGGTCGGTGCGGGTGCGCAGGAGGTTGATGCGGCGGGGAAGCCGGTGGTGCGGGCGAAGGATTCGGTTACTGTGAATGCGGACCGGGGGTTGGTGGGGGTTAGTGATTCGGCTACTAGTGTGGCCGTGGTTTCGCAGCAGCAGATGGAGAACGAGCCGGGGTTGACGCTGGATGACAAGCTGCATGCGGTGGCGGGGTTTCAATTGTTTCGGCGGACGAGTTCGTGGACGGCGAATCCTACGACGGAGGGGTTGAGTTTGCGCGGGCTGGGGAGTACGGCGGCCAGCCGGACGCTGGTGGTGAGCGACCAGGTTCCGCTGAACGATGCGTTTGGGGGATGGGTGCACTGGGACGAGATTCCGTCGCTGGGGATTGATGAGGTGCGACTGCTGCGCGGTGGGGCGGCGGATCTTTATGGATCGAGCGCTATTGGAGGTGTGGTGGATGTGGTTCCGGTGACGCCGGTGAAGCATGGGTTTCTGGTGAAGGCGGATGGGGGTGGGGCTACGGAGAATTCGGCGATGGAGGATGTGTTGCTGAGTGAGGCTGTGCGGCGAATGGTTATGCTGGGAGCGTTTTCGGGATTGAAGACGGATGGGTATGTGACGACGGCGCCGGCGTTTCGGGGGACGGTGGATGTGCCGGCGGATGTTACGGCGGAGAGTGTGCGGGTGGTGCTGGGGATTGCGATGGCGCGCGGGCTGAGGGGGTTCTTGCAGGGGAATGTTTTGAATGAGGCGCGGGGGAATGGGACGGCGCTGCAGACGAATGGGACTCGGCTGTGGAGGTATGTGGGTGGAGTGGATGCGGGCGGTGGGTGGGGGCATGGGGTGTTGCGGTTGTATGGGTCGAGGGAGGCTTATCGGCAGAGCTTTTCGGCGATTGCGGCGAATCGGGATTCAGAGACGCTGACGAAGTTGCAGCGTGTTCCGGTGGATGAGATGGGGTTGGTGGTGCAGGCGGCGCGGGCGTTGCCGGGAGCGGTGACGGCGGCGGTGGGCGTGGATGTGAGGGATGTGCGGGCTACCGATGATGAGGACGCTACGGCTACGGGGGTGACGACGAGTACGAGTGCGCGGCAGAGAGAGACGGGCGGGTATGCGGATGCGATATGGCAACCGAAGGGATGGTCTGTATCGGGGTCAGTGCGGGTGGATTCGTTTCGGACGTTCGATGCGCGGAGGGTGCTGTCGAATGCGGTGGGGGTTGTGGGGTTGCCGGAGCTGGATGAGTTGATGGTGAGTCCGAGGGTTGGAGTGGTGCGGAGGTTGCGGCATGGATTTCTGCTGACGGGGACGGGGTTTCGTGCGTTTCGCGGACCGACGATGAATGAGTTGTACAGGACAGGACAGGTGGGGCAGCAGACGACGCTGGCCAATGATGCGCTGCTGGCGGAGCGGGCCACCGGGTTTGAGTTTGGAGGCGAAGAGGTGGGGCGCGCGGGAAGGTTGCGAGCTACTTATTTCTGGACCGAGGTGAACCGGCCGATTTCCGCTGTGGAGCTGAGCCAGACGGCTACGACGGAGTTGCTGCAGCGGCAGAATCTGGGGCAGATTCGTAGCCGGGGTTTGATGGTGGAGGGACAGACGACGGGTTGGCGAGGATTGGATGCGGGGTTTGGATATCAGCTGGCGGTGGCCACTGTGGCGGCATTCAACAGCAATAGTGCGGCGCAGGCGAATTTGACGGGGAATTGGATTCCGGAGGTGCCAAGGGAGTCGGTGACGGGTACGGTAAATTATGTGCGGCCGAAGTTTGTGAGTGTGCATGTGGTGGCGAGCTATACGGGGAGGGAGTTTGATGACGCGGCGAATGAGTTTGTGCTGCATCCTTATGCGCGCTTCGATGTGATGGCGGAGAGGGGTCTGGGGCATGGGTTCAGCTTGTATGCGGGGGCGCAGAATTTGTTGGATCGGAGTATCGAGGCGGGAAGGACGCCGGTTCTGACGCTGGCGGCTCCGCGGCTGGTGCAGGCGGGGGTGCGGTACACGTTTAGCCGCTGAGTGATTCGTGCGGGTTGCGGAGTTTCAGATCGCGGGGTGGAAGAGCATCTGAAGTATGTGGGCGGGCGTAACGTTAGAGAGGACATGCGATTGGATTTGCGAATGCGGACTTGTCGACCGTGGTGGTTGGTGTTGGCGATGGCGGCGGGTGTTGGTTGCGTCGGCGCTCGGGCGGAGGTTGGCGGTTGCGGTGCTCTGCGGCATGTGGCGGTGCCGGCTCGGATGATTGGGTTGCCGACGACGGGGGCTGAGGTGACGTCGGCGAGAGAGCGGCATGATGATGGTGCGGCGTACTGCCGGGTGATGGGGAGAATTCACCCGGTGGATCCGAAGGCGGATGACATACGGTTTGAGGTGAACCTGCCGGAGGCGTGGGATGGCAAGGCGCTGCAATATGGAGGCGGGACGTTCGATGGATACATTGGAGCGTCGGGCGGACGGGGGCGGACGGCGATGGGGTTGAAGTCGGAGGCTACGCCGCTGGCGCGCGGGTATGCGACGTTTGGTTCTGACAGCGGACATCATAGGAGTTACTTTCCGCTGCCGGATTCGATCAACACGTTGAATGCGAAGTTTGCGCGCAATGCGGAGGAGCAGAAGAACTTCGCAGGCGATGCGCTGAAGAAGGTGCATGACGTTGCGGTGGAGCTGATGAAGCGGCGGTATGGGCGCGGGCCGCGGAGGATGTATTTTATTGGCGGGTCGACGGGCGGACGTGAGGCGCTGCGGGTGGCGCAACGATATCCGCAGGACTATGACGGCGTGCTGGCGGCGTATGCGGCGTGGGACCAGGTGGAGCTGGACCTGCAGTTCATGCGGACGGCGCAGGCGCTTTATGCTCCCGGCGGATTTTTGGGCTTTGCGCAGAGCCGGTTGATTGCGCGCACGGTGGAGAAGGCTTGCGATGCGCAGGATGGATTGCGGGATGGGATTATCTCGGACCCGGCGGGCTGTCATGTGCTGGCGGAGTCGATGCGTTGCAAGGATGGGCGCAGGCACCATGGATGCTTGTCCGATGCGGAGGTGCGTACGCTGGAGACGTTTGCGACCGAAGAGCGGACGGTGACGCCGCTGTCGCAGGGAGTGGAGAGTATTCCTGGGTACAACGTGCTGGCGGGAGCGAATGTTGGGGCGGCGGTGGGGCTGCTGCACTTTCCGCTGAAGGATCCGGTGATTATCCTGAACAGCTTTGGGTATGTGATTGGGGATGATGTGACGCGGAATTTTCTGACGGTGGGGCATCACTTCGATGCGCGCGACTTCAACACGGATAGCGGCGGGGCGTGGCATCATGAGCTGCATCATCAGGCGCATGAGATGGACAGTACGGATGCGGACCTCGGACCGTTTGAGGCGCGTGGGGGGAAGCTGATCCTTGTGCATGGGACTACGGATATGGTGGTGCCTACGAACTCATCGGTGGATTATTACGAGAGGCTAGAGGCGAAGATGGGCGTGGCTGCGACGCAGAGTTTTGCGCGGCTTTATCTGGTGCCGGGGATGGGACATGGGAAGGGCAGCTTCGACGGAGGGTTCGATACGATTGGGGTGCTGGATGCCTGGGTGGATAAGGGGATTGCGCCGAGGAATTTGGTGGTGACGGACAACCATGGCGGGAGGACTCGGCCGCTGTGTGAGTGGCCGGCTTGGCCGCGGTATGACGGTTTGGGTGATGTGAATCGTGCGGGGAGCTTTGCTTGCGTGATGCCGGGGCATGCGCGGGTTGTGTTGCAGGCGGCGGCTGAATAGAGGGCTTTGAACACGGGGTTGGGAAGAAGTTGCGCGCAACACGGTGGGCGGGATTGCGTTTATCTAATTGCACGAAGGAAGTACGAAACGTGCAGGAGGAACGACAATGACACTGACTAATCTCACCGCAAAGGTAAAAGGCATGAAGTTCAACGCAGTTCGCGTGCTGGCAGCGGCGACGCTGGCCGGTGGTTTGCTGATGGCAGCGGCTCCTGCTGCACAGGCGCAACGTGTGGT
Source organism: Acidobacteriaceae bacterium (assembly GCA_049587035.1). Lineage (GTDB taxonomy): Bacteria > Acidobacteriota > Terriglobia > Terriglobales > Acidobacteriaceae > Granulicella. The sequence continues at coordinate 9,013 of JBAVDD010000171.1, read as the reverse complement.
GGTCGGGTTCCATGGGCCACGCGCGTTCTATGGAGGGCATGGATTCTATGGTGGAGCGAGGGTCGTCGTTGCGCCTCCGGTCGTGGTTGCGCCGTATGCAGATCCTTACTATGCGCCTCCAGTGGTTGAACCGGCGTATGGGCCGACGATTGGTGTTGGGGTCTATGGGCGCGGTCGGGACCATGGCCGGTTTTATGGACGCGGCGGATGGGGTCGTGGCCGTCGGTAGTCGAGAACGAGGTTCGCAGGGCCGCTCCATTATGGGGCGGCCTTGCTGTTTGTGTGGTCGGAAGAAAGGCAAAGGCAACAGCAAGAACGGGAGGAAGCAGGTTCGTTCGCTACGCTCCGAATGACAACTAGAAAAGCAGGAACAGAGGCCAAGGCTAGAGGGGGTGGTAGTAGAGGGTGGTGGGGTCGGCGCAGGTTAGGCAGAGGCGCTCGTTGTTGCGCTCGATGTAGCGGTCGAAGTTTATGCCTTCGCCGCAGCGGGCGCAGGTTACGCGCTCGCCTTTGTAGCCGGGGAACTCGCTGGGTGGGAGTGGGACGCGGACCCAGGTGGTGGAGAAGAGTTCGTTGTCAGAGAGCTCGCTGTAGGCCTTCATCTGTTGGGCGTTTTTTTCTAGGTCGGGGTAGAGCTCGCGGGCTCGGGCTTTGGAGGTTTCGAGAGCTACTACGCGTAGGGCTTTGTAGTTGTGTTCTTCGAGGGGGGAGTTTAGGTCGATGAAGGTGGCGGCCATCTTGCCGTAGTCGCGGTGCTTGAGGGCTCGCTTGCCGAGACGGCAGCCGGTGACTACTCCGATGGCGTCGGTGGCGCAGCGGTCGATTTCGATGAAGGTGACCAGGCGCTTGCGGTCGGGGTTGAGGGTGCCGTCGGGAAGTGTGCGGGGGCGGGGGTCGTCGATGCCCAGGGTGCTGAGGGCTAGCATGGCCATGCGGACGCCGAGGATTTGGCCGGCGCAGAGATGGCCGTGGGCGATTTCGGCTTCGTGGAGGAGGGTGTCTAGTGATGCGGGCATGATGATTGGATGTTACTCGCTGGATGGTGGAAGTTGCGTGCGGTGGTGCATTCTATGGGTATGGCTGATAGCGAGTTTGAGGCGACGTTGTGGTGGCAGGTGAGGGTGGTTTATCAGGTTTATCCGCGGAGCTTTCAGGATACGAATGGGGATGGGGTTGGGGATCTTAAGGGGATTACGGCGCGGCTGGATTATTTGAAGGGGCTGGGTGTGGATGCGGTTTGGTTGTCGCCGATTTATCCGTCGCCTATGGCGGACTTTGGGTATGACGTTAGTGATTACACGGGCGTCGATCCGCTGTTTGGGACGATGGAGGATTTTGATGCGCTGCTGGCGAGGGCGCATGCGCGAGGGCTAAGGGTGATTCTGGATTTTGTGCCGAATCATACTTCGGATCAGCATCCTTGGTTTTTGGAGTCACGGTCGTCGAAGACGAATGGGCCGGATAACAAAAAGCGGGATTGGTATTTGTGGCACGATGCGGCGCTGCCGGGGGATGATTGGAAGCCGGCGTGGGAGCGGGTGCCGAATAACTGGATGTCGCAGTTTGGTGGGCCGGCGTGGACGTGGGATGAGGGGACGCAGCAGTTTTATCTGCACTCGTTTTTGAAGGAGCAGCCGGATTTGAATTGGAGGAATCCGGTGGTGCGCGCGGCGATGTATGCGGCGATGCGGTTCTGGCTAGATAAGGGTGTGGATGGGTTTCGGATGGATGTGCTTTGGCTGCTGGTGAAGGATAAATATTTTCAGAACAATCCTCCGGATGCGAAGTATGATCCAGCGCGGCCGGATTTTGTTCCGGTGCACAATGCGGACCAGCCGGAGACGTTGGAGATTGTTGCGGAGATGCGGGCGGTGATGGATGCTTACGGGGATAGTTTGGCGGGGGCTTCTGGTGTTTTATTCCCGAACGAGCAGGCAGGGCTCGCCGGGGGAACTGCGGGTCTCTCCACTACGCCTTCGCAAAGGCGCGAAGGCTCCGGTCGAGATGACAATTCTGTGGGGGATCAAAAAAAGGCGGAGCATTCGAGCCGGGTGTTGATTGGGGAGATTTATTTGCCGCTGGATCGGCTGGTGAAGTATTACGGGGTTGGGCCTCAGCTGAGTGGGGCTAATCTGCCGTTTAATTTTCAGTTGATTTTGACGCGGTGGGCTGCGGATGCTGTTGCGGAGATGATTCGGAGTTATGAGGCGTTGTTGCCGGCGGGGGCCTGGCCGAATTATGTGTTGGGGAACCATGATCAGTCGCGGCTGGCTACGCGGATTGGTGCGCAGCAGGCGCGGGCGGCTGCGATGTTGTTGCTGACGCTGCGAGGGACTCCGACGATGTATTACGGGGATGAGTTGGGGATGGTGGATGTGGCGATTCGGCCGGACCAGGTGAGGGATCCGGCGGCGAAGGATGGAGGGAAGGGGCGTGATCCGGAGCGGTCGCCGATGATTTGGGTGAATGCTCCGAATGCGGGGTTTGCGCCGGTGGGGGCTGTGCCTTGGCTGCCGTTGGAGGCTGGGTGGGAGACGATGAATGCGGCGGAGCAGGCGAAGGATCCGAAGTCGATGCTGACGCTTTATAGGAAGCTGCTGGCGCTGCGGCGGCAGCATGACACGTTGCATGCGGGTGGGATTGCGGATGTGGCGGCTGAGGGTGAGGTATTGCGGTATCGGCGGGTGGGGCTGCCGGATGGGGCGAGTTCGGACTTTGAGGTGTTGCTGAATCTGGGGAGTGAGGTTGCTACGGTTGCGTGTGGGAAGGGGATTGTGGTGTTGACTACGCTGCTGGATGGGGAAGGGAGTGAGGTAGAGGGGACGGTGATGGTGGAGGCTGGTGAGGGGTTGTTGATTTCGTTGGAGTGAAATGCGATCACTCAATCTGAATTAGAGTGGTTGCGTGCGAATCGAGCCTGCCGAAGGGAGCATCTTGCGCAGAAGATTTCTTGCAATGACGATGTGCTTGGCTGTCGTGATTACGATTTCGCCTGGTGGATTCTCGCAGAGCAATCGGCCGTGCGCGGCGACTACACCTGCTTCCGATACGAAGTTTACGGTAGGACAAGTTTGGTCCTTCAAGAGCCGTGACTTCGAACCGGATGCGACATTGACCATTCTCAAGATCGAATCGCTGCCGAAGGTTGGTGAGATCGTGCATGTGAGGATCGATGGAATCCGCTTGCGCAACTGTTCAGGAAGACAGGAGCCTACGAGTATTGAACACGCACCGTTTACGAGGGATGCTATTGATCGAAGTGTGGCGAAGCTCTTGCGCACTGGTACTGTGCCGGCGTTTGAAGACGGATACGACAATTGGAAAGCACGCTGCGGTGGCGTCTATACGATTCCTGTGAGCGAGATGGTCATCGTGGATGAAAAAACATTTAACAGCAACCCGGGATGCTCGACATAGACCGGGTGGCTTGCGCTAGGATTGGGGCACTATGGATCGTCGGGATATTTTGAAGGTTTCTCCTTTGGTGGTTGCTGCTGCTGCTGGCTACGTTGCCAAGGCTGAGGTGCCGGTGGGTTCGTCGGCTAAGGGTTTTTATGATGTGCGGGAGTATGGGGCTACGGGGGATGGGAAGACGGTGGATTCGCCGGCGGTGAATCGGGCGATTGAGGCGGTGAGTGAGGCTGGTGGGGGGACGCTGGTGTTTCCGGCGGGGACTTATGTTTGTTTTACGATTCGGCTGAAGTCGCGGGTGGAGTTGTTGCTGTCGCGGGGGTGCGTGATTTTGGCGGCGGATTCTCCGCGCGTGGGTGAGACGACCGGGTATCGCGGTGGGACGTATGATGCGGCGGGGCCGGCGCAGGAGTGGGAGGCTTATCAGGATTATGGGCATAATCATTGGGCGAACTCGTTGTTTTATGGTGAGGGGTTGGAGGATGTTTCGATTGTTGGGCCGGGGTTGATTCATGGGAGGGGCCTTAGCAATGGGACTCATGATGTTCGCGATGGGACGGGTGGGTTTGTTGCGGAGCAGGCGGGGGTGGGGAACAAGTCGATTGCGTTGAAGAACTGCCGCAAGGTGATTCTGCGGGACTTTTCGGTGTTGAAGGGTGGGCACTTTGCGCTGCTGGCTACGGGCGTGGATGATCTGACGCTGGATAATTTGCTGATCGATACGGATCGCGATGGGTTCGATATTGATTGCTGCAAGGATGTGCGGGTTAGTAACTGTACGGTGAACTCACCTTGGGATGATGCGATCTGTCCGAAGTCCAGCTATGCGCTGGGGTATGCGCGGTCGACGGATAATGTGACGATTGCGAACTGCTTTGTGGCGGGGATGTATAAGCTGGGGACCGTGCTGGGTGGGACTTGGAAGAAGTATGGGCCGGACGACCATGTGTGGGGGAATGGGCGGATCAAGTGTGGGACGGAGTCGAATGGTGGGTTCAGGAATATTGCGATTACGAATTGTGTTTGTGAGGACTCGCGGGGGATTTCGCTGGAGACCAGCGATGGGGCGCTGCTGGAGGACATTGCGATCTCGAATATTACGATGCGAGGGACGTTGGATGCTCCGCTGTTCTTGAGATTGAATGCGCGGAACCGTGGGCCTAAGGAGACGATGAGAGCGGGGACGCTGCGGCGGGTGTTGATCTCGAATATTGTTTCGCATGATTCGGCGGCGGTGACGGCTTCGATTCTGTCGGGGATTCCGGAGAATGCGATTGAGGATGTGAAGGTGGCGAATTGCTACTTCGGGCATAAGGGGGTTTATCCGACGGAGGCGATTGGGCGGGTGGTTCCGGAGATGGTGGATGGGTATCCGGAGGTGGGGAAGTTTGGGCCTACGCCTTCGAATGGGTTTTATATTCGGCATCTGCGGAATCTGGAGATGTCGCATGTGGAGATTGCGCCGGCGAAACCTGATGTGCGGCCGGCGTTTTATCTGGAGGGTGTGGAGCGGGCGGACTTTTTTGCGATTACTGCTCCGGTACAGCCTAACTTTGCGCTGCGGAATGTTAAGGACTTGAGGATCCTTTGGTCGCGGGCGGCGAAAGATGCGGACGTGGTGTCTGAGGTGGATAAGACGCTGTAGGGCGGGCGCGCTACGCACGCTGGAAGCAGGTTCCTCGCTGCGCTCGGAATGACAGCCAGAAAGGCAACTGCAACTGCACCGGCAAAGGCACCGGCAAGAGCAACGGCAGATCTCTGCGGGATGACAAACGAAAAAGGCGACGGCAACAAAAAGCCCCGGCGGTTGCCAGGGTTTTTTGTTGCGACTGTGGTTGAAGTTTAGGCTTCTTTTTCTTTTTCAGGCTCGGCGGGGGTTACGGGTGTTTTGGCTTCGTTGCCGGGCTTGCGGATGTCGATGCCGCCTTTGAAGAAGGCGCCGTCTTCGATGGAGATGCGGGCGGCGATTACGTCGCCGGTTAGGGAGCCTTCGCTGCGGATGTCTACGCGGTCGGAGGCCTGGCAGTTGCCGCGGACTTTGCCTAGAACGACGACTTCGCGGGCGCTGATGTTGGCGGCTACCTGGCCGTTGCGGCCGATGGTGACGCGGTTGCCGGGGAGGTTGATGGCGCCTTCTACCTTGCCGTCGATGTAGAGGGACTCGGAACCGGAGACCTCACCTTTGACTACGAGGCTCTTGCCGATGGTGGCTTGTTCGCTGTTGGGGATGGCGCCGGGAGTGGCAGAGGCAGAGCCAGAGCTGAAGGCAGGAGTTGCGGCAGGAGGAGTGGGACGCACGGGCTCGGGAGCGGCGGGCGTAGTGCCAGGCTGATTGGGTTTCCACATAGAGAATCTTCTGTTCCTTTCGGCTGTTCCTTCCCTGGGGGAGGGGTTTGAGGCTGGTAGCTGCTGTTGCGCCAATGGGGTATGAGATTCCGGCGTGTGGCACAGCGTTGGCTCCCGCGCTGAGACCACGATACTACTTTGTGAATGGAGGTGGTCTGTGGAGTTCTTTTCGAGTTGCGCCTTGGGAGTTACCCCTAGGGGCGTGAATTTTGTGATAGGAGCATGTCTACTGATCGGGGCTGGAGTTGTCGTTGTCTTCGATGAGGGAGACGGAGCCGACGACGTCGTAAGTGACGGGCTGGCCGCCGGTTAGCTGGAGGGTGGCGCGCATGGGGGTGCGTTGCCAGATGGCGGGAGCGCAGACGGGGTTGGAGGGGGTGGGTTGCGGCCAGGGGGCCAGGAGCTTGTGGACGATAGGCTTGCGGGCGCCTAGCTGGGCGATTACGGCTATGACTCCACCTCTGGCCGTTGTTGCTATGCCGCAGTAGGCGGCGTCGTCGCGGAACCAGAGGACGTTGGAGACGAGGGGGTCGAAGTCGGGGAGGTGGAGGGCGGTGACGTGGCCGGTGGTGCGGTCGACCATGAGCCAGGGGCCGGGCTGCCAGGCCCAGCGGACGGGCTCGGAGGGGAGGGAGTCGTTGATACGGAGGGCGCGGCGGACGACGAAGGTGCGGTCGGTGACGTCGTGCACTTCGCCGAGGGTCCACTCTTTCTGGACGCCATCGACGACCAAGGCGCGGATGCGGAGGGTGGAGGAGTCGTCGGATTTGGTGTCGGCGGTGGCCTGGGGAGGGGTGTAGGGGACTTTGCGTCCGGGGCCGAGGGTGACGGTGTGGATCTTGGGGCTCTTGGCGGCGGAGGTTAAAGGGAAGGCGAGGACGAGTAGCAGTGGCACTAGAGCCGGACGGAGGTTCTGCATGGAGAAAGGGTAGCAGAAGGGAGATGTGTCCAGTCTTATTTTGATACACCGCAGTCTGTTGTACGATCTGCCCCAGAGTAAGTGAGGTGGTTTCAATGACCCGATTATTTGCTGTGATTGTTCTTGCCGGAGCGTGGACGTTTATCTGCCCGTCCCAAGCTGATCAAGATTCCATACGGTATGCAAGACGCATTGCACAGCAGCAAGAGAGCGTCGCGCCCGAAAAAGGCTTTGTTCCAGACGAAAAGACGGCGATTGCAATAGCGAAGGCGGTGCTCGGTTCGATCTACGGTACGGAAGAGATTTCGTCTGAAGAGCCATTCCGAGCGGGAGCCGAAAAAGGGATTTGGACGGTTGTTGGAACATTTCATGGTCATAGCAAAGGGGGCGAGGCCATCATCCAAATCAAGGTTAGTTCTGGAGAGATACTCTTTGTAACCCATACGATGTAAAGGGACGTTGCATATCCTCTTAAACTCGAAGGTGTTCCTTCGAGGCGTTTACGCTCCATGCCAACAAGTAAGGCGGGGGTAGAGTGTAGGGGAAGGCGGTGCTGCGATGATGCGACGGCTTGTGGCGGCGGTTGTGGTGTTGTTTGGGATAGGGGTTGGTTGTTGGGGATTGTGCCCACAGGCTGTTACAACGGGGGCTGCGGCCGGGGTGGTTGTGCGGCCGAAGTTCGATGCGTTTGAGGTGGCTACGATCAAGCCGGCGGATCCTGCCGAGGCCGGGCGGTACATCATGATGCGGGGCACGGATAGGTTTGTGGTGAAGCAGTACAACCTGAAGCTGCTGATTGCGGCGGCGTATGACGTGAATTCCCGGACGATTCTGGGGGCGCCGGGCTGGGCGGAGTCAGATCACTACGACATTGAGGCTGTGACGCCAGGAGCGGTGAGGCCGACGCGCGAGGAGCAGATGGCGATGCTGCGGAATCTGCTGGCGGATCGGTTCAAGCTGACGTTTCATCGAGAGACGAAGGTGTATTCGATCTATGAGCTGAGCGTGGCGAAGGGCGGGGCGAAGATGCGGAAGAGCGCAGAGGCTCCGGATGCTCCCGTGCAGCTGATCAGTACGGTTTATCCGGACCATGTGTTGATGCCGGGGCGGAATGCGACGATGAGGGACCTGGCGTCGTTGATGCAGCGAGCGGTGTTTGATCGGCCGGTGGTGGATAAGACGGGGCTGACGGGGCGGTATGACTTTGATTTGTCGTGGACGCCGGATGGGACGCAGTTTGGTGGGGGGTTGCCGGTGCCGCCGCCGGGTGCGACGGAGCCACCGTTGTTTGTGGCGATCCAGGAGGAGTTGGGGCTGAAGTTGGAGGCGACGCGGGGGCCGGTGGAGGCGCTGGTGGTGGACCGGGCGGAGCGGCCGTCGGATAACTGAGGGGAGTTCACGGGACGGGACTGGGACTACAGGGGTTTTGGGGCAGTGGAGCTTCCAAATTGGGCGGATTTGGGATAGACTTGCAGATGGTGCGTGTACCTTCCGCCGTCTCTGCTTGACTGTACGGTGAGTGATTACCGTAGGGGTCAGCTGGAGACTACAAGAAGCCCACGAAACAGGTTACCAGGGAAGCTGCAGATGGAGTGGCTTTGCGTCCAGAGACGCGGCGCTCTATCGAAGGAGACTGTTTGTCGAAGGAAGATGCAATTGAAGTAATGGCGGTGGTCGTTGAGACGCTGCCGAATGCGTTGTTCAAGGTCGAGCTCGAGAACAAGCACCAGGTGCTGGCGCATGTTTCGGGCAGAATGCGCAAGAACTTCATCCGCATCCTCCCCGGCGATCGGGTTGCGATTGAGCTTAGCCCGTATGACCTGAACCGCGGCCGGATCGTCTATCGCTACAAGTAGACGCAAGGGCCAGCTTCTAGCTTTTAGCTTTTAGCTTCTAGCTGAAGACGCAACCCAGTAGAGAGTTTTATGTCACAGCCTTTGGCGAAAGCCAAAGACAAGAAGTTGAGGAGTTTTAGATGAAGGTTCGTGCGTCAGTTAAGAAGATTTGCGACAAGTGCAAGGTGATTCACCGTCGCGGGGTGGTTCGCGTGATCTGTGAGAACGCGAAGCACAAGCAGCGCCAGGGCTAAACGCGCCCTGGTTTCATGCGGCCCCACCGGGCGAGTTCGCCGAAGTCAAGGCGTGCGTTGAACCTGGAGGAGACAGCAGGAAGTTCCACTGCGGTCAGCCGTACAACGATCAGCCCCGCTTCCGGAGATATGCTCCCGAAGCCCAACCGAAAGGCACACCATGGCCCGTATTGCCGGCGTCGATCTGCCAGGAAACAAGCAGGTTCGGATCGCCCTTACATATATTTACGGCATCGGAGACCCGCGCG
>JBAVDD010000170.1:0-6534 GCA_049587035.1 Acidobacteriaceae bacterium | reverse complement strand
GGTGGGCGTGATGGGCTTGGCGCTTGAGCAGGATGAACTCTCGCGTTGAAGAGGTTACTAACCGGATTATTGAGCGGAGCCGGGCTACTCGCACACGGTATCTGGATGCGATTGCGGCGGCGGCTAGCGTTGCGCCGAGGCGGCAGGGGTTGGGGTGCGCGAACCAGGCGCATGGGTTTGCTGCTTGCGGGAAGCAGGACAAGGCTGTGCTGCGTGATGGGAACGCGGGCAATGTTGCGATTGTGACGGCTTATAACGACATGCTCTCGGCGCATCAGCCTTATGAGCGGTTTCCGGAGATTATTCGGGCGGCGGCTCGGGAGGCTGGCGGAGTGGCGCAGGTGGCCGGTGGAGTCCCGGCGATGTGCGACGGAATTACGCAGGGCGAGACGGGGATGGAGCTGTCGCTGTTTTCGCGGGACGTGATTGCGATGGCGGCGGCGGTGGCGCTTTCGCACCAGACGTTCGATGCGGTGGTGATGTTGGGGATCTGCGACAAGATTGTGCCGGGGCTGCTGATGGCGGCGCTTTCGTTTGGGCATCTGCCGGCGGTGTTTCTGCCTAGCGGGCCGATGACTAGCGGGTTCTCGAATGATGACCGGAAGCATCTGCGGCAGCAGTTTGCGGAGGGGTTGGTTACGGTTGAGGAGTTGATGGATGGGGAGACGAAGTCTTACCACGGGCCGGGGACTTGCACGTTTTATGGGACGGCGAATACGAACCAGATGATGATGGAGATGATGGGGCTGCATCTGCCGGGGTCGTCGTTTGTGAATGCGAATACTCCGCTGCGGGATGCGCTGACGAAGGCTGGGGTGCGGCGGGCGCTGGCGATGACGGCGCTGGGTAAGGAGTACACGCCGGTGGGGCGGCTGCTGGATGAGAAGGTGTTTGTGAATGGGATTGTGGGGCTGCTGGCTACGGGCGGGTCGACGAACCATACGATCCATATGATTGCGATGGCGGCGGCGGCGGGGATCCGGTTGGAGTGGGGCGACTTTGCGGAGCTGGCGAACGTGGTGCCGCTGCTGGTGCGGGTGTATCCGAATGGGAAGGCGGATGTGAATCACTTTCATGCCGCGGGCGGGATGGGGTTCCTGATTGGCGAGCTGCTGGATGCGGGGCTGGCGCATGAGGACGTGATGACGGTGGCCGGGAAGGGACTGCAGCGGTATACGGAGGTTGCGTATTTGAAGGGCAAGGATGCCAAGGGCGATGCGGCCTGGCGGATTGGGGTTTCGGTCAGCGATGACCTGCAGATTCTGCGGCCGGTGAGTGCGCCGTTCGATGTGCATGGTGGGTTGGGTGTGCTGGAAGGAAATTTGGGCAAGGCGATTGTAAAGACTTCGGCGATTGCTCCGGATCGGCATGTGATGGAGGGAGAGATTCGAATCTTCCATTGCCAGGACGAGATGCAGCGGGCGTACAAGGCGGGCGAGCTGACGCGGGATGTGATTGTGGTGGTGCGGTTCCAGGGGCCGAGGGCGAATGGGATGCCGGAGTTGCATAAGCTGCTGCCTCCGCTGCAGGCGGTGCAGGAGCATGGGTTCAAGGTCGCGCTGGTTACGGATGGGCGGTTGTCGGGTGCGTCGGGGGATGTGTTGTCGGCGATCCATTTGACTCCGGAGGCGGCGGAGGGTGGGCCGATTGCGAAGTTGCGGGATGGGGATCGGGTGCGGATCGATGCCAATACGGGTGAGATTACGGCGCTGGTGGAGGAGGCGGAGTGGGATCGGCGTGAGGTTGTTTGTGCGGACCTTGCGGCTCAACAATATGGGGTTGGGCGGGAGTTGTTTGGAGTGTTTCGGAAGACGGTTAGTGCGGCGGATCAGGGTGGGACGATCTTTGGGGATGTGTTGCGGTATTGCTGAGGGGGCTCGCTTTTAGCTTTTAGCTTCTAGCTTTTAGCTAAATGCAACAGCAAGAACGGCGCTCGCTGCGCGAGCGAGAAGCAGGTTCTTCGCTGCGCTCAGAATGACAGCCAGAAGGACAAGAGCAACGGCAACGGCAACGGCAAGTGCGACTGCAGATCCCTTCGGGATGACAAACAAAAGAACAAAGGCAACTGCAAGAGCAACGGCAAGAGCAACGGCAACGGCAAGAGCAACGGCAACGGCAAGAGCAACTACAGGGGCCTTCCCCTTCGGCTACGCTCAGGGTCAGGATGACGGGTGTTGGTGGGGATCTGTTATCTGGTTGATGGGTCTGGGGTGAAGGCCTGGTCGATCAGGTGGCGGGCTAGTTCTATCTCTTCTCCGCTTACGGAGTGGGGCTTGTTGGGGTAGCTGCGGAGGGTTACGTTTGCTCCCATAGTGGTGAAGACCTGGGCCGACTCATGCACGCGGGGCAGGGGGACCCACTGGTCGGGGTCGCTGGTGGAGAAGAGGGCTGGTGTGTCGGCCAGGTTACCTTGGTGGGAGAGGTTTGTACCTTCAGGGCCTATCAGGCCGCCGGTCCAGGCGATCAGGCCGGCGTAGCGGGCGGGGTGGGTGGCGATGAACTCGGTGGCCACGCAGGCGCCTTGCGAGAAGCCAGCGAGGACGATGCGGTCCAGCGGGATTCCGGCGGCGGTGATTAGATCGATGGTGGATTGGACTCGGGCCAGGGCGGAGTCGAGGTTGGGCTGGTTGAGGTCGCGATCGGCAAGGAAGGAGTTGGGGTACCAGCTGAAACCGTCGGCCTGAGGGGCCAGGAAGACGAGCTTGATGCTGGCGGGTGCGAGGGCGCGGGAGAGGGTGAGGATGTCGCGCGCGGGGCCGCCGCGGCCGTGGAGAAGGATGACGGCGCCGGTGGCCTCTTCGAGAGGGACGCCAGCGCGATAGAGTTCGCCGTTGGCGTGGGGGTCGGCGGGTTGGGCGGATTCGGCGCTGCCTTTGTGGAGGGTGATGTTGGGAAGAGCTTGCTCGAGGCTGCGGCGGCGGGATTCGAACCAGGGAGGGAGGCAGAGGCGCTCGCCGAGGGTTTCGAGGGGTTCGTCGATGGCGAAGCCGGGGTTGTCGGTGGCAAGTTCGAAGAGGACGCCGCCAGGTTCGCGGAAGTAGATGGAGTGGAAGTACTCGCGGTCGAGGACCTCGGTGGCGGAGAGGTGGTGGGTGAGTTCGGAGCGCCATTCGAGCTGGGAGGCGTCGTTGGCGGCGCGGAAGGCGATGTGGTGGACGGAGCCGGCGCCGGAGCGGCCGAAGTTGGCCTGGGGATCGACGTAGATGTCGATGTGGTTGCCGAGGGCGGCGGGGTCGGCGGGCGAGGCGAAGCGGAGGCGCGGGCCTTCGGCGGCGATTTGTTGGAAGCCCATGACGGCGAGGGTGCGGGCGGTCTCGGTGGCGTCGAGCTGGAGCATGGTGACGCCGTGAAAGCCACGGATAGCGTGGGCCGCGGGGACGTCGGAGAAGCGGGGGGGGTGAGCGGCGGACGCTTCGGCGTGGGCTACTAGCTCAATGCGCATGCCGGAGGTGTCAGAGAAGGTTAGGAGCTCTTCGTCGAAGCGGCGGGGGCTGCGGGTGAACCTGATTCCCTTCTGGACGAGGCGCTGCTCCCAATAGGTTAGGGAGTCTTGCGGGATGCTGAAGGCGGTGTGGGTTACTTCGCCGGCGCCGGCGGTGCCGCGGCCTACGCGGGGCCAGGGGAAGAAGGTGAGGATGGTGCCGGGGGAGCCAAGGTCGTCGCCGAAGTAGAAGTGGTAGGTGCCGGGGTCGTCGAAGTTGACGGTGCGCTTGACGAAGCGGAGACCGAGGACCTGGGTGTAGAAGTCGAGGTTGGCCTGGGGGTCGGAGGCGATGGCGGTGACGTGGTGAAGACCGACGATGGGTTGAGCTGGCATAGATGACCTCCGGGTAGTTGGGTCTATTGTCTCGCATAGTGCTGGCGTGGCGGTGGGGAGGGTGGGTATCGTACACTCGGCAATCATGACTCCAGCTATTGCGGCACATGCGCTGACGCGCACCTTTGACGGATTTACGGCCGTCGACCATGTTGATTTGGTGGTGGAACCGGGACAGTTTTTTGGATTTCTTGGGCCGAATGGCGCGGGGAAATCAACGACGATCAAGATGCTGACGGGGTTGCTGGCTCCCAGCTCGGGGGCGGTGCAGATCCTGGGGCAGGATTTGTTTTATAACCCGGTGGAGGTGAAGCGGCATATTGGGGTGGTGCCGGAGGGGATGGCGCTGTTTGGCAAGCTGACGGCGGTGGAGTACCTGCGGTTTGTGGGTCGGATGTATGGACTGGAGAAAGCTACGACGGAGAAGCGGACCGAGGAGTTGCTGGAGTTCATGGGGCTGGCGGACCAGTCGAAGAAGCTGATTGCGGATTACTCGCATGGGATGGGAAAGAAGCTGGCGCTGGCGGCGGCGGTGATCCATGGGCCGAAGGTGCTGTTTCTGGATGAGCCGTTCGAGGGCGTCGATGCGATTGCAGCCAACACGCTGAAGACGATGTTGCAGAGTATGATCGCGCGCGGGGCTACGATCTTTTTGACGTCGCATGTGCTGGAGATTGTGGAGCGGCTGTGCTCGCACATTGCGATTATTAACCGCGGACGTATTGTGGCGAATGGATCGCTCGATGAACTGCGGGCAGGTGTGCAGGCGCGGCTGACTCCGGGTGCGGAGAGTGATCCACAGGCTCGGCTGACGCTGGAGGAGATCTTCATGAATGTGGTGGGCGGAGAGACAGGGGCTGCGCATCCGGAGCAGGAGCTTACATGGCTGAGCTAGGTCCTGCGCGGACGGCGAGCGTTGGGTTCGTCGCCGAATATTCGGAACGGGAGATGATATGGCGGAGTTAGAGACGGGGGCGTGGACGGCGGGGCAGACGCGTGCGCAGTTTGGGGCGATTGCGTGGCTGCGGTGGCGCATTACCGTGAACAACCTGCGGCGCAAGGGGGGCGCGAGCGAGCTGGTGGGGCGCGTGTTTCTGGGAATGATGTTCCTGGGGGTGCTGCTGGCGTTTGTGATGGGCGCGGGGATTGGCGCGTTCTTCCTGGTACACAAGGGGCACTTGACTTGGACCGCGTGGCTGCTTTGGGCGATTTTTATTCTTTGCCAGCTGCTGAATATCCAGCTGGGACAGCCGGCGACTACGTTCGATCCTACGCAGCTGATTCGGTTTCCGCTGAGGGTGGATACGTATGTGGCGATACGGCTTTTCTTTGGGTTGCTGACGCCGGCGAATGTGGCGGTTATGTTGTCGTCGGTGGCGGTGGCGGTGGGGATTGGGGTGGCGGCGCCGGGGCTATGGCTGTATGCGCTGATTGCAATGGCTGTGTTTGCGGCTACGAATGTTTTGTTCTCGCGGATGATCTTTGCCTGGGTGGATCGGTGGCTATCGACTCGACGGGCGAGGGAGATGTTTACGGCGGTAATCCTTGCGGGGTCGCTGGGAATCCAGTGGGCAAACTTTAGGTTCAACCCGGCATACAACCATAACCACCAGACGCATGCGTATGACGTGTCGCAGCAGCATTTGGGATGGATGATGCACCTGTTTCAACGGGCGCAGCCGTGGCTCGCGTGGATGCCGCCGGAGTTGGCGAGCACGTCGCTGGTGAAGGCTACGCATGCGGCGGTGATTGGGTTTGCCGGGTATACGCTGGCGGCGGCGCTTTATGGTGCGCTGTTCCTGCTGGTGTTTGCGCTGCGGATGCGGAAGGAGTTTCGCGGAGAGAACCTGTCGGATGCGGTGAGTGGAGCAGCGCGGAAGAAGGCGAAGGCTAAGGGTGCGCGACTGGTTACTCGAACGGCGAGTGCGGCGGCGGTGGCTCCGATGGCAGAGCCGGTGGTGGGAGAGTTTGAGGTCGCTAGCAGGGCGCGGATCTCTGGCTTGGTTGCTGCCGTGCTGAAGAAGGAGATTCTGTACGTGCAGAGGAACATGGGTGTTCTGTACGGGCTGATCATGCCGGTGTTCATTGTGCTGATTTTTGCGGGCAAGTTTTCTATGGGGCGGTCGGGTGCGTTGTGGGTGTTTCCGGCGGCGGTGGCGTATACGCTGCTGGCGATCTGTCCGTTGAGTTACAACGTGTTCGGGCTGGAGGCCACGGGGACGCAGATGTACTTTCTGGCTCCGGTGCGGATGCGGGACATCCTGCTTGCGAAGAATGTGCTGGGATTCCTGATGGCGCTGGTGGAAGTAGCGCTGATCTTGGTGATCATCACGTACATGGCGGGGCCACCCCCGTTGTACATTACCGTGTCGGCGCTGCTGTGGGCGACGGGGACGCTGGCGGTGAATATGATCTTCGGGAATCAGCGGTCGCTGGCTTCGCCGAAGTGGGTGAATCCGCAACGGGCGATGCGGCGGAGTGCATCGCAGGTGAGCGCGTTGATGTCGATGGTATTGCTGATGGTGTCTTCTGCCGTGGCGGCCGGGGTGTTTGGCTTGTGCTTCTGGCTGCATGCGATGTGGGCGCTGGTGCCGGTGTTTGCGGTGTTCGCCGCCGCGGGGGTCGCGGTGTATGTGCAGAGTTTGAAGTGGATGGACAAGTATGCGATGGAGCATCGGGAGTCGTTATTGCTGGAGTTGTCTAAGGCGGGGTAGGGC
>JBAVDD010000169.1:0-8636 GCA_049587035.1 Acidobacteriaceae bacterium | reverse complement strand
CTCCCACCCCGCCGCAACCGCCAGCGCTCGCCGATCTGGCCTCGCTCGCCGACCAGCTGGTAGCCAAAGGCGTCAAGCGCATCACCGGCAACATCGTTGGCGATGACACACTCTATCCCTACGAACCCTACGCCGAGTCCTGGGCGCAGGATGACCAGGTCTGGGGCTACGGCGCTCCAGTCAGCGCGCTCACCATCGACAACAATCAGATGAAGCTGATCGTCACGCCCGGCACGGCCGCTGGTCAGCAAACCTTCGGTGCCGCAACCATCCAGCTTGAGCAGAACGTGCCCTATTACACCGTGGAGTCGCAGGTGCAGACCCTTCCCGCGGGGGCGCACGCTGAAGGCATACAGGTAGAGCGCCTGCCCGGCTCGCGCCACATCCGCGTCTACGGCTCAATGGCAGCGGACGCTCATCCCGATGTCGAAGAGCTTGCGATTGCGGACCCGGCTGACTACGCCGCGATAGTGCTGCGCGCGATGCTGGTGCAGCGAGGCATTGCAGTGAGCGGTGCCGCGACGGCGAAGCACCAGCCAGAGATGGATGCGAACAGCTACGATGCTGCGCTGCTCACTCCGGACGCTTGCGACGTGGGCGCGGTCGGGGGAGGAGCTCCGTGCGAGGTGGACTGCCCTGCGGCCACAGCCTCGTCCCCGGGAGATCCGCTTGCCTCCCACATCTCCGCGCCGTTAGCCGAAGATGTCGTGCTCACCGACAAAATCAGCCAGAATCTGCACGCCGAGCTCGATCTGCACAACCTTGGCAGGTTCTCAGCACCCTGTGGCGACGGCTCGATCCTCTCGGGTGCAAAGCTGATCCGCGCCAACCTCCTGCACGCCGGTCTCGATCCCGACGACTTCATCTTCTTTGACGGCTCCGGCCTCAGCGCGCACGATCTCGTCGCGCCGCGCGCCGCAGTAAAGTTCCTGGCCTACGCCGCCACGCAGCCATGGTTCGCGCAGTGGAAGGCGGCGCTGCCGGAAGGTGGAGAAGACGGCACACTCCGCGGCCGCTTTCCCGACGGACCCGTAAAGGACCATCTCTTCGCCAAGACCGGAACGTTAGGCGAATCGCGCGCGCTTTCCGGCTATCTCGACGCCGCCAGCGGCCACACCATAATCTTCTCCATCTTCGTAGACGAGCACACCCCGGCGACGTCTGCCGACCGCGTCACCATGGACAAGATCGTCACGGCCATCGCGGCGGACAATTAAGCCGTCACCTGAATCCAGCTTTTTAGTTTGTGCTCTACCGAGGAGTGTGCTGTCTGATGTACTCGCGCAGTTGCAGGTTCAGATCCAGGGCCTTGGTCACGCCGGAGTCCATCATGCGCAGCCAATCGCTGGCAGGTTCTTTCAGTTCGGCCATGTTCAGCAGATAGCTGGTCTGAACAATGATCTCCAGCGCGTTCGATAGATCATGCGCCAGCCGCCGGATCTCCAGTGCAAGCGCTTCCGGGATCTGCTGCTGGGTGACCGGTTGGTTGCTGGTTGAAGGCTCACTCATAGGGCTCAGTGCCGCTCCTGATAAGGGTTGATGAGTTGGACGCGATTTCGTACTCACGGGATTCGCCAAGTGTAACCTGCCATTACAAATTACCGCATCTCCAGGAACAAAGGCCGCCGCCATTGACAGCCCGCGCCGGCTCTGGGAAACTAAAACTTCACGCAGTTCGCGCGGCTGGACACAGCTGGGGCCTCTGCTTGTGAGCCGAAATGGCGGAATTGGCAGACGCGCGTGGTTCAGGTCCACGTTCTCGCAAGGGAGTGGAGGTTCGAGTCCTCTTTTCGGCACCAAAACTCTAGAACCAACGCGCAAGCAGCGTGGAGGTTCGAGTCCTCTTTTCGGCACCAAAACTTTAGAACCAACGCGCAAGCAGCGTGGAGGTTCGGGTCCTCTTTTCGGCACCAAGACTTCAGCAGCAAACGGCGTTAGCGTCCGAGTTCTTCTTCTCGACACGAAACGCTGGCATCCACGCCACCCGGCGTGGATTTCTGTTTTAGCTTCGAGCCCCTGCTGTCGATTGCCCTCAATGCTGTGTACGATGTTTCGCAGGAGAATCCCCTGTGATCAAGCTGCTGCGTGTCGTTCCCCCCGCTCTGGCCTCTGCGCTCGTCCTTGCTCTTGCCGTCTCCACCGCTTCCGCGCAGCAGCCTGCGCCGCGGCCGCTCACGCAGATGCCCTACTCCCCCTCGCTGAATCTCACTAGCCTGGACCGCACGGTGAACCCATGCGTGAACTTCTACAAGTACGCCTGCGGTGGCTGGCAGAAGCTGAATCCCATTCCCGCCGACCAGGCCACCTGGGACGTCTACTCCAAGCTGACCAACGAGAACCAGCAGTTTCTCTGGGGCATCCTGCAGCAGGACGCCAAGGCAACCGACCGTACGCCCATCCAGCAGAAGGTTGGCGACTACTTCGAAGCCTGCATGAACAAGCAGGTCATCAACGCCGACGGCACCAAGCCGATCGCATCTGCGCTCGCCACCATCAACGGCCTGGAGACGCGACCCGAGCTTCTGGCCGCGATCGCCAAGCTGCATCACAATGATCCGGGCAACTCCTTCTTTCGAGCTGGCACCACGCAGGATGCAGTGGACTCCTCGAAGATGATCGTCGAAGTAGGCGCCGGCGGTCTCGGCCTTCCCGACCGCGACTACTACCTCAAGACCGATCCCAAGAGCGTCAAGCTGCGCCAGCAGTACACGGACTACATCGCTCACCTGCTTGCGCTCAGCGGAGAATCGGCAGGACAGGCGCGCCACGACGCGGACAGCATCCTGCGCATCGAGACCGCATTGGCCAAGGCCTCGCTCACGCGCGTGCAGGAGCGCAATCCGCACAACCTGTATCACATGATGGATATTGGCGACGTCCAGAAGCTGGCGCCCGCGATCAACTGGGCCGCGTACCTCAAGGAACAGGGCGCGCCGAATGTCACCACGCTGAATGTCTCGCAGCCTGCATTCCTCAAGGCGCTGCAAATTGAACTCTCCACCGAAGACGTCGCCGCTCTGCGCGCGTATCTGCGCTTCCATCTGCTCAGCGGTACTGCCTCGTACCTCTCCAAACCGTATGAGGACGCCTACTACGGCTTCTACTACACGACCCTGCGCGGAGTTCCTGCGATGCCGCCGCGCTGGCAGGTCTGCACGCGCGGGGTCGATCGCAACCTGGGTGAGGCGTTGGGTCAGGAGTTCGTGCGCCGCACCTTCTCCGCCCAGACCAAGGCCAGGACCGAGCTGATGACGCAGCAGATCGAAGCCGCGATGCAGAACGAGATCCAGAACCTGGACTGGATGAGCCCCGCGACCAAGCAAGAGGCGTTGCGCAAGCTGCACGCCATCCGCAACAAGATCGGCTACCCGAACCACTGGCGCGACTACTCTGCGCTCGAAGTGAAGCCCAACGACTACGCGGGCGACGTCATCCGCGCCTACCAGTTCAACCAGGCCTATGAGTGGAACAAGCTCGGCAAGCCGGTCAACCACGACGAATGGGGCATGACACCGCCAACCGTCAACGCCTACTTCGATCCCCAGATGAACGACATCAACTTTCCCGCGGGCGTGTTGCAACCGCCGCTCTACGACCCCAAGATGGACGACGCACCCAACTACGGCAACACGGGCGCGACAATCGGCCACGAGCTCACGCACGCCTTTGACGACGAGGGTCGCCTCTTCGACTCCAAGGGCAACCTGCGCGACTGGTGGACGCCGCAAGATGCCAAGGGCTTTGAGCAACGCATCGGCTGCGTGCGCCAGCAGTACGCGGGCTATGTGATCGTGGACGACATCCACATCAACTCCAAGCTCACTAGCGGGGAAGACGTAGCCGACCTCGGCGGAACACTGCTGGCCTACATCGCATGGAAGAAGGAGACAGCAGGCGAGCATCTGCCGGACATCAACGGCTTCACCCCCGACCAGCGGTTCTTCATCGGCATGGCGCAATGGGCGTGCTCCAACGAGCGGCCGCAGAATCAGCGCGTGGAGGCGGCCACCGACCCGCACTCGCCACCCTTCGCGCGCATCAATGGCGTGGTGTCGAATCTGCCGGAGTTTCAGAAGGCGTTCGCCTGCAAGGCCGGCCAGCCGATGGTCCACACTCCCACCTGCAAGGTCTGGTAGGCCGGCCCCCTTCGTCCGCAGCTGCGGGATGCGGACGAAGAACCCCCGCAAAATGGCTAAGTTCTGTCGTCTACACAACATGTTTCCGATATAGACTGGCTGCGCTTCGCGGACTCGTATCCCCATTCCATGAAAACTCAGGAAAGTAGGAGGAAATTATGCAAGTGTCCCTTTCCAAACGTTGTACTGCAGAGTTCTTTGGCACCTTTTGGCTCGTCTTCGGAGGATGCGGCACCGCCCTCTTCGCCGCCGCCTTCCCCTCACTCGGCGTCGGATATCTCGGCGTCGCCTTCGCCTTCGGTCTCACCCTGCTGACCATGGCTTACGCCATCGGGCACATCTCCGGCTGCCACATCAACCCCGCCGTCACGCTAGGCCTGGTGGCTGGCAAGCGCTTCCCGGCAAAGGAGATCCTGCCCTACTGGGTCGCGCAGGTACTCGGCGGCATCGCAGCCTCCGGCGTGCTGTATGTCATCTTCACAGGTCGCGGCACATGGAGCCTCAACGGCTTTGCCTCCAACGGCTACGCCGTACACTCTCCCGGAGGCTACAACCTGCTCGCCTGCCTCGTCGCGGAGATTCTGCTGACCTTCTTCTTCATTGTGGTCATCATGGGTGCCACCGACGAGCGCGCCTCCAAGGCCCACGCCCCGCTGGCGATCGGCCTCTGCCTCACGCTGATTCACCTGATCAGCATTCCCATCACCAACACCTCGGTCAACCCCGCCCGCTCCACCGGTCCAGCCATCATCGTTGCAGCTGGCGGCGATCCCTGGGCCATCCATCAACTGTGGCTCTTCTGGGTCGCGCCGCTGGTCGGCGGCCTGCTGGGAGGCCTGTTCTACAGTGGGGTTCTGGCTGAACATCTGCCACCTCCCGTCGCGGAAAAACCGGTCACGTTCGCGGCCGGATCCTAACCGCTAACTGTGCCAGACAAAGGCCCCCGAGCCATCGGCTTGGGGGCCTTTTTTCTTGCGCGCGCGGATGCGTATGACAGGTGCTCGAGACGGCTCATCCCGGCCTCCGGAATGAGCCCAGAACATGCTATACTTAGGAGTCGAGAAAACTGGCCAATCGCCAGTCTTTTCAAGGGTTTTGCATCTATTCCCGATCCAGCCTGAACCAAATTGGAGTGTCCCGTTCGTGCCTGAAGATATTACCCCTGCCGCAGCCGCCAGCCAGACCCCTCTTCCTCCCGCTGCAACCCCCGCTGCAGCCGAGTCCGGAAGCTACTCCGCAGAAAATATCACCATCCTTGAAGGCCTCGCTGCGGTGCGCCTGCGCCCGGCCATGTACATCGGCTCCACCGGCGAGATGGGCCTACATCACCTGGTCTATGAGGTCGTCGACAACTCAGTCGATGAAGCCCTGGCCGGCTACGCTACGCGCATCGACGTCACCATCCACGTGGACAACTCCATCACCGTCGTTGACGACGGTCGCGGTATCCCCGTGGACAACAAGACGCTGCCCACCGGCGAGACCATGCCAGCCGTGCAGGTGGTGCTCACCATGCTCCACGCGGGCGGCAAGTTCGACGCTTCAAACTACAAGGTCTCCGGCGGCCTGCACGGCGTTGGTGTCTCCTGCGTAAACGCCCTATCCGAGGAGCTTGAGGTCGAGATCTGGCGCGACGGCTTCACCTGGGAGATGGACTACTCCAAAGGTGATCCCGTCTCTGCGCTTCGCAAGATGGGTCCGTCCAAGCGCCTTGGCACCAAGATCCACTTCCTTCCCGACCGCTCCATCTTTACTGTTACCGAGTACAACTTCGATACGCTCGCCAACCGTCTCCGCCAGCTAGCCTTCCTTAACAAAGGCATCGAAATTACCCTTACGGATGAACGGCAAGCAGACGCCAAGGGCGAAGCCAAATCGCAGACTTACAAGTACACCGGCGGCATTGCCGAGTTCATCAAGCTACTCAACAAGGGCAAGCAGGTGCTGCACGAAAAGCCCATCTACATGGAGACCGAGCAAGGCAGCGTCGTCATGGAGATCGCGCTCCAGTACAACGACGGCTACTCCGAAACCGTCTTCAGCTTCGCCAACAACATCAATACGGTGGACGGCGGAACACACCTCTCAGGCTTCCGCACAGCGCTCACCCGCACCATCAACGTCGCTGGCCAGCAGCTCGGCCTCTTCAAGGACGTCAAGGAGAACCTCTCCGGTGATGACGTCCGCGAAGGTCTCGTCGCAGTCGTCAGCGTAAAGCTGCCGCAGCCGCAGTTTGAAGGCCAGACCAAGGGCAAGCTCAACTCCGACATCGCCGGCCAGGTGCAAGCCTTCGTCAACGAGCGCCTGGGCGCCTTCCTGGAGCAGAACCCGCAGGTAGCCAAGCGCATCATCAACAAGGCGATCGATGCGGCCCGCGCGCGCGAAGCAGCCCGCAAGGCCCGCGACCTCACCCGCCGCAAGGGAGCCCTGGATGGCGGGGGCCTGCCCGGCAAGCTAGCTGACTGCTCGGAGCGTAAGCCCGAACTGTGCGAGCTCTACCTCGTCGAGGGTGAGTCCGCCGGTGGCACCGCCAAGCAGGGCCGCGACCGCAAGTTCCAGGCCATCCTCCCGCTCAAGGGAAAGATTCTCAACGTCGAAAAGGCACGCTATGACAAGATGCTCGGCCACGAGGAAATCCGCGCCATGATCACCGCACTCGGCGCGGGCATTGGCAAGGACGATTTTGACATCGCCAAGCTGCGCTACGGCAAGCTCATTCTCATGACTGATGCCGACGTCGACGGCTCGCACATCCGCACCCTCCTGCTCACGTTCTTCTTCCGCCACATGCAGGAGCTCATCCTGCGCGGCCATGTCTTCATCGCGCAGCCACCCCTGTACCGCATCAAGAAGGGCAAGTTCGAGCAGTACATCAAGGACGAGCGCGAGTATGTGCAGGTCATGGTCAAGCGCGCCTCCGACGGCATGATCATCCGCTACGGCGAGGGCGGCGCGAAGCTGGAAGGCAAAGAGCTCACCAAGTACATGTCCGCGCTCAACGACTACCTCGGCTTCTTCGACAAGGTAGCCAAGCGCCTCCGCAACGAAGAGGTCGTCAGGATCTTCGCCGAGCTCTTCGCCAGCGACAAGAGAGACCCCGAACGTCGCGCCGACTTTGAAACCGACGCCAAGCTGAAGCAGATGCACGCACGCCTTAAGGCCATCGAGCGCACCTACCAGTTCAAGTCGGTCTCGCCCGTCGAGTTCGACGAGGAGCACCGCACCTACTCCATTACCTTCGTGGATGCGCAGGGCGCACCGCGCCATATCGACTGGACCTTGGCCGCCGCGCCGGAGTCACGCCAACTCCTCGCCAAGCACGCACAACTCCGCGAGCAGCTGGTTGGACCGTTCCTGGTGGAGTACGCAGGCAAGACTTCCGCCGCCAGGACAACCGAAGAGCAAGCCGAGCAGGAGCTCGAAGAGACGGAAGAAGTCGAGCTCGAAGGCGCACTTGATGCCGGCGCTGCTCCCGTTGAAGTGGCCAAGCCCGTCAAGCGCTCAGGCAAGGTCTCACAGGACCCCGTCGAAAAGAAAACACCTCGCGAGGTCTTCGAGTACGTCATCGAGCAGGGCCGCAAGGAGTACTCGGTCCAGCGTTACAAGGGCCTCGGAGAGATGACTTCGACCCAGCTCTGGGACACGACGATGGACCCCGCTCGCCGCACGCTGGTGCAGGTGAAGCTGGAAGACATCGCCGCCACCGAAGAGATCTTCACCACGCTCATGGGCGAAGACGTCGAGAGCCGCCGCAAGTTCATCGAAGACAACGCCCTGGACGTCAAAAACCTCGACATCTAGTATTTCTGCACGAATCCGGACTTCTTCCCGTCGATTACACCAGACACGGCGTGTCTCGACACAGCTACGGCGCCCACCGTCTACAGCATCAGCCCCCGCCTGCACACTCCGATTCAGATGCAGGGAATGGTCAGCGTCGAACACAGCTTTGGCCGATTCGGTTCGTTAGCGGCCAGCTATTATCCGCGCCGCCAGTTCCACGAGTTGGATTCTCTAAACCTGAATGCGCCGCTGCCGGTCACTGGGGTGCGCTCCTACGATCACGATGAATCGGATACGTCCGGCTCCGACAGCTTCCCTTCCAACTCCTACAATCCCGGCCCCCCGGTTGGCATACTTACGTCTCCCTTCTTCGGAAAGTCGATCTCCTTGAACTCGCCGTTTTCAAACAACACCGCGGCCAATCGCGCCATTACCTTGCGGGCGGCCTTCTTTTTCTAGATTGAATTTGTTCAGAAGATTTCAGCCAATTACGTTCACTTATGAAACAAAGTTTAGTAAGATGGGCGCTGAAACATACGTGCCCGGCAAAAGGAGAAACTCCGCAATGTGGAAGACTCTGCTTATCCTCTTCGCTTGTTTGACCGCATCTGCGCAGGAGCCTCACCCCATTCTGGCGCTCGGCGCATCCGCACCGAACTTCTCTCTCCCCGGCGTCGATGGCAAAACGCACACGCTCGCAGAGTATGCCTCCAGTCC
>JBAVDD010000168.1:0-20321 GCA_049587035.1 Acidobacteriaceae bacterium | reverse complement strand
GCCGCACGCTCTTCCGCCCGACTCCACCACTGAGGGTTCGGTAACCGTTGGCGGCAAGACCATCGCTTACAAGACGGTCGCCGGTCTGCTGCGTGTCGGCGGCACGGATGTAACGGACGCCACCATCGCCCTCGACGGCACCATCCTCCCCGACTCCGCCGAGCCATCCAAGCCCGGCGACGAGCCCGCCACGTCGACCATGTTCTACACCGCCTACTTTGCCAAGGATGAGAACATCGGGACGCGTCCCATCGTCTTCATCTACAACGGCGGCCCCGGCTCGGCGACCATGTTTCTCCGCATGTGCAGCTTCGGCCCGGTGCGGGTCGTGCTGCCGGATCTCGGCCATCCCGCCGGCGGCCCCTACAAGATTGTTCCCAATGAGGACTCGCTCCTCGACGCCGCCGACCTCGTCTTCATCGACGCTCCAGGCACCGGCTACAGCCGCGTCATGGGCAAGGACGCCAACAAGTCCTTCTACGGCATCGACCAGGACGCTGGCGCCTTCCAGCGCTTCATCCGCCGCTTCCTCACCAAGTATGATCGCTGGGACTCGCCACGCTTTCTCTTCGGTGAGAGCTACGGCACCACCCGCGACGCCGTGCTCGCAGCCCAGCTGCAGCGCCATGGCGTAGACCTCAACGGCGTCGTCTTCCTCTCGCAGATCCTCAGCTTCGACGACTCCGCCGACGGCTCCGACGGCAACCCCGGCACCGACAACGGTTTCTTCCTCGCGCTGCCCAGCTTTGCCGCCACGGCCTGGTTCCACCATAAGGTGCCCAACCAGCCCGCCACGCTGCTCCCCTGGCTGCATGAGGTTGAGCAGTACGCTCTGGGCGACTACGCCAGCGCGCTATTGCAAGGTGCAGACCTTGATCCCGCCAAGAAGGCCGAGGTCGCCGCCAAGCTCGAGAGCTACACCGGCATTCCCGCCGCTTTCTGGATTAAGGCCAACCTGCGCCTCACCGGCGGCGAGTTTGCCCAGGATCTCCTTGGCAGCACCGGCGAGACCACAGGTCGTCTCGACTCGCGCTGGCAGGGTCCCAGCATGAACCCGCTGGATAGTGAATCCCAGTCTGACCCCTTCAGTGAGTCGATCCAATCGGCCATCGAAGCCTCCATGAACACCTACGCGCACAACACGCTTCACTTCGGCGAGAACATGACCTACGAGCCAAGCGCCCGCATGGGCGGCTTCAACTGGAGCATGGCCCACAAGGGTCCCATCGGTGGCGGCTGGCCCGGCACCTTCTCCAACGTGGAGGGCGACATCGCCTACACCATGAAGGTCAACCCTCACATGCACGTCCTGCTCATGGGCGGCTACTTTGATCTCGGCACGCTCTACTTCGGCGCGACCTACGAGATGAAGCACCTGCCCATCCCCGCCTCCCTGGAGAAGAACATCGACTACAAGTTCTTCCAGACCGGCCACATGGTCTACGTCAACCCGGAGGCCCGCGCCGCGCTGCACGAGCGCACCGCGCAGTTCATCCGCGACAATGAGGACGCCTCCAAGTAGCCCAATCCACCAGTAACCAACCAAAAGGGCCGGACAGATTCTGTCCGGCCCGTTTGCGTCCTCAAGAAAACTGCCATCTGCCGATGAATCGCTGGAAGCGAGAGTGCTGCGTTGCGCAAGCTCAACCATTCTCCAGAAAAACTCCAGCGCCCGCTTGGCTAACCTCCATTCCCGCGCGTTAGAGTACCCTGATATACGCAATATCTATCGCACGGTAAAGTCTCACGTAGAACGTCCGGAGTGTAAACATGATCGAGCAAGCATTGAAGTCGCGGGCAATCTCTGCCTCGCTGTTGGCCACCGCGCTGTTGTTGGCCGCCGTTCCTCTCGTGCCAGTGTCCTTTGCCCAGCAAGCCGCCGCAGCCACCAGCGCAACTCCCATGCCGCCGCTTCCCCCCGACAAATACCTCTGGCTCGAAGCCCAGGAGAGCCCCCGTGCCATGGAGTGGGTCAAGGCCGAAGACGCGCGCTCCCTCAAGATCATGGAGGCGTATCCGCACTACGCCACCTACTACGACGAAGCGCTCAAGATCGCCGAGTCCCCCGATCGCCTGCCCGCACCCGAGCAGCGCGGCGGCGAGATCTACAATCTTTGGCACGACGCCAACCACATCAACGGCATCTTCCGCAAAACCTCACTGGCCGACTACCTCACCCCGCATCCCACCTGGAAGACCGTCATCGACTATGACGCGCTCGGCAAGCACGACAACGTCAAGTGGGTAGCGCACGGCCTCGACTGCCTCTATCCCGGCGACCATTACTGCATGGTGATCCTATCTGCCGGTGGTGAAGATGCCGACACCCAGCGCGAGTTCGATCTCAAGACCGGCCAGTTCATCCCTGGCGGATTCATGCTCCCGCACAGCAAGCAAAACGTCGGCTGGCTCGATAAGGACACCCTGATCGTCGCGCGCAACTGGGGCCCGGGCACCATGACAGCCTCCGGTTATCCGTTCGTCGTCAAGCTCTGGAAGCGCGGCACGCCGCTCACCAGTGCGAAGGAAGTCTTCCGCGGCGAGCCCACCGACCTTGGCGCCAGCGGCTACACCATCCACGACTCCAAGCAGCACTCTCTCACCGTCTTCTCGCGCAACGTCACCATCTTCAGCAACAAGACCTACATCCTCACCCCCGACGGTCCCAAAGAGCTGGCGATCCCCGGCAAGTCCGGCATCGCCGGTATGCTCGATGGCCGCCTGCTGCTCAACATCAACGAGGACTGGAAGCCCGCCGGCCAGTTCCAGACCTTCAAGCAGGGTTCCCTGCTGGAGATGAAGCTCTCCGATGTCCTCAAGGACCCCGCACATCTCAAGCCCTCCATCGTCTTCGCGCCCACCACGCAGGAGTTCCTGCAAGGCGTGGCCACCACCAAAACGCGGCTGATCCTCACCACGCTAAAGCAC
The DNA here is from genome assembly GCA_049587035.1 of Acidobacteriaceae bacterium. Classification (GTDB taxonomy): domain Bacteria; phylum Acidobacteriota; class Terriglobia; order Terriglobales; family Acidobacteriaceae; genus Granulicella. The sequence goes on along the minus strand of JBAVDD010000168.1, from coordinate 17,393 downwards.
GTCCAGGGCCGCGCCTACATCTACACGCCAACCCTCTCCGGCTGGACACACCGCGAGCTTCCCGTACCTGAGAACGTCACCGTCGGCGTTGCCTCCACCAGCGACGCCAGCGACCAGTTCTTCCTCCACATCGCCGGCTTCCTCACCCCGCCCTCACTCTTCCTCGGCGACGCCGCTGCAGGCTCCCTCAAGCTGGAAAAGACCGAGCCCGCGCAGTTCGACGCCTCCAACGACGTCGTTCAGCAGTTCGAGGCCACCTCCAAGGACGGCACCAAGATTCCCTACTTCATCGTTCACCCCAAGGACATGAAGGACAACGGCCAGAACCCAACCCTGCTCACCGCCTACGGTGGCTTCCAGATCTCCATGACGCCCAGCTACTCGGGCAACATCGGCAAGCTGTGGCTCGATCACGGCGGCGTCTACGTGCTCGCCAACATTCGTGGTGGCGGCGAGTTTGGTCCCGCCTGGCACGAGGCCGGTCTCAAGACCCATCGCCAGCGCATCTATGACGACTTCGCAGCCGTCGGCGAAGACCTAATCGCCCGCCGCATCACGTCATCCCGCCACCTCGGCATCATCGGCGGCTCCAACGGCGGCCTGCTCATGGGCGTCGAAATGACCCAGCACCCCGACCTCTGGAACGCCATCGTCATCCAGGTGCCGCTGCTGGACATGCTGCGCGTCGAAAAGATCGACGCCGGCGCGAGCTGGGTCGGCGAGTACGGCTCAGTCTCCAACCCCACCGAGCGCGCCTTCCTCGCCAAGATCTCGCCCTACAACCAGCTCAAGCCCGGCGTAAAGTACCCCGAGCCCTTCATCTTCACCAGCACCAAGGACGATCGCGTAGGCCCGCAACACGCCCGCAAGTTCGCCGCCAAGATGGAAGAGTTCCACGAACCCTTCCTCTACGACGAGATCATCGAAGGCGGCCACGCCGCCGGCGCCAACCTGATCGAACAAGCAAAAACCTGGGCCCTGACCTACACCTACCTCACGGACAAACTCATGGGGAACTAACCCGCGACACGGGTTCTCCCCCGCGCAACCAATTCGTCATCTCCAATCCCGCTCCAACTTCGTCATCTCGACCGAAGCGAAGCGAAGTGGAGAGATCCCTGTATTTTGCCGACACCAGCACTCCCTCGCGAGGACCACAACCCATGCTCGAATTCGGCTACGTATACATACTCGCCAGCGGATTCAAGCACCTCTACATCGGCGTAACGTCGAATCTGGAAGTGCGCGTAGGACAACACAAAGACGGCACCTACCCAAGCTCATTCACTGACCGCTACAACATCAACCAGCTCGTGTACTACGAACGATTCGCTGAGATGCAAACCGCCATCGCACGCGAGAAGCAGTTGAAGCGATGGTCGCGCATGAAGAAGATCGCGCTAATCGTAGCCGAAAATCCAGACTGGCAGGACCTGAGCGCCGAGTGGGGAAGCGCAACCCCGCCCTTCTCTGGCAAGCTCAATGCACCTCGCAGCTTCGGAGAAAATACAGGGATCTCTCCACTACGCATCAAGATGAAACCATGATGCTCCGGTCGAGATGACGAGTCATACGTTGCATCAGAAATTCTTCTGCCGTTGATTCTCCTGCTTCTCATCCCACTCCGTCATCTCGATTCCCACACAAAATTCGTCATCTCGACCGGAGCGAAGCGCAGTGGAGGGATCCCTGTATTTTGCTCATGCCACCCATGGACCCAAAGCAGCGCACTCCGTCACGTGAGCGCATCCCGAAGCTCAACCACAAAGCCCAAGCTGCTGCAGCGCAAATCGTGTAATCGCCTCAGCATCCTGCTGCGGCGTGCGGTCCGTCAGGTTATCCATCCGCCGCTCATTGCAGCCGCGAACCAAATCCAGAATCGCCCACGCGAGCGCATCCATATCCACCTTCGCCTCAATCTCACCCGCATTCTCACCCTCCTGCAGGATGGTGAGAAAAAACGCATGCCCAAAGCGCAAAACCTCATGCGTCTGGCGTCTATGGCGTGGCTCGCGGCCCACCGTCATCAGCAGACGGTACAGGTTTAGCTGCTTCTGCCAGAACTCCATCCGCACCGAGATTGCCACCGTCAGCCGTTCGCGCACACCCTTCACACCCGCCAGCCGCTCCTCCGCGACTGTATGCAGCTGCTCGATTACCAGCCGCACGGCCGTCGCATAGATCTCCTCCTTCGAGTCGAAGTAGAGATACACGGTGCCCTTGGCCATCTTCGCCGCATCGGCCACATCGCCCACGCAGGTCGCGGCAAAGCCCTTCTTTCCAAACACCTTAATGGCCGCGCTTAAAATCTCCTGCCGCCGCATATCGGTCAGCAGCTGCTTGCGCGTCGGTGTACGAGAGTGCACGGCGGGGCTCACGAGAACAAACTAGCACGTTTCCTCCCGCGCCTGTTCTGAATCCCAGACCCTGAATCTCAGACCACCTCTTTAGCCTCTAATGACCAAGGAGTCATTTCCATGACCGGCGGGTCAGTCTTAGATCCCGAAGAGGAGTCAGCGCTCGAAGCTTCTCCCGAAGCCATAGCCCACGCGCTCGACAGCGCGGAAGCCTCGCTCGCCTCCACCACCGAGTTCGAGCCCCACGAACTCCTCACGTACGAAGCCCCCGCTCGCCGCGCCTTCAACCCCTGGATCATCACCCTCGTCGTAACCATGGGCACCTTCATGGAGGTCCTCGACACCTCCATCGCCAACGTGGCCCTCCCGCACATCGCCGGCTCGCTCTCCGCATCACAGGACGAGAGCACCTGGGTGCTCACCAGCTATCTCGTCGCCAACGCCATCGTCCTCCCCATCAGCGGCTGGATCTCGTCGGTCATCGGTCGCAAGAACTTCTATCTCATCTCGGTCATCATGTTCACGGTCTTCTCGGCGCTCTGCGGCATCGCGCCCACGCTGGGCCTGCTGGTGATGTTTCGCGTGATGCAGGGCCTGGCCGGCGGCGGCCTCCAACCCTCCGTGCAGGCCATCCTTGCGGACCTCTTCCCCGGCAACAAGCGCGGCATGGCCATGGCCGTTTACACGGTCGCCATCATGTGCGCGCCCGTACTCGGCCCCACCCTCGGCGGCTGGATCACCGACAACTACTCCTGGCGCTGGATCTTCTACATCAACATCCCCGTAGGCCTCGGTTGCGCCTTCCTCACCCGCATGGTTCTCACCGACCCCGAGCACCTCACCATCAAGCGCCTTGCCATGAAGGCCGACCGCCTTCGCGGCATCAAGCTGCAGATCGACGGCACCGGCCTCGCGCTCATCAGTATCGGTTTGGCCTCGCTGGAAATCGTCCTCGATAAGGGCCAGGAGCTCGACTGGCTCGGCTCCACCTTCATCGCGTGGGCGGCTTCCATCGCGGTACTCGCGCTCGTCGGAGCCGTCCTCTGGGAACTCCACGTCAAGAACCCGGTCGTCAACTTGCGCCTGCTCAAGGAGCGCAACTTCGCCTTCTGCTGCATCATCGTGCTCGGCGTCTATATGGCGCTCTACGCGTCCACGTTCCTCCTGCCGCAGTTCATGCAGCTGCTCATGGGCTACTCGGCGACGGCCGCTGGTCTCGCGATCTCCCCCGCCGGCCTGTTCACCATCGTGGAAGTCCCACTCGTAGGCTGGGCGCTAAGCCGCGGCTACGACGCTCGCCGCATGATCGCCGTCGGCCTCGCCACCATCGCGCTCGGCACCTGGTGGCTATCGCTGGGCAACCTCGGCATGGGCGAGTCGAGCTTAATCTGGCCACGCGTCGTGCAGGTGCTCGGCATCGGCATGACCACCGTGCCGCTCAGCACCATCATGTTCCGCTTCCTGCCCACCGAGCAGAGCAGCAACGCGGCCGGCATCTACGCCCTGGTGCGCAATGAAGGCGGCAGCCTCGGCATCGCCATCTCCAGCACCTTCCTGGAGCGCTCCGCCCAGACCCACCAGGCCTATCTAGGCTCGCACGTCTCTGCCTCCAATCCAATCGCTGCGCGGGCAGCGCACGCCCTGGCCGCCGCGCACGGCACCATCGCCTCCAGCGGGTCTGCTTCCAACAATGCGTACGCCGGCCTCGCCATGCTTTACGGACAGGTGCAGCGCCAGGCCGCGCTGCTCGCCTACATGGACCAGTACCGCCTCTTCGCCTACATGCTCCTCTGCCTACTGCCGCTCGTGCTGCTGCTCAAGCGCCCCAGGATGACCGGCAAGATCGAGCTGGAAAGCCACTAAATCAACTAAGGGACCAATAAGTACATATCGTGCCACGGGCGTTTTTATCTGGATTCCGTCACCAGATTCTCCGGCCCGCGTAGCGCAGCTTTCCCCAGCGCATAGCGTAGAATGAGCCCGATATCCATCACTCACTCGAGGCCCCCCTTGCGCACCAATTCCCTGAAGAAACTCTCTACACGCCACAGCTCCGTGCGCAAGGTGCAACTGCTGTCCGCCAGCCTTCTTCTGCTAACGCTGACCGCAACCCTGGCCGGCTGCGGAGGCAGCGCGAGCCGGCCGACGGCGATCACAATTACCGGCCCCGCGAACGCCACCGTAGACCCCGGCGACCCGGCGAGTTTCACCGCGACCGTAACCGGAGGCTCGGCAACGGCAGGCGTCACCTGGACCCTGATTGGTTGCAGCGTCGTCTCCTGCGGCACGCTCACCAACTCATCTACGACGGGTGTGACCTACACCCCACCCGCGACGGTGACCACCCCCTTCACCGTGACCATCACAGCGATCTCGACGGCCGATAACAATCTCACCCAGGGCACCACCGTCACGGTCCCCGTAAATCCCAGCATCGCCACCGCGGCCGGAGCGCTGCCCGGAGCCACCTTCGGCGCAGCCTACAGCACCACGCTGGCCGGCGCCGGTGGCATCAGTCCCTACACCTGGACGATCACGCAAGGCGCGCTCACCCCTGGCCTGAGCCTCTCCACCACCGGCACCATCAGCGGCGCTCCCACCGCCGGCGGCACCGCCAGCTTCACCGTAACGCTAACCGACTCCGGCGCCCCCGGCCTCACGGCAACCGCGGCCTACACCCTCACCAGCACCTATGGGCCTCTCTCGGTCACCACGGCATCGCTGCCCAACGGCGTAGAAGGCACAGCCTACAACACGCAGCTCATGGCCACCGGAGGCAGCGGTGTCTACACCTGGACCGCCACCGGCACAGCGCTCAGCGCCACCGGCCTAACCCTGTCCTCAACCGGCGCTATCACCGGTGCCCCCACGACCGCCGAAACCTCCGTCCCACTAACCGTCGAAGTTACCGACACAGTGGGACACACCGCGACCGCCAACCTGACCCTCACCGTCACCGCGGTAGCCTTCCAGGGCCAGGTCCTCAGCGGAACCACCCCCATCAACGGCGCGACGATCCAGCTTTACGCCGCAGGCAGCACGGGCAACGCCTCCGCGGCCACGCCCATGCTCACCCAGGCCGTTACCACCGACCCCATCGGTATGTTCCAGCTCAAGGGCCTCTACACCTGCGGCCAGAGCAGCACCGGCGCGACCATCCCCGCCACCGCGCAGCTCTACCTGGTAGCCACCGGCGGCATCGCCTCGTCTACCTCGACGTCCAGCAACCCGGCCCTCATCATGGTCACCGCCATCGGCCCCTGCACCAACCTCACCTCCACGTCCTTCGACACGGTCAACGAGGTGACCACAGCCGCCGCCGCCTGGGCGCTGTCTTCCTTCGCCAGCTCGGCAACCAACATTGGCGCGTCCGCGACCAACACGCTCGGCCTCACCAACGCCTTCCTCGACGCAGCTCTGCTAGCCAACCCAGCCACCGGCGCCAACGCCACCCTCCCCACCAACCTCACCGTAGAAACAGGCAAGCTAAACGCCCTGGCCGACGCGCTCAATAGCTGCACCAGCGCCGACGGCAGCACCTGCACGCCGCTCTTCACCGCGGCCACGCCCACTAGCGGTACCACCCCGGCCGACACCTTCACCGCCGCGCTCAACATCGTCCATAACCCCGGCCAGAACGTGCAGGCAGTCTATGCAGCCATCCCCGCAATCCCACCGTTCGCCACCACTCCGCTAACCGAAAGCCCCAACGACTGGACGATGTCGCTAACCGTAACCGGCGGCGGCATCTTCATGCCGACAGCGCTAGGCATCGACAGCCAGAACAACATCTGGGTAGCCAACCAGGACGGCCCGCTCAGCGCCTTCAACGCGCAAGGCACGCCCCTCTCCTCCACCGGCTATGGCCTGGTCAGCGGCGTCTCTCAGATCAACGAGGTCTACGGCCTGGCCATCGATCCCACCAACAACGTCTGGGTTACCAACACCAACGGCGGTGGCGGCGCCGGCAGTGTCACCGAGTTCAACGGCGTCAACAACCCCGCCACCCTCGGCACTTACAACTCCTACTCCGACGGCTCCATCCAGTACCCTAACGCCCTCGCCGCGGACACCAATGGCAACATCTACATCGCCAACAGCGGCACCTCTTCGGCCACAATCTACAACAGCACCGGCGGTGTCGTGGCGGCCTCCGTAGGCGCCAGCTCCAACCTCGCCGACATCCCCGCCGCCATCGCCATCGACGCCAACCACGGCTTCTGGCTCTCCGGCAACGACAACGTCGCGCACGTCTCCTTCACCGGCACACTCCTCACCAACGCAGCCTGCTGTGGCGAATCCTACGGCATGGCCACCGACGCCGCCGGCGATCTCTGGATCGCCGACTACCTCGGCGGCAGCAACTACGAAGGCGCCGTCGCCGAAGCCGTCACCGACTCCTCCGGCAACACCTCCGTCCCCATCCAGGGCCTCGCCACCGGCGGCATCAACCACCCCGCCATGGTCGCCGTCGACGCCGCGCAGAACGTCTGGATCTCCAACTTCCGCGGCGCCTCCATCACCGAACTCGCCGGCTCCAACGCCACCGCCCTGGCACCCGGCACCGCCATCTCCCCCTCCACCGGCGTCTACGGCACGGGCGGCTTCGGCCTCGACGCCAACCTCAACGGCCCCTTCACCCTCCTGCCTGACCGCTCCGGCAACCTCTGGGTCTCCAACGAGGACGTCTACGCCGTCACCATGTTCTTCGGTCTTGCAGCCCCCACCGCAACGCCGCTCCAGCCCGTCCCCACTGCTCCCTAAACAAGGAGTACTAAGCAGGGGGTAGGAGTCGTGAGGAGGAGCAATGTCTAGCCGCCAGGAAAGCAGCGCGCTGGTCTTTCTCCACTCCGCACGTCTCCACCCATAAGTAACCCAAAAATATAACCAAAGTTAATACTTCAACTATTACTCCGCTTGGGTCCGTCTCTCGTGACCCGATTCAAGAAATTACTAGGTTTGCGGAGCATTTCAGATTATAGTTTTCTCATCTACAGCTGTTTCTGGCAGCCGCCCCCCCTGGTAATCGCATACCGGCCGCCGAAGTACTCAGGCCCGTATCACGCACACCGGAGACCCCCTATGAAGCACTCATTCCCTTCCAGCTTGTCTGTACTCTCTCTCATGCTCGGAACCCTCGCACTCGTTGGTTGTGGAGGAGCCGCTTCCTTTTCTAATCCCGGGTCAGCCGGGGTAACGCCGCCGACCACACCGCAGCTTGTCTCCGGCCCCCCAGTTCAAGGCAGTGTGTATGGTGGGCACGCTCCCATTCAGGGAGCGCACGTCTATCTCCTACAGCCCGGAACCTCAGGCTACGGCTCGGCGGCTACCTCGCTCCTTGGCAATAACGGAGCCATGTCTGCCAGCGGGTATGCCCTCGCAGAAAACTCCGGAGACTCCGCTCCGCTCGAAGCCAAGTACGTCACCACCGACTCTAGCGGTAGCTTCAATCTCACCGGCGCCTACAGCTGCACGGCCGGCCAGCCCGTCTACATCTACGCCTATGGCGGCAACATCGGTGGTGGCTCGTCTCAAAACAACATCAACATTGTCCAGCTGGCGACCCTCGGCAACTGCCCCTCCTCAGGCAACTTCTCGACCGCTGGCAATGGCGCGCTGCAATACGTCTACCTCAATGAGGTTTCCACCGTAGCCACGGCCTACACCTTCCAACCCTTCACGCTCCTCACCAACAACGATGCCTGGCACATCGGCACCGGCAACACCACGCAGGGTCTGCTCGGCATCGCCAACGCGGCCAAGACCGCCGCACAGCTTTACGACATCCAGGGCGGCACAAACCTCTCCTCCTCCGGCGACGGCGAAGGCCATCTCGCCAACTACCGCACCCAGGGCAGCGGCGTCCCCAATGTGGGCAACGGAGTCGTTCCCGAAGCCACCATCGACACGCTCGCGAACATCCTCTCAGACTGCGTGGACTCCGTTCCCGCGACCGTCGGCACACCCACCACTCAGTGCGCCGCGCTGTTCGCCATCGCAACCAATAACGGAGAAATCGCTGGCGCCACCAACAAGCCCACAGACACTGGCACGGCCGCCATCAACATCGCTCGCTTCCCCGCAGGTAACCACAGCGCCGGAACCGCCAACGTAGACGCAACCTACGCGAGCGACCTCTTTGATCTCCAGCCCGGCCCCTCACCCTACGTGCCAGATCTCACCAACGCGCCCAACGACTGGACCTTGGCCATCAACTATCCCTACGCCGCGGTTGGCGGCTACGGCACATCGAACAACGATGTCGAACTCGCGGAAAGCATCCAGGTCGACAACGCAGGCCAGATCTGGATCACCGCGCAGGGTGCCGGAAACGGCCATACCAATCAGACCCCAAGCGCCGATCGCTGGTCAAATCTGGGGGTTGTGAACGCACCCAACAACTCCCCAGGCGACTATATCTTCGGCTACGTCTCCGTCGATGGTGGGAACAACGCCTGGAGCGGCAACGCGGACGAGACCTCAGGCATCTTTTATGCCGGCAGCAACGGCGTCCTCACCGACACCTACGGCTCCGGATACACCGACGCCTATACGATCGTCACCAACCAGGCTCAGGACGCATTCTTCTTTGCGAGCAATAGTGCCATAGCACCTAACTACGGCATGTTTGAATACGTGCCCAACGGTAGTGGAGGCTACCAACTGAGTGCAGGTTCCCCGTACAACCTCAACGCCACCACCAGCACCACTACCAACAACTACACCGGGCCGCTCGACATCACCGGAGCCACCGAGACACATACCGGGGCAAACTACAACTACGCGTTCAATTTCACACCCGTCGGTGGTACGGCCGCGGTTCCACTGGCGGCAGGCGACGTTGTGACTCTCGCTCTGACGAACTATGCGGGCACCGGTACGAATCCAACGGCCGCAACTGGATGGCCGGCCCTTACGAGCGTTACGGTAGCCACCGTGAACTCCACGACCAACCCCACTTCGTTCACGGCCACCGGCACGACAGCTACCACAAACAGCACCAGCTCACAGACGATCGCGGTCACTGGAGCCACCCAGACACATACAGGCGGCAACTATACCTACACATTCGCGTATACAGGGGATTCCGGCACGAACCCGATGGCAGTCGGTGACACGGTGAATCTCACGCTGGCGAATGCTGCGGGCACCGGCACGCATCCAACGGCCGCAACGGGCTGGCAGAACCTTAAGACAGCAACCGTAGCCTCGGTGACCGGCACTACTGGGTTCACGGCTACCGGCACGACACCCACCACAAACAGCACCAGCTCACAGGCGATCGCGGTCACCGGGGCCACCGAGACAAATACAGGCGGCGCTAACCCCACCTATACCTACACTATCAATTTCACAAACACGGGTACCCCCACGACTGTTCTGGCTGTAGGTGACACGGTGGATCTCACACTGGCGAACGCTACGGGCACCGTCACGAACGGAGTCGGCTGGCCGAACCTTAAGACAGTCACCGTAGCCACGGTGAACTCTGCGACCAATCCCACTTCGTTCACGGCCACCGGCACGACAGCTACCGCAAACGGCACCAGCACACAGGCGATCACGATCACTGCGGCCACCGAGACACATGTTAGGCACGGCGGCGTTACCACCTACACCTACACGTTCACCTATACAGGTGGAACCAGCGCACCGACAGTGGGTGAGAATGTAAACCTTACTTTGACGAACGCTCCTGCCGGCTTCCTCGGCGTAGCCGCAACCGGCTGGCAGAACCTTACCTCCGTGACCGTAGCCTCGGCGAACGGCACCAATCAGTTCACGGCCACCGGCACTACGGTTACCACTGATTCCACCGGAATCGGAGGAGGAAACGGCGCCACCGGCACGGGATCCTACGTGGGCGACTCAAACGGCGCCACCGGCACGGGGTACTACCTGTACGCAGACAACGGCGCCACTGGCCCCGGAGACTACCTGTACGCCGACAACGGCGCCACCGGCACGGGGAGCTATCCCTACACCACCACCACCACCACCACCATCCCCGGCGCAATCCCGGCGGGCGAGAATGTGGCTCACGGTGCGATCGATTCCAACGGGAACCTTTGGATTACCACCGAAGCTACGCCCTACACGATTGCAAATATCAACTCGACGGGCACCCCCCAATTCACCTCCATCACCACGGTTGAGCAACCAGAGTTCCCGGCGATCGACGCCAGCAATACCGCATGGATTCCAATCCAGGAGACGGCTTCCGAGATCTATAAAGTCACGTCCAGCGGCGCCTCGACCATCCTGACCAGTGCAACCACTGGCGCGATACTGACCTCAACCTTCGGCGCTGCGGTCGATGGCAACGGCAATGTCTGGTTCGCCAACCGCTGCGGCAACTATGGAGCTTGCGCTACAACGCCACCGACGGGTGCGAACACAATCTTTGAGCTCAACGGCGGCACTGGCACCACACCCGGTACCGTCAACACCGCCATCTCTCCAGGAACCAACTACGTTCCTGAAGCTCAATATCCCGCAACGGCCACCAAGTTCACGCCGATCCTCAATGGCTCGCTCAATCTCGCCATCGATCCTTCAGGCAACCTCTGGATCACCAACTACACGGGCAACTCCGTCGTCGAGATGATCGGAGTAGCCGCACCCGTCGTCACTCCACTCTCCGTGGCAGCAGGTACCAACAGCCTCGGCGCGAAGCCCTAACCCTCGAACGAGAACCACATCACCCGCCCGTGGCGCACACCCTGCGCCACGGGCTTTTTCATTCTCCAGCCCGATCCCACCGCGCTCTGGGCTGCTCCTCAAACGACTCAAATGGCGTTACTTCGCGGAGTCGCGTCAATTTTTCTGCAAAATATTGCATACACCTGCTGCTCAAGTTGTTAGCATGGACGTACCCGTTACAGAGCCATATCTCGGCAGTTCACTGGAGCACCTCATGAAGCCTTCTCTTTCCTTGTCTGGCAGCAAAACCCTCTGTGTATCCGCCTTACTCGGAACTCTCGCTCTGGTTGGCTGCGGAGGTGCGCTCAGCTTTCCCGACTCGGTCGCTTCATCCCAGGCAGCCGGCCCCGCGCTTCAAGGCAGTGTGTACGGTGGCCACGCCCCCATCCAGGGAGCGCACGTCTATCTCCTGCAGCCCGGAATCACAGGCTACGGCTCGGCGGCCACCTCTATCCTCGGAACCGGCACCACCACCTCGCCCGGCGGCTATCCGCTCAAAGCGAACTCGTCGCAGACCACGCGTGACCCTTACGCTCCTGGGGCGGCGGAGTTCGTCACCACAGACGCCAGCGGCAACTTCAACCTCACCGGAGCCTATACCTGCACAGTCGGCCAGCCCGTCTACATCTACGCCTACGGCGGCAACATCGGCACCACCTCCACCGCGCCTGTCACTACCACCACAAACTACGCCATTAGCAAGATCGTCGTGACTCACCGAACGACAGGGTCAAGCGGAACAGCAACCTACACGGTTACCATCGCCTCCGGGGCGACCCTCACGGTAGGTGAATCGGTCACAGTATCCGGCCTTACCAGTCCTTTCTTAACCGACGAATTCGGGATCCTGAACACAGCCCAGACGGTTACCGCGGTTCCAAGTGGCACCACCTTCTCGTTTGTTGCCACGGACTACTATGCAACCCTCACCGGGCACGCAAACATCCCCAACAATACCTACACCACTACAAACTTCGGAACCGGCGGCATCGTTTCGGTGACCACCACCACCACCGGCACCACCACCCCCCCCACGCAGAACGACAACATCGTCCAGCTCGCGACACTCGGCAACTGCCCCAGTTCGGGCAACTTCTCCACGGGCAGCACGGCGCTCTCCTTCGTCTACATGAATGAGGTATCGACCGTAGCCACGGCCTACACCTTCCAGCCTTTCACCCTCGCCACCAACAACGATGCCTGGCACATCGGCAGCACCGGCACCACCCAGGCACTTCTCGGCATCGAGAACGCCGCCAGCACCGCCGCCCAGCTCTATAACATTCAGGGCAACGGCCCGGCGTCCACCGCAGTCGGCGAAGGAGAAGGCCATCTCGCCAACACCACTACGGTCGCCGGGAACGGCACCGTTCCCCAGGCAACGATCGACTCGCTCGCGAACATCCTCGCAGACTGCGTGGACTCCGTTCCCACAACCGTCGGCACCCCCACTACACAGTGCACCGCTCTCTTCAGTGTTACCACCGATAACGGCGAAACCACCGGCACCCAGCCCACCGACACCGGGACCGCTGCCATCAACCTCGCCCGCTACCCGGCAGGCAATAACAGTGCTGGCACTGCCGAGGCAAACACGACCAGCCTCTACAATCTTTCGACCGGCACGGTACCTTACGTGCCTGAGCTCACCGCTGCCCCCAACGACTGGACCATCGCCATCAGCTACCCCCAATCCAGCGCCCTGAACACCGACATGGGCCACCCGGAGAGCATCGCCATCGACGGTTCAGGTAATGTCGCCTTCTCCAACGCGAACAGCGACTACATCATCGGGTTTTCGCCCGTCGGCAAGGTCTCTTACAACTACTACAACAACGGCGGTATCTCCGGTAACCCCGGCTTTACCCCCGGTTACATCAGCATCGATCCCAGTAACAACATCTGGTTCGGATCCATCGGCTCCAGCAAGATCGTGGAGCTCGCCGCCTCCGGCAACAGCTTCACCACATCCACCGCTAGCTTCAGTACGGTCTCCGCCGCTGCAACCGATAGCAGTGGGAACTTCTACTTTGTCGCGGCGGTCGGCAACCCCGCCGCTGACGTCTACGAGTACACCAGCAACTTCGGCTCGCCGGCCTACTCACCCTTCACCGGCTCTGCCACCTGTATCCCCGGCGGCAACACCTACGACCACCTCGCCATCGACAGTGCCCAGACCCTCTGGGTCGCCGACGAGCACGACGGCTCGGTCTGTCGTTTCACCACCACTGGCACCGTCGCCACCGGCTTCCCCGTCGCCACCGGAACGTACCCCGTGGCCATCAGCATTGACGCCTCCGGCAGCGCTTGGGTCGCCCTCGAGGACGACAACCACGTTGCCCACATCACCCTCAGCGTCACCGGCGTCCCCACCCTTGCCACCCTCACCAGTGCTGGCACCGGCGCAACCTTCGACGAACCCTTCTCGACCGCAGTCGACGGCGCGGGCAACATCTGGGTCACCAACCGCACCAACAACACCATCGCCGAGCTCAATAACTCCGGCCAGGCCATCTCTCCCACCATCAACTACCAGTCCGGCACGGGCATCCTCAGTGACCCGCTGAACGCCGCAGTCGATCCCTCGGGCAACGTCTGGATCGCCAACTACACCGGCGATGAGGTAGTCGAGCTGGTAGGCGCCGCAGCCCCCACCGTCACCCCACTCTCCTACGCCTCCGGCCACGCTGGCCTGGGCAACAAGCCATAGCACCCGACGCATCGACGTCCAAACGCAGGCCCACTCCCTCATTCGGAGTGGGTCTCTGCATTTGATGGCCTATCCGTTCGCAAGCCTGCCAGCTCCTCCAGTTAGAATCATTCCTGCATGACGAACGGTCCCACCTCCGCGCCCCCGTTTTCCCCGCTACCACCCTTGGCAACGATGCCTGCGAACCAAGTGTCCGCGCTTGACAGCATTGCCTGCCGGACGACCCCCCACTTGGCCTCAAACACGTCCCCGCAAAATTGCCCGAAGCGCCAAATCTCAGATCGCCGCTCCCTGCCCGCGCGCTTCCAAAACCTCGTCGCACATAGTCGAGCTCAAGGTGTCGATTTGCATCACATAACCGGGTTCAGAGCAGCATCAAACGCACACGTTTTCGCGGCTTTGAGCCAAACTCGACCCCTCCCGACCCGGAAGGCCGCCTGATGTCCACCCGCGTCCGCTCCTACGCAAAAATAAATCTAGGCCTCGCCGTAGGTCCCCTCCAACCGGACGGATTCCACACCCTTTCCACCGTCTATCAAACCCTACAACTACATGATTTTGTGAAGGTTACAGCACGACGATCAACACAAACCAACATTCAGATCACGTCCAATCACCCCGGCGTCCCCCGAACCGAAGCCAACAACGTCGAGCGCAACACCGCCTGGAAGATGGTCCACAAGACCCTGGAACGCCTCCAGATCACCGCCGAAGTTCAAATCCACATAGAAAAGACTCTCCCCGTCCAGGGCGGAATGGGCGCAGGTTCGGCCAACGCGGTGGCCGCAACTCTAGGATTAGAAAGAGAGTTAGGCATGGCCTTACCCGCGCCAGGCCGCCTCGAAGTGGCCGCCGAAGTAGGCTCCGACGTCCCCCTCTTCCTGCTGGGAGGAACCGTCCTCGGCCTGGGCCGAGGCGAGGTAGTCTACCCCCTCCCCGACTCAAATCCCATCCCCTGCGTGGTTGCTTTGCCCGAGATTGGCGTCTCTACGTCCCTTGCATTTCAACAACTTGAGGCAAATCAATTGACTTCGCAGGCCTCTGTGGATAAACTAAAGCAGTTGAGCCGCGCTCTAGCCTCTGTCTGGTCGACATCTGGCGTCGAGTCTGGCCCCTCCGGTATTGCTTTTATGAACCGTTCTGGATTGATTCCAGACGACTTACCTTCGGGTAGGGCCTCTTACGAGAGGGACGTATCAGGCGATCTGGCCGAGAATCCTCTTCTCGCGCTTGTCCGCACCGGGATTGAGAACGACTTTGAAGAGGTCGTCTTCTCGCAGCATCCCTCCTTGCGTTCAACCAAGCGTGATTTGATGGGAAGTTCTGGAGAATCTGCGCTTTACGCAGCTCTCTCGGGCTCTGGTTCGGCGTTGTTTGGACTCTACGAGTCACAGGCAGCCGCCCGAGTAGCTCAACATCGTGTGCAGCAAAACGGCACCCGGGCCATCTTGACAGAGACCCAGCCACGCCGGGAGTATTGGCGCACGATGTTCGCAGAGTAGCTTCGCCGGCAACAAGCGCGCCGGCAGTACTGGGCGATCGACTAATGGTAGGTCAAGTGCCTTTGACGCACTTTGTCTAGGTTCGAATCCTAGTCGCCCAGCCATTCAGTCGTTCGCTAGGGTTGAAGAACGATCTTCAACTCCTGCAACACGAGTAGTTTAGGGAACTTTTGATTTTTCGCGATGGAAACGTCATCGCCCAAGATTCAGCAAGACCCGCAGACAAAAAACGGTAACTTTTTACCGATGCGGGAGTAGCACGAAGTTTGTAGATTGCCCTGGGAAAGACCAATCCACAAGGCAATTCATAAGGAACCAAGGTCTCGCACATGCAAGTGGTCGGTGATGAAACAGTGCCGGCCGCATAGCAGTAAGGCAAGCAGTATGAAACACCCAAGGGTCAACCAGCCTGGAGGATTTCAACGTGAGCGAACAAGACACGACTGTGGTTCCTTTCCCGAGTTCTATCCACGAAGTCTCCACCGCATCGGCCACATCGGCCCCAAGCGCGGTGGCCAATACTTCAAGCACGAAGGCGACAGATTCAAAAGCAGGGGAGAAAAAACGCCCCTCTCGCCTGAGTGAAGACAAGCGCTTCAAGATCTTCTCCGGCTCGGCTAACCGGCCACTAGCGGAGGAGATCGGTAAATTTCTGGGTGTACCTGTCGGGGAGACTCGTTTACAGCGTTTCTCCGACGGCGAGACCCACTTTCAGCTCCTTGAAAATGTGCGTGGCGTGGACGTATTTCTGATCCAACCCACATGTTGTCCGGTTGACCAGAATCTGGTCGAACTGCTGATTATGATGGACGCGCTTAAGCGCGCCTCAGCCGGGCGGATCACGGTCGTGGTTCCGTACTACGGCTATGCGCGGCAAGACCGCAAGGACAGGCCAAGAGTGGCGATTACTTCCAAGCTCGTGGCGGACTTACTTGTAACCGCAGGTGCCAATCGTGCGCTGTTTGTCGATCTGCATGCTGCGCAGATCCAGGGATTTTTCAATATTCCTGTGGACCATATCTTCGCTAGCCCGGTGCTGGTTGGATATGTCAACGATTTGAAGCTGCCCAATCTGACGATCGTCAGTCCTGATGCGGGTGGCGTGGAGCGGGCAAGGTTTTTTGCGAAGAAGCTGGAAGTGCCAGCGCCGCTGGCGATTGTCGATAAGCGCAGAACCGATATCAACGTGACGGAAGTGATGAACGTGATCGGCGATGTGAATGGGCGAACTTGCTTGATTCTTGATGACATCGTGGATACAGCAGGAACGCTGGTGAAGACGGCAGAGGCGTTGCTGGAGCAGGGCGCAGATAAGGTCTATGCATGTGCCTCTCACGCCGTGCTTTCAGGGCCGGCTGTGGAGCGCATCAGGGATTCGGCCTTGGAGGAGTTGGTGGTAACCAACACCATTCCTCTTACCGAGGCTGCGCAGAAGGTAGCAAAGATCAAGGTGCTTTCGATCGCAGGCCTGTTGGGTCGAACGATTGAGAATATTCATATGGAGACCAGCGTGAGTACGCTGTTCAACTGATTAAGTTTTGAACGTTGCAGCAGGAAGTTTGCATAAGGGTTGATTTGCAAGGTTCAGTACAAAGGGAGCGAGGCTCAACCTCGTGCCCGAAAGGACAAAGAAGATGGCAGAGAAGAAGATTGAAGCGGTGGTGGCAAAGCCCCGCACGGGAACATTCAACAAGAGCCATGCGCGCCGCGTGCGCGTTCAGGGGCTGATTCCGGCCGTGGTGTATGGCGCGGGCAAAGAGTCGGTTGCGGTGACGGTTGATCCCAAGGTCATTACCAAGATTCTGTACTCGGATTCGGGTCACAACACGATCTTCGATCTTACGATCGAAGGTTCCGGCGTTACGAAGGCGATGATCGTCGACTGGCAGAACGAGCCTATCAAGGGCAAGCTGCTGCACGCTGACTTGAAGCGCATTGCGATGGACAAGGCGATGCGGGTTTCGGTGCCGGTGCAGCTGGTTGGTGTTTCGAAGGGCGTGAAAAACGCTGGCGGCATTCTTAGCCAGGTGCTGCATGAGGTTGAGATCGAGTGCCTGCCGGCAGACATTCCGAGCCACATCGATGTCGATGTTACGGATCTCGATCTTCATGGCGCGATTC
>JBAVDD010000167.1:0-41503 GCA_049587035.1 Acidobacteriaceae bacterium | reverse complement strand
GGCCCCGAGTCTCCGCCCACCAGCAGCGCCATCCGCCGCATCAGCGCAACCAATCCCGTCACATTGCACACCACAACCCTCGCCGCCCCCGCGCTGGCCGCCACGACCTCCGCTACCAGCGCATCATCTTTGCGCGCAGCATTCACCACCACCTCGAACCCCATTCCCTTTAACTCCACCGCCAACTGCCCATATAGCTTTACCGGCCACTGCTTTGCAGCCCATCCCCCGCCTACAGTCAGTAAACACGCCGGCTGGCCTCCCACCAACTCTTCGGCCCAGTGGTCAGCCCACTCCTCATGCGGCAACTCCACGGCCCCGGCATCTAACCCAACCCCGCACGCCTCTCCCAGCAGCGCCACACCCTGTTCGATCACATGTCGGCCACTTCGTTGCAGCCTCGTACGATATAGTCTGGCGGCCAACGCCTCGCGCGGATCACCATATCCTGCAAACTGTTTCGCCCCCGCCATCCTCCCAATCACCGCAGACCGTAACGTCCCCTGCATGTCGACGGCAAGGTCATACTGTTCCTTCCGCAACTCCTCTCGCAGCCGAAGAACAGAACGTAGCGTGGCAGGAGATAGAGGAGCCTTACTCCACTTCTTCGTCTCTGCAAGATGCACGCGATCAACCACTGGCCCTTTTCCTGCGCCATCGACCAGGAGCGGAGCCCATCGTGGATCGACCACCCAGTCGATCCTCCAATCCGGCCGCGCCTGCCGCAGCGCACTAGCCGCCGGCAGCGCATGCAGCACATCGCCCATCGCACCCACTCGAACAATGAGCACCTTCATCACAGCCTCGCCTCGCCGTCCGGCAATTTTGCCTCACCACCCGACAACTTCGCCTCCAGCGCGCGCAGCACCGCAGCGCCATCCGCAAACTCCGCCTCAAGCGTCACAACCATCACCGGCCCATGCGCTTCAAGCTGTTCCCGCATCGGCCCGGACAGTTTCACCGCATCCTTCTCGGTTGTCACAAACCCCGAGCCCTCCACGCTCTTCGCCAGCTCAACCAACCGCTCCATATCCGCCTTGGTATAGCGGTGATGGTCAGGAAACGCCACGGTCTCAACAACGCCACACCCTGCATCATGCAGCATCGCAGCAAATCCTTCTGGCCGTGCAATCCCGCAAAACGCAATTGGCCGCAGCCCCGCGCCAAACACCAGCAACGGAGCAGGGAACACCAGCGACCGCCCCACTACCCACATCTGTCCACGCTCTCTAAGCAGCGCCCACACGCGCCGATTCACCGAGCGAGAGCCCCCATCCTTCTCAGCATCCACCTCATCCTCACGCACTACCACCACATCCGCTCGCTGCAACGCTGCAACGCTCTCCCGAAGATTTCCTTGCGGCAACAGCACGTCGTCCAGATCCTCCAACGTCACCAGCACCACATCAACGTTCCGCGCCAGCCCCCGATGCTGAAATCCATCATCCAACAGATGAACGCTTCGACCACCGTCCGTCACCAGCGCCTCTGCCTCAGCTCGCCTTCCCGCTGCAAACCGGTCCGCTCCCACCCACACCGGCACGCCAGTCTGCTCGGCGATCAACACCGGCTCATCCCCATACTTCCGCGCAGAGTCCTTGACCCCCGCCTGCACGCGCTCGATGCCCCTACCCTCTCGTCCATAGCCACGCGAAAGGACATCGACATTCCATCCTGCATCATGCAGCAGCTTGGCCAACGCAATCACCACCGGAGTCTTCCCAGCGCCGCCGGCCGAGAGGCTTCCCACACTGATCACCGGCCACCGCAAGGTTCGCGTACGCAACACGCCCGCACGACGCAGCGAATCCTTCAGCTCTTGCGCTGCAGCATAGAGGGGAACCAGCGGCCGCCCCCATCGTCTCCGCACGCTCATAACCGCGCTCCCTGAATCAGCCCGACGATGGCCTTCACGGAGCGCCCCGTCGCTCCCTGTTGTTGCTCAAACACGTGCCGGCCCCTCTCGCCCATCGCCTTCGCCTGCCCGCGATCCAGCATCAGGTCCGTTGCGGCAACACCCAATTCATCTCCGTCTCGCACAATCCGAATGCCACCAGCCTCCTGCAACTTCTTCACCACATCGCGGAAGTTCTCATAGGACGACCCCATCACCACCGGAACGCCAAATTGCGCCGGCTCCAGCGGATTATGCCCAAACCTCCGCACCAGGCTGCCGCCCACAAACGCCACGTCCGCAATGCCATAAACCGCCGCGAGGTCGCCAATCGTGTCGAGCAGCACAGCATCAACATTCGGCGCACTCCCTGCCGACCACTCGCTCGCTTTCACGTATCGCACATCCCGCAGCAGTCCTTCGACCGCCACAAATCGCTCTGGGTGTCGCGGTGCCAGCACGAGGAACGCGTCCGTCTGGTCCTTCATCCACGTCTTCCAGGCCCGTACCACCAGTTCCTCTTCAGACGGTGCGCCCTCCACCTTGCTACCCGCCACCGTACTGCCCGCCACAAAGATCGGCCTCCCCTGCGCCGTCTCCCGAATCCACGCTGCAATGTCGCTTTCCCTGGACGCACGAATGTCATACTTCATGTTGCCCGGAACCTTGATGACCTCCGTCCGCGCCCCCACGATGACCATCCGCAGCGCGTCTTCCTCGCTCTGCGCAAGCCACAGCGCAGGCTCCCGCATCACGCGCCCCCATATCCATTGCATGCGCATCGCCCGTGCAAACGACCGATCGCTCATCCGCGCATTGGCCACCACCACCGGCGTGCCGTAACGCGTGCACTCCCGCAGCATCCGCGGCCAGAGCTCGCTCTCCATCAGAATCAACGCAACAGGTTGGATTACTCGCAAGTACGCACGCACACTGAACGCAAAGTCCAGCGGCATATAGAACACGCGGTCCGCTCCAAACAGCTCCCGCGCCAGCGCCTGTCCCGTTCGCGTCGTCGTCGAAATCACAACACGAAACGCATCTCCCAACGCGCTCTCCAACTCACCCACCAACCGCGAAGCAGCCAGCACCTCTCCAACACTCACCGCATGCACCCACACAGCACGCTTGCCTGCGATCGCCGGCCTCAGCACTGTCGGCACAACTCCCAGACGCTGTCGCAGGCCTTCGCGATAACGCTGGGTAGTTGCCATGCGCAGCAGCCACCACGGCGAACTGAGCACCAGCCCCAGCGTCAGCAATAGACTATAGACAAACATCGTCATGCCCTAAGTACCGCCCTGTTTCGTTTTCGCAGCATCCTGAAGAGGATAATTGAACCGAGCAAAGATCACCCTCCCATGAATGAATCCACCCCGAACATACGCCCCGCGACGCCCAGCGATGTCCCCACCATCCTCACCTTCATTCGCGAGCTAGCCGAGTACGAGCGCGAACCACACGCCGTCCTCGCAACCGAAGGCGACCTCCTCCGCGACGGCTGGGGACCCACACCGCGCTTCACCGCGCTCATCGCCGACTACAACGGCGCTCCCGCAGGCTTCGCCCTCTACTTCACCACCTACTCCACCTGGCGTGGTCACCACGGAATCCGCCTCGAGGATCTCTACGTCACTCCCGCCCTGCGCGGCCACGGCATCGGAAAAGCTCTGCTCGCAAGACTCGCCCGCATCGCCGTCGACCAGGGTTGTCCTCGCCTGGAGTGGGACGTCCTCGAGTGGAACGAGTCCGCAATCACCGTCTACCATCGCGTGGGCGCAAACGTCCTCACCGAATGGCGCATCATGCGCCTCTCCGGCGAGCCGCTCACCACCTTGGCCAACACAGACACCAGCGCCTGACTTCACATCCAAGTATCCTAAGCAAGATGAAGAAGATTCACGTGATCGGCGGCGGCCTCGCCGGCCCGGAAGCCGCCCTGCAAGCCGCAACCCTGGGCTGCGATGTCGTCCTCTCCGAGATGCGCCCCGTACGCTCCACCGAAGCTCACCAGACCTCAGACTTCGCCGAGCTAGTCTGCTCCAACTCCCTCAAGAGCGAGAGCGAAAACACCGCTCCCTGGCTGCTCAAGCAGGAGATGCGCCGCGCAGGTTCGTTCCTCCTCCAGGCCGCCGACGCCAGCGCTGTTCCCGCAGGACACGCGCTCGCCGTAGATCGCATCGAGTTCTCGCGCCGCGTCGCAGACCTCATCGCCTCGCATCCAAAGATCGAAGTCCGCCGCGAAGAAATCACCCAACTCAACGAGCACGCGACCGACACCATCACCATCCTCGCCAGCGGCCCCCTGACCAGCTCGCTCCTGGCCGCCGAACTGCAGCGCCTCACCGGCGCCGACCAACTAGCCTTCTACGACAGCATCTCCCCCATCGTCGACGCCAGCACCATCGACATGGACAAGGTTTACTTCGCCGCCCGCTGGGACAAAGGCACCGCGGACTACATCAACTGCCCCTTCACCAAGGAAGAGTATGAAGCATTCCTCGACGCTCTCACGGCAGCTGAAACGGTCGAGGCAAAGAGCTGGGAGGCGCTCCCATCCGACGGAACAGTCGTCACGGCGCAGCAGAAGATGAACTACTTCGAAGGCTGTCTCCCCATCGAAGAGACCGCACGCCGCGGCCGCGACACCCTTCGCTTCGGCCCCATGAAACCAGCCGGACTCACCAATCCCAAGACAGGTCGCTGGCCCTACGCCGCCGTCCAGCTCCGCCAGGAGAACCTCCGCGCCGACAGCTACAATCTCGTCGGCTTCCAGAACCACCTCAAGTTCGGCGAGCAGGCGCGTGTCCTCCGCATGATCCCCGGCCTCGAACACGCCACCTTCCTGCGCTACGGCCAGATTCACCGCAACACTTACATCCACGCCCCATCGCTACTCACCGAAACTCTCCAGCTTCGCGCCCACCCCAACATCTTTATAGCGGGCCAGCTATCAGGCGTCGAAGGCTACACCGAATCCATCGCAAGTGGCCTGCTAGCGGGCCGCTACGCCGCCGCTCTAGCAAAGGGCACGACGCCCGCGCCTGCCCCGCGTATCACCGCAAACGGCTCACTCACGAACTACATCACGCACGCCGATCACAAGAAGTTCCAGCCAGCGAACATCACGTTTGACCTGCTCCCCCCACTCGAAGACGAGCTCCGAAAGAAGATCCGCGACAAAAAAGAACGCCACAGAATCCAATGCGAACGCGGCCTCACCGCATGGGACCAGTGGCTTGCCGAAGGTCCCACAACGACGTAGCCGTTCTCTAGCCTGTGTGCTACTCTCCCGAGTAACTCCTCATGCGAATCCTTAGCGCACTCGATGCTATTTCTCCGGCATTCTCCCGAACGAAGCTGGTGCTTTTTACACCTTTTCGCATCGGCCGCACCTGGAAGCTAGGTGTCACGGCGTACTTGTCGTTCGCAGGTACTGTCTTCCTTCCATTTCCACTCATTGCCCTGGCTTTTCTCCCGATATTGCGGAAACAAGATGGGTTTACCTCAAAGTGGACAACGATCTTCATCGCCTGCGTGCTGGTGGTCACACTTGTATATCTTGTCCTCTTCTATCTTTTCTCGCGCCTCCACTTCACGTACTTTGACATTGTTGTAAACCGTGGTCAGTTCGTTGCTCCCGCCTGGCGCAAATACGGTCGTCAGTCGCTTACCTGGACCGCTTTTGAAGTCCTTCTCGGCGGCATTTTCACCGCCGTTATTGCATTTCCTGTTGCCCACCTGCTGCGCGGTCTTTTCACAACATTCAATAAGCTGCCACTTGGACCCAACCAGCCGCCTTCACCACAGTTCGTGTATGCCATATTCACGATCTACGCAACGTTCTTTCTTGTCTATCTCGTCATCGGCCTCTTCTACCTGCTCAGCTCGGTTCTCTCAGACTTCCTCATTCCTTCGCTAGCCTTGGAAGAGACGACGATCCGCCAGGCGCTGCGCCGCTTTTGGCTTCTCCTTCGGCGCGAGCCTGGTCAACTCACGTTGTACATCGTCCTCAAGGGCGCCCTATTCCTCGCTGGGGGAATGGCTGTAGGTATCGCCTTCTATGCAGTTGTTCTAATGGTCGCGATCGTTGCCGTAATCGTCGGCCTTCTTTTAGGTTTTCTCTTGCACTTGCTCCATGTGCCGATGGCTGTGCTCTCGGGCCTGGCCATCACCGCCGGCATCATCCTCTATGTCGTCGTGTTCTTCTACGGCATCTTTGTCGCGAACGGTACTCTATTTACGTTCCTCGAGTCCTACGCGCTCTACTTCCTGGGCGGCCGCTACCCAATGCTCGGTGATCTGCTAGACCGATCCACCCCACCGTCGCCTGCCCCACTCCTGTCGCCCTATTACTACGCTGCTCCGCCCCCACCACCGAGGGAATAGGGGTAACTCCGCCCTACTCCTTATCCTTCTTCTTATTCCGCGCCTTCACCTTGAACCAGATCGGGCTCCCAATGAACTTGAACGTATCGCGAATCTCATTGGCAAGAAAACGCTCATAGCTGAAGTGCAGTTTCACATCGCGATCCGTAAACAGCACAAACGTCGGAGGAGCAACCGCCGCCTGCGTCATGTAATAGATCTTCACGCGCTTGTTCATCGGCACGCTTGCACGCTGAAAGTCGATCTTATCCAGGAAGCGATTCATTGCGCCCGTCGAAACTCGCTTACGCCGCTCGCGCGCAACCAGTTCCACCTTCTTGAAGACCTCTTCAATCCCCTTCGACTCCGCCGCCGAAACAAAAACCAGCGGCGCATAATCCAAATACTTCAGTGAGTCACGCACCTGCTGCTCATAGAGCTTCTTATCCGCAGGAGCGCTCCCATCGAAGAGTGTCTTGCCATCAGGCCCAACCTTGGTGACAAGGTCCCACTTGTTCACCACAATAATCACGCTGCGTCCGCTCTCATGCGCATATCCGCCGATGTTCGCATCCGCCGCCGCCACTCCCTCGGCCGCATCGATCACCAGCAACGAAACATCCGCCGCCTCTAAATGTTTGCGGCTCATAATCACCGAAAGCTTCTCAGCCAGCAACTTCGTCTTGCCCTTGCGCCGAATCCCCGCCGTATCAATAAACCGGAAGCGATGCCCATCCCGCTCCACCACCTCGTCCACCGCATCGCGTGTGGTTCCGGCAATAGGAGAAACAATCGCCCGGTCGCTATCCGTCAGCGCATTCAGCAGCGTGCTCTTCCCAACATTGGGCCGCCCAATAATTGCAATCTTCGTCTCCCGCGAAACATGCTCGCCATGAGATCGTAGCCGCCGCCCAGTTCCCTCAGCCTCATCAGGTCCGTCCTGCGCTCCTGGCAGCGGATCTCCGCCACCATCCATATCCTCTTCGAACTCTTCTTCCTCTCCCTCGAAGCGCTCTTCCGGTTCTTCCGCTACAAACTCCGGTGGTAGCGCCGCCCAAACCTCATCCAGCAGGTCGCCGATGCCGTTCCCATGCTCCGCGGAGATCGGGCAAACGTTCTTGAATCCCAGCCGCCGAAAGTTCTCGGCCGCCGCAAACATCTCCGCCGAATCCATTTTGTTCACGGCAAGAAACACCGGCTTGCCGCCGCGCAGCAGCAGCCTCGCCAGCTCCACATCAGGCGCCGCAAGCTCGGTGCGTCCATCCACCACCATGATGATCGCGTCGGCTTCTTCCAGCCCCACCTTCGCCTGCCGAAAGATCTCCGCCGGAATCAGCGCCTCATCGTCAGGCACAACGCCGCCGGTATCTACCAGCCGCACATCGCGCCCCGCCCACTCAACCTCGCCATAGATCCTGTCGCGAGTAATCCCCGGTTCATCGCCCACAATCGACCGCCGCGTCTGTGTCAGCCGATTGAACAGCGTTGACTTGCCAACATTCGGCCGCCCGCAGATCGCCACCAGCGGCAACCGTGTCACCTCATGTCGCGCCCCGCCCGCCCGACGACTTCCATCATCGCTAGCCAGCGTCAGCGCCGCCGCAATCTTCTCCGCTTCCTTCCAGTCGCGCTCTTCGTGCCCACTCCCAGCCCCACCCGCAACCGAGCTCTTATTTCGCTTGCCCAGCGTCCGTGTATCACGAGCTCCACGCTCGTCATCAAAGTCCCCACCATATCCACGCGTCCCCGCCTCATCACGATTCCGCAGAACTACCTTCCGCTCGCGTTCCGGACTCTTCGTCGGAGTCTTCGCGGCCTTCACCGCCGCTGCCTTCTTCGCCGCCAGCTCCTTGCGCTTCTTCGGAGAGACAGCCCCCGTCGTGGCCGTCCCCCGCGGAGCGGTCCTACCCATCTTCGGCCGAGTGCTAGCCTGCCGGTGCTTCTTTCCTAATCGCTTCTTCTGCGTACGCTTCGGTGCCATGATCGCTCTTCTCCTGCGCAGCCATGGCGCCTCTCTCATTATAGGAACCGCACGGCCTCCGTGCCTCTCTGCGGTTACTTTCGCTGCGCCTTCATGCGCGGCGAACAAAGGGCGATATCATCAACCTAGAGCATGCCCCCGTTCACCCCACTCACGTCCATCACTATCGACGAATCATCGGCTGATCAGAAGCTGCCCACGCTCCACGACTTCTTCCATCCCGGCGGCATCCTCGCCAACTCCTCGCTAGCCTTCGAGCACCGCTCCGGCCAATACCTCATGGCCAAAGAGATCGAGCAGGCCTTCGCCGACCGCCGCCATCTCATCGTCGAAGCCGGCACCGGTACCGGCAAAACCCTCGCCTACCTTCTCCCAGCCCTGCGCCGCGCCCGCGAGCACAAGCAGCGCATCATCATCTCCACTGGCACAAAAAATCTCCAGGAGCAGCTCTACTTCAAGGACATCCCCTTCCTCGAATCCCTCCTCGGCCCCCTCCGCGTCTGCTACATGAAGGGCCGCGCCAATTACATCTGCAAGCAGAAACTCTACGCCCTGCGCGACAACCCCTTGCTCACTGGCCTCGACGAGATCTCGCACTTCCACTCCATCCTCCAGTGGGAGCGCACCACCGAAACCGGCGACCGCGCCGAGGTCAACGACCTCCCCGAGAACTCCGCGCTCTGGCACAAGCTCGACGCCCGCAGCGAAGTCTGCCTCGGCCAGACCTGCCCCAACTGGGAGCAGTGCCACATCACCTCCATGCGCCGCAAGGCGCTCGAGTCAGACATCGTCATCGTCAACCACCACCTCTTCTTCGCCGACCTATCCATCAAGCAGCAAGCCGCCGGCGCACCCGACGCAGGCATCCTCCCCGAAGCCGCCGCCGTCATCTTCGACGAAGCCCATGAACTCGAAGACACCGCCAGCCAGTACTTCGGCGTAGCACTCTCCAACGCTCGCTTCGAAGAACTAGCCCGCGACACCGAATCCCTCCTCCGCGCAAAGGCCGTCAGCACCAGCGCCATCGAGAGCGCCACGCAAAGCATCCGCGAGCGTTCCAAGCTCTTCTTCGCATCCCTCCCCGTCGGCCCCTCGGACTTGGGCCGCCTCGAATTCATCGATCGTGCAGACTTCCTCGAAGCCCGCGGCGACGCCTACCTCGGCGCCATCAACGCCCTCCAACGCCTCGAAGGAGAGCTCGAACGCCTCCGCGAAGTAGACGAAGCCGCCGGCCTTCGCAAGCGAGCCACCGACATCCGCAATCACCTCAAGTTCCTCCTCGAATCAACCGACCCCAACACCGTCTTCTGGATCGAGCGCCGCGCCACCAGCGGCCTCCGCAACGCCGCCCGCGCCACCACAGAATTGTCATCTCGACCGGAGCGGAGCGGAGTGGAGAGACCTGCAGCTTGGTCCAACAACCTCGCCTTCAGCACCCATCTCCTCGCAACCCCCATCGACGTCTCCACCCTGCTAGCCGACACCCTCTTCACCCACTACCCCAGCGTCATCCTAACCTCCGCAACCCTGGCCGTAGCCGCGCAGGACGGTACCCCCAGCTTCGACCATCTTCGCAAGCGCCTGGGCGTCCCGTTTCCCAAGGAGCTAGTAGTCCCCAGCCACTTCGACTACGCCCGCCAGGCCCTCCTCTATCTCCCGCCCGGCATGCCTCCACCCCGCGATCCCAACTTCCTCCCGCAGGCCACCGAGCGCATTCGCCGCGTCCTCGAGATCACGCGCGGCCGCGCCTTCTGCCTCTTCACCAGCCACGCCCAGATGCGCGAGCTCCACGACCGTCTGCTCGCCGAACTCCCCTACCCGCTGCTCATGCAAGGCTCGGCTCCCCGCCACATCCTTCTGCAACAGTTCCGCGAAACCCCCAACGCGGTCCTCTTCGGCACCAGCTCCTTCTGGCAGGGCATCGACGTCCAGGGCGAGCAACTAAGCTGCGTCATCATCGACAAGCTCCCCTTCGCCGTCCCCTCCGATCCCATAATGAAAGCCCGCACCGACGCCATCACAGCCGCCGGCGGCAACGCCTTCAACGACCTCCAGGTCCCCCAGGCTGTCATAGCCCTAAAGCAAGGCTTCGGCCGCCTAATCCGATCCCTCAACGACCGCGGCGTCCTAATGCTGCTAGACCCCCGCATCCGCACCACCCGCTACGGCGCAACCTTCCTCGACTCGCTCCCACCTTATCGTCGCACCGACGACATCACCGAAGTCGAACGCTTCTTCGAAGTATGATCTTTGCGAAGACAAAGGAGACGCAACCATGATGAGTCACCGCAAGCCACCGCGCACGAGTTTCCTTTGCCTCGCACTCTGCCTGTGTTCGATTCAGATATACGCCCAGCGAAGTTTCAGTCCGTTAGTTCGGAATGTGCATGCCGATAAGACAACGGCGGTGCAGTTCTACTGGTTCGGAGATATGGACAGCCACTGGCGTCAGCCGATGAATCTATACGTCGTGGATGCCTCCGACCCTAGGTTACACAAGGTCGAATTCAAGCAAGAACCACTTCATGAAGCCGCAATCGCGTATATCTCCTTACCGGAAATGCAAAAAATCATCACCCAACTGTCGCGATCTGACGACCTTTGGTATGAAACCAGCAAAGGTGGGCGCCTCCCGGACAGGCCGAATGACCCCGATGACGAGGCTCAGATAACGGTTGTGTCGTCACATGGGACATCGGTAGATCGCGTGCGCATAACTCACATGTGTGACGAATTTGCGAGCTACGACGATCTGATGCCAACGAAGCGAATTCTTTGGCAATTTCAGACAATGCGTTGGGATAACGGCTGCATCATCCCCGGATACCACAACGAAGATGTCCCAACAGATTGAGCCGGTAGGTCGGGCTCAGTAATTGCAAGCCGCCAACGTGGCTACAATAGTTTCAGCAACATGGGACGCAACCTCTACATCCTCGCCGCCACGCTAGCCGCTCTCTCGCTGCTATCGATCGTGCTGTCCTTCACCAACATCGCCCAGCAGCCAGGCTCCCCCGGCGACGCCTCGCTCTGGCGCATGACCAGCATCGCGCTCATCTGCATCGCCTTAATCGTCACGCTGGCCGGCATCCTGAGCTCTCTCTTCGAGCAGGCCGAGCGCCGCCACGAAGTCGAACGCCGGGAAAAGCGCCGCAGCCGCTCCCAGTAGCTTTGCCCAGCGACGCCCCATTCCCCGGTAAAATGGGAGATGGCGCGTACGCTGCGCCGATTGGAGCCCTACCCACCATGTTCGAAGTCACGGTACAGGCCGGATTCTCCTCAGGCCATTACCTCCGCAACTACCGCGGCAAGTGCGAAAACCCGCACGGCCACAACTATCGCGTGCTCGTCACGCTCATCGGAGAAGTGCTCGACGAAGCCGGCCTCCTGCTCGACTTCAAACTCCTCAAGCAGGTCCTTCGCCCCACCGTCGAATACCTCGACCACCAGATGATCAACGACCTCGAGCCCTTCACCACGCTAAACCCATCCGCCGAAAACCTCGCCCGCTACTTCTACGAGAAGACGGCCACACAGATGCTCGAGATGACCTCCGGTCGCGTCCGCGTCAAGGACTGCACCCTCTACGAAACCGACACCAGCTTCGCGCGTTACTACGAAATCGAAGCAGGGAAGTAGCATGCACCTCATCGAGCTCTACAAATCGGTCCAGGGCGAAAGCTCCTTCGCCGGCCTCCCCTGCATCTTCGTGCGCCTCGCCGGCTGCAACCTGCGCTGCTCCTGGTGCGACTCCGAGTACACCTTCACCGGCGGCAAACCGTTCACGGCCGACGAGATCATCGCCCAGATCGAAGCCCTCGCCCCTTGCCGCCTCATCGAGTTCACCGGCGGCGAACCCATGCTGCAAGCCCGCGAGCTCCTCCCCTTCATGGACCGTCTGCTCGCAAACAACTACAGCCTGATGATCGAGACCAGCGGCGAACAACCCCTCGAAAGCGTTCCCAGGGCAGTCCACAAGATAGTCGACGTTAAGTGCCCCGGAGCCGGTTCCGCCGCCAACTCCTTCCGCCTCGAAAATCTCGAGACGCTCACACCCAACGACGAAGTAAAGTTCGTCCTCTCCAACCGCGCCGACTACGAGTTCGCCCGCGACTTCATCCACACCCACGGCCTCGCCGTCCGCTGTGGCGAGATTCTCCTCTCCCCCGCATTCCTAAAGAACCCCACCGACCAACGCTCCACCGACAACTGCGCCCTCGATCCCCGCCTCCTGGTCGAGTGGATGTTAGCCGATGGTCTCCCCGCGCGACTCAGCTTGCAGATTCACAAGTACATCTGGGAGCCGCGCAAGAAGGGTGTATAACCCCAACCGCGCCTACGAAATCTCCTCACCCGTTCCGCTCGCATAGCGTCGCGTCCGCCACGCCACTGGCCTTCCCAGCATCTGCCGTACCAGCGCATACCACTGCACACCCAGCAGCATCACAATCCCAATTGGATGAAGAACAGCCGACACCACAGGCTGTCTGAACCGTTGCACCGCCAGCAGTCGCGGAAGGTAACTCGCTACGACAGCAAGCGCCAGCAGTACACTCACCGCAACCGCCGCGCGCACATTATCAAACGTCGCCCCAATCAAAAAATTACTCACGCAAAATCCCACCCACAGCAACGCCGCCACCATCGGGAACACCTGCCCCACCACCAGCAGGACCGACACCGGCACAATGCGCGTCGGCGCGCCCAGCCCCTCCGTAGCATTCTTCGCCAGCCCCATCCACACCGCCCCAGCGGACTCGTACATCCTCACCTCCGCCGTTTCCGTCAGATCGACAATGTCCGTGCGCAACCCATGCTCGCGAAACAATCGCGGCAACCGAATCCCGTCATGCCGCGTCTCCCGAATCGCTGCATGTCCGCCGCATGCAAAATAAGCCGCGCGCTCCACCAGAAAAAACTGCCCACACCCCGCCGCATATGCAGGCTTCGTCGTCTTCCGCATCCGTCCCATAGGCAGCAGCCCGAGCAATACAAAATGAATCAGCGGCAGCAGCATCCGCTCCGTCCATCCGCTCATCACCTGTCGAGGAAATCCCGACAACAGCGCAACCTCCTTCGTCCGCATCTCCGCAGCGCACCGTGCCAGCGCGTCCGGCATCAGACGCACGTCGGCATCAAGAAACACCAGTAGCGGCGCCGTAACCTCCTGCGCCAACAGCCAGCAGGCATGCTGTTTTCCATTCCATCCCGCTGGCAGTCCTTGCCCATTCACCAACCGAACGCGCCCATCTTCTGACTCAATCGCCCGCACAATCTCCGCGGTCCGATCGCTGGACCCATCATCGAGCACCACCACCTCGAGTTCCACCTCCCGGCTCGCCAGAACACTCCGCACACACGCGCCAATATTGCGCTCCTCATCTCTCGCCGGGATCAGCACCGCGACGCGTCCAGCCGCACCTCCCGCAGCCCTGGGAGGACCATACCGCCGAAGATTCACGGCAAACATCACTGCAGGCGCCGCCGCAAATATCAACAGCAGCCCCGCGACCGACGCGAGGATCAGCTCAGGTGACACTGCCAAAATCGTACCGCTCATCGATCGTCCTTAAAGCTCGAGCCAGCATGTCGCTCGGTGTGATCCTGCACTCCCGACTGCCTCACGAACCTGGCTCGCAAGCGACGTCCCCAGCCATATATTCCGCCTGTGCCACGACCTCCGCACACCAACTCGCAGAACGCACTCGTGTCCCGAGCCATGGACGCCTGCTTCAACTTCTCCATCGTCTCCGCAAGCGCGCGCTCCAGCACCTGCGTCGCATCCTCCGCACTCGCACCGTCGCCCAGTCGCACAGGCTCACCCACCCGCAGCAGCGTCTCCGGCAGGCGCTCATTCCAGAACGCATATTCAATCGCGAGCGGCAACAGCACCACACCAGGTGTACGCGCAGCTAAAGCTCCCAATCCCGGTTTGAATCCAAGCGTTTGCTCGCGCGGATCCGCAAAGCGTCCCTGCGGCGTAATCCAAAGCACCCCGCCGCTCTCAAGGATTGCCTGCGACGCTCGCAGAAATTGCGCTGCTCCGCGCGCCGACGCCCTCTCCACAGGAAAGATCCCAATCTTCCCCAGGATCGGATACCGCTTCAGAGCAGCCGCGTCCATCGGCGCATAATGTCTGCGATTCGGCAACAGCAATTGCGCTAGCAGCACCGACACCATCGGGTCCCACCACGACGAGTGATTCGCAAACACAATCAACGGCCCCTGTTCCACCGCCAGCCGTTCCCCATACTGCACCATCACGGAGCGAAAGTGTCTCCGAAAGTACGCTCGCACCACACGCCGGAAAAGGCGCAGCGTTATCCCAGACACCGCGGGAAGATCACGCACATTCGACGCTGCAGGCATAGCTCATTGTGGCATCCGATACAAGGTTATGCCGCTCGACTCCTGGTTTTCGTCGAAGCAGCTTGCACCTTTCCGGTCTTCAAATCCGCATCCAGAGAATCGGCCGCAATCCACCCCGACATCATCACCATCGGCATGCCAGGTCCGGGGTGCGCTGCACCACCAGCAAGATATAGTCCCGTCACTTCGCTGCTCCGGTTTGCAGGTTTGAAAGCGCCCAGAAACCGTCCGTGCGACGACAGCCCATAGATCGCACCATTCAGCACCCGATACCGATCGTGAATATCCTGTGGCGTCAACGCGCGCTCAAACACAATGCGCTCCTCGATGTCCTCACAGCCTGCTGTCCGTTTTATCTTGTCCAGAATTACCTGCCGATACGCCGGCAACATCTTCGTCCAGTCATGATGTGGCCTCATATACGGCGTATGTACCAGCACATACATCGCCTCTCCGCCCGCCGGCGCACTGTCAGGATCACTTGCCGCGGTACACGCGAGATAACAAGTTGGATCTGGCGCCGGCTCTCCCAGATCGTAAATATGATGGAACTCCTCGTGCGGGTCGCGCGAGAAGACAAAATCATGATGCGCCAGATGTTCGTAGCGTTTCTTCAGCCCGAGATACAACACCACGCCAGAACACGCCGGCTCATACTTGCGTTTGTGTTCAAACTCCCGCGCCGCTGCGCTCTGCGCCAGCAGTTCGCGATGTGTTCGCACTGCGTCCTCATTGCTCACAATCGCATCGAATGCATAAGCCTGCCCATCGCTTGTCACAAGGCCCTTCACCCTCGCACGCGCGTCCTCGGTCATCAGGATCTTCGCCACATCGGTACTCGCATGAAAGCGCACCCCGAGCTCATCAGCGAGCTTCACCAGCGCCTCCGGAACAGCTCGCATCCCACCCATCGGATACCAGATACCCTCCTG
Organism: Acidobacteriaceae bacterium; assembly: GCA_049587035.1. Classification (GTDB taxonomy): domain Bacteria; phylum Acidobacteriota; class Terriglobia; order Terriglobales; family Acidobacteriaceae; genus Granulicella. The sequence goes on along the minus strand of JBAVDD010000167.1, from coordinate 25,959 downwards.
CATCTGCATGTGACCAATCGCTGTAAGAATCGCCGGCGAAGCATCCGGAGACGATCCCACATACTGCACCATGTGGTCCAGCATCTGCGCCGTGTTGGGTTCGGGAATAAACTCTCGCACGGTACCCGCCACCGTCTTTCCCATACGCATCTTCAGCACATCGCGCAGCACCTTGATGTCGAACGCGCCACCCACATCCAGCGTGTCCTTGATCGAGCCCACCGACTTCCAGAAGAAGAACTTGTCGCTGATCGTATGCAGCTCCTCGGACAGCGCCATCAGCTGCGCATACCGCGCGCCCATTCCCGGAAACCGTCTGTCAAGATCGGCACACATCTGCCCCATGTCATCCAGCAGATCAATCGTCGCACCATCATCGAAGAAGCATCGCCACTGCGGATCCAGCCGCACCATGTCAACGTAATCTTCCAGCTTCTTTCCCGCCTCCACGAAGATCTTCCGCAGCACCGACGGCTGGATCAGGATCGTCGGCCCCATGTCGAAGCGAAACCCATCGCCCCGCAGTTGCGCAGCCTTTCCGCCCAGCCATTCATTTTTTTCGAAGACCTCGGCGTCGTGCCCACGCGCCGCCAACGTGCATGCCGCTGCCAGCCCTGCTAATCCTGATCCAATCACACCAACGCGCATGCGCTCCCTCACTCCTGCAAGTTCAATTTCTGTAAACGAGATTCAAGACCGAGACGTCTTGAGCAACTGCTTCAGCGCATTCCAGCGCATCGCCAGACCTTTGCCATGCATTGCGCGAATCATCCCCGAAAACATCGCTGCATCTTCGTTGCGCGTCGGGTCCAGGTGCAGCATCACCCCTCCACGCCGAATAAGCACGGCCTTTACCGCCGTCATCTCCAGCAGCCCATCGGCTCCGCGCGTAAGCCCATACCCGCTCTCGCCGCGCCCGCCAAAGGGCACGCGAGGATCTGCCGTCGGCGCAATGATGTCGTTGATCAGCACCGTTCCCGCCTTCAGCATGTTCCCCAGCGCACGCGCTTTCTTCTCATGGCCCCGATCGCAAAAGATCGCCACAGTCAGCGCATACGGGCACTGCCTATACAACTCTGGCACATGCACCATGGATTCTGCCTCAATCAGCGACAGCACAGGGGCAAACACATCACTCCGCGCAATCGCCATATCCGCAGCAGCGCGATCAACCAGTAGCGGCTGTTGTGCCTCTGGCGCAAAAACGCCGCGAACCTCCGCGCCTGCTTCCGCCGCTTCTTCCAGCATCGCTCTTAGCCGCTCTGAAGTCCCCACGTCCAGCGCAACCGCCTGAATCTTCGCCAGCTCGGCATCCAGCAGCGGACGCAGCGCGGACATCGTCGTCGGTGTCGCAAACAGTCGCCGTGGAGACATGCAAACCGATCCGCCATTCAGCCGCAACCCAAACGCCACCGCCCTTGCCACCTGTTGCAGATCCGCCGAAGGCGTCACCACAATCGCGTCCGCACCGGAAAGTTCCACCACCGCTGGTGTAGAAGTCTTGGCCAACTCCGCAAGCAGGCTGTGGCTGGTCTTGGATGATCCCGTGAAGATAACCTTGTCGGGTCTAGCAGCGAGCGCCTGTTGCGCTGCCTCAACGCTCTCATCGGTGATCGTGAGCACCCCTGCCGGCACTCCAGACTCGGTCAGCACGCGAGCGAACAGTTGAGCCACTCCTTCGCCGCCCACCCCCGGCTTCCATGTCACGCGATTCCCCGCAGCCAGCGCCTGCAGCACATGCGAACCCGGAATGAAGAGCGGAAAGTTGGACGGCCCAATCACCAGCACATGCCCCAGCGGAACGCGATGGATCTCAGCCGCCACGCCCGTCAGCCAGAGTGGACGTCCCCTGCTGCCCAGCTTGCGCGCAGCTAGTACGCGACCCGCATTGCGCTCAAGAAATTTGCACCCCGCCAGCAGCGGAAGCAGCTCTGTCGCCAGCGTGTCCGCCTTCGTTCGTGCCAAACGAGGAGAGATCGCCTCCGCAAACTCCTCAGCGCGTGCAGCCATCTGTTGCCGCGCAGCGCACAACACCTTCAGCCGCGCCTTCACTGGCAGGCTCACCCAGCGCGCATAGTCTCCTGCGACACCCGATCGATCCGTGGTCCCGCATACCCCCGCGAGCAAAGAGCAGGATCCCCCCGTAACTGGCGCACCCTGCACTTTCTCAGCAGCCATTCTCACGACGCAACCTGCATCATGTCATCCACCATGGCAATCTCCGATGAAGTAGACCAACGCGGCTCAATATCCAGATCTTCCAGCAGCAGCTTCGAACTGATCCGCGCCGACTGAAAGATGACCGGCAATCCCGAACCCGGGTGAGTGCCGCCGCCCGTCAAGTATATGCCGTCCACGTCCTCAAAACGGTTGTGCGGCCGCAGGTGCAGCATCTGGTTCAGCGAATGCTTCATCGAAAACGTCGCGCCCTTCAGCAACCCAAAATCATCCCGCCACCCATCCGGCGTTAGGATCCGCTCCGTACATATGCGCGACTCCACATCCTCAATCCCAATCCGCTCCATCTGCCGAATCGCCAGCGCGCGAAACCTCTCCCGCTCCCGCACCCAGTCCACCTTCGCGCTCTCATGCGTTACCGGCAGCAAAACATATAGCGTCGACTGTCCCTTCGGCGCCAGAGTCGCATCTGTTACCGAAGCATTCTGCACATAAAATGATGGGTTCTCCGACAACTCATGCAACTCCTCAATATCGCACAGGTTCTGCCGATAATTCTCCGCCAGGTAGATTGTGTGGTGCGCCACATCGTCGTACCGTCCGTCAATCCCCAGGTACATCATGAACGTCGAGCAGGAGTATGTCTTGCTGACAATCTTCCTATCGCTCCACTTCCGCCGATGTCTGTTCGGAACCAGCTTGCGCATCGCTTCCGCAAAGTCCGCGTTCACCACGACAGCATCAGCCAGCAACTTGCGCTTCGAAGTCCGCACCCCGACGGCCTTCCCTCGTCCCCCGCCCTCGCTGTCGATCAGGATCTCTTCCACCGGCTCTTCGGTCAGCACCTCAACACCCATCTCGGCAGCAATCCTAGCCATCGCCTGCGTCACCGCACCACATCCGCCTACCGGATGAAACACGCCGTGCTCATATTCCAGGAACGAAAGAATCGAAAACAGGGAAGGGCAGCGAAACGGACTCATCCCCAGGTACTTCGACTGAAAGCTGAATCCCAGCCGGATACGCTCATCCTTGAAGTGCCTTCGCAAATCTCCATCCAACGACAGCCACGGCTTCATCAGAGGCAGCAGCTTCAGCATCTCCGGCCGCAACAGGTCGCTCCACCTCTCAAAGGGAGTCTCCAGCACCGGCATAAAGCTGTCCAACTTCTTCCGGTTGCTGTTTAGAAAATTCTTGAACTCAGCCGCATCCTGGGGCGAGATGGCTGCAATCTGCCGCTCCATCCGCTCAACATTCGACGTAGCATCGATCTGGCCGCCGTCACCGAAGACCAGCCGGTACTGCGGATCGAGGCGCTTCATCGGCACCTCGCGATCGAGCTCGTATCCAGCATCCGCAAAGATATCCCGCAACACGCGTGGATACAGAAAAAACGTAGGGCCAATATCAAACTTGAATCCGTCCTGCTCAAGCGTCGACGTGCGCCCACCCACACGCGTGCTCTTCTCCACCACCGTTACCTCAACGCCGGAACCTGCCAGCAACATGGCCGTCGCCAGCCCACCTGGTCCGGCCCCCACAATCACTACTCGCCTCGGTTGTTTCCCCTTGCTGGAACTGCGGTTCATCTTCAAAAGAGCCCCGTCCTTACCGCTAAAACGCACACTGTAATCAGGAGTCTAGTTCCGCGCCTCTATCAGTCCCAGTACGAAACCTCCTCAGATCCCATTGCATCAATCATTGCGCGGCAATCGTTTCACAGCACGAAACCATCTCGCAATCCTTAGGGCAACACTCCCCGAACAAAACTCCGCACTCGTTCCGCCACCAGCCCATATGCCAGGTAACTCGTAGCCTCGCTGGTACGCTCCCGCGCTGTCTGCTCTTCCAACGCCTCGGCTACTCCGATCGCTGGCAGCGCTGTCTGTTCGGTAAGTGTCATCAACGCCAGCCCAAACGTCGCTCCTTCCTTGGCCGTGGCCGCCGGATAATACTCCGCCAGCGCCCCATATGCCGCACCTACAGCTGCGCCGAACCCCCAATGAATCATCCTGCCCGCCGCAGTCTTCGTCCCTGGATCCATTGAGTGCCCCGCAACCTTCTCCGCGAGCACCTCCGCTGGGTCTGGCTCGCCGTGCACACGTGGTGGATACAGTGTCTCCACCAGCGACTTCGCCGCTGTAGCCACAAGCCCTGCTGCCAAACCCGCCATCAAGCCCTTCGCCAGGGACCGATCTCTACGTATTTCACTCACTCTGCGTCTTCTCCTCGTTGCAAAAATTACTCCAAAATTCTGGAGTTACTTCAGCCCTCTCGTACCGGCGGCAAGTTCACACTCAACTTCCGCCAGCGCGCTCATCCGCAGCGCCGAATCAATCGCACGATCAACCGTCGCCCGCTTCCGATCCTTCTCCACCTCTTCTTCCGCAGCGTTTGGGCCCTCAGCCTCATCCTCGCTCTCCATCTCCTCTAACTCTTCTTCAATCTCCTCGCGAGACGGCTTTCCATGTCCGTGAACGGCATTCGGTTCCGCGGCCTGCAACCGCTCGGTGTCCGGATCCTCATCCTCCTCATCCTCTTCGTCCTCATCGAACGCCTCGTCCTCCTCCTCGTCGCTGTCCTCGGTATCGTCCGTGTCCCGCAGCACCAGTGTCATCGGCGCACCCTCAGCACTCCAGGCCAACGCAACGGACGCACGAAAACCAGGTAGCCAATCTCCGGCCATCTCACCGATTCCTGCAGAGCTTCCCATCGCTGTCATCGTTCTGCCTCCTTATGCTGGCTGATCTCCCGCTTGTCCTCTTAGATGCCTGAAACCGAGTCACGTACAACCAATCCATAACGCATTCCTGCCGCCAAACCCTCAACCTGAATCGCGCCGTGAGGCATCTCCCTCCACCACCTCAAAGCGATGAGGCCAAGAACAACAGCGTATAGGATCATGCGTGCGCCAATTCTATCGGAGCCGGGGTCTCCGGAGGGCGTTCTTTGCCCGCTGTGGTGAGAGCCGGCCACCTCCCCGGCTCCCGCGCGTAAACTTAAGCGCACTAAGAACCGCCACCAGGAGCTCCTGCATGTCGTTAGTCCGCCTCATCCCCCTGGCTGCCCTTTGCGCCGCCACTCTTGCAGCAACTGCCCAAACCACCCCCATCACCCTCTCCGTCGACCTCACCGATGCTCCCCGCAAGATACTCCACGCCACCGAAACCATCCCCGTCCAACCCGGCCCCATGACCCTCGTCTACCCCGAGTGGATCCCCGGCGAGCACGGCCCCACCGGCCCCATCATCAACCAGGCCGGCTTCATAATCACCACGCCCGCCGGCGCTCCCGTCAAGTGGGAGCGCGATCTCGTCGACATGTACAGCTACCACATCACCGTCCCTGCCGGAGTCACCCAGCTAGACGTCAAGATGGACTTCCTCGCCACCGGCGGCGCCAACTTCACCGAAGGCGGTTCCACCAGCGCCAACCTCGCGCTCCTCAGCTGGAACACTGTCCTCGTCTACCCCCTGAATGGCGACATCGCGCACACCAACGTCTCCGACATCATGGTCACCCCCAGCATCCACATCCCCGAAGGCTGGCACTTCGGCACCGCGCTCGACCCCACCGGCGGCGCAACCGAAGCCTCGACCAACGCCAGCTTCCAGACCGTCTCCCTCGAACGCCTCATCGACTCACCCGTCCTCGCCGGCCGCTGGTTCCGCGAGATCGACCTCGCCCCCGACGTCACCCCCAAGCACTACCTCGACCTGGCTGGTGACGGTCCCGAAGACATCGCCCTCTCGCAGCAACACATCGACCAGTTCTCCAAACTAGTCCGCGAAACCGGCGCTCTCTACAAGTCGCGCCACTACAACTCCTACCACTTCCTCGTAACGCTCTCAGATCAAGTAGCCCACTTCGGCCTGGAGCACCACCAGTCCTCCGACGACCGCGTCCCCGAAAGAACCTTCATCGACGAAGGCTACTTCACCGAGGAAGGCGATCTCCTCCCGCACGAGTTCACGCACTCCTGGAACGGCAAGTACCGCCGCCCCGCCGGCCTCGCCACGGCAAACTATCAAGAGCCCATGAAGGGCAACCTCCTCTGGGTCTACGAAGGCCTCACCAACTACCTTGGCGACGTCCTCGCCGCGCGCACCGGCATCTGGAGCCCCGAGGTCTTCCGTGACCGCCTCGCCACCATCGTCGCCGAGTTCAACGACGCCCGCCCCGGCCGCACCTGGCGTGACCTCCAGGACACCGCCACCGCCGCGCAAGTCCTCTACAACGCCGGTGGCCCCTACGACAATTGGCGTCGCGATACCGACTACTACAGCGAAGGCGATCTCCTCTGGCTCGAGATCGATGAAACCATCCGCGAAAAAACCCACGGCCAGAAGAGCCTCAACGACTTCCTCGCCGCCTTCGAAGGCTTCGGCGGCAACACCCCGCCCAAGGTCGTCCCCTACACCTTCGACGACATCGTCTCCGGCCTCAACGCCGTAGTCCCCAACGACTGGGCAACCTTCCTCCGCACCCGCCTCGACTCCAACCAGCTCCATGCCCCCGAGATCGCCGCCATCAACACCCTCTCCGGCTACAAGCTCACGTTCACCGACAAGCCCAACTACTGGTCGCAGCTCCTCGAAAGCGACGGCCTCAGCGCAACCTACTCACTAGGCTTCACCGTAGGCTCCAGCGGCACCGTAGGCGACGTCATCGTCAACAGCGTCGGCTATAACGACGGCCTCGCTCCCGGCTTCCAGATCATCGCTGTCAACGGCCGCGCCTTCACCCCAGCCCTCCTCCGCGCCGCCATCGACGCTGCCAAAGGCACCGGCCCGGCCATCAACCTCATCGTTGAAAACACCGGCTACTTCAAAGTCATCTCCATCGACTACCACGGTGGCGAACGCTACCCGCAGCTCGAGCGCGTAGACAACACCCCCGACCGCCTGGACCTCATCCTCGACCCACTCACCAAGTAAACCCAAAGCCCTGTCCTCGCCGGCACCGCAAGTACAGGGCATCACCCCATCGCAATCTCGGGCTCAGCGTCCACCTCCGGCGGAAGAGCCCCAATCTCCTTCAACTTCTTCTCCGCCACCGCCGCCTGAATCTCGCTGTTCACCTCCGCGCCCAGCAACAGCATCAAGCCGGTAATGTAAAACCACGTCAGCAGGACAATCACTCCACCCAGCGAACCGTACGTGATCGTGAAGCTATTGAAGAAGTGCAGATAGATCCGCAGCCCCAGCGAGCAAACCACCCAACCAAAGATCGCGATCACCGCTCCCGGCGTCGCCCAGCGCCAGCGCTTCACCTTCAGATCGGGCGCAAAGTAATAGATCGTACTGAACTGCAGCATCAGGCACGCGCTCGCCACCACCCACTGCACCACATGGATCGCCAGCGCCGTACCGACCGCCAGCCTGTGATGCCAGATCGACAGATACACCAGTCGTGCCACCAGGTCCCCGCCCAGCAGCACCGCCAGGTTCGCCGTCACCAGCACCGACAGCAGCATCGTCACCAGGATCGCCGCCCCCCGCGCCTTCCAGTAGGGTCGCGATTCCCGCACCTTGTACACCGTATTCATCCCGTCTTGTATCGACGCAAACCCAACCGAAGCCGACCACAGCGCGGCAACCAGCCCAATCGTGATCTTTCCACTCGTAGACGCCGCCGCTGCCTGGTTGAACGTTTGGATGACCATCGAGTACGCCCCTCCCGGTAACACCAGAGCGAGATAATGCAGCAGGCTGTCATAGATGTGCGAAGCTTGCCGCGCCGCCAGGCCAAGGATCGAGCTCGCCGTCACCAGCATCGGAAACAGCGCGAACAGAAAGTAGTACCCCATCTCCGCCGCACGCGAGAGCAGGTTATCGCTCAACATCGCCCGAAACGTACGCTTCCACACCAGCGCCGCACTCGCTCCCTGAAAATCCCACAGGTTCCGCAGCGGAGACTGCGCAACGAAGTCCCATATCTTCTGAGCCAGTGGATCAACCGTCGTTAGTCTGTGGTCCGTTGCACGCACGTCTGAGCTCTCTACTTCAGCTCACTCAGATGCGTCTCGCGTCCCAACCCGCTGCTCGCCCCACCCTCACAGCCTCCGCCCGCTGCTCCTCATCTGGTACGCCATCGACTCCAACGCCCGTTCCGGATTCCCCTCCGGCACCGCAACCCCCATCTTCGCGCACATCTGCACCACCATCTGGTGCGCCACCGTAGCCCGCGTCTCCATCGGCAGATCCAGCATCCGCGCAAAGAACGTCTCAATCACCACCAGGTCTTGCCCATTCAGCTTCGCCACCGCATCGGCAGGGAACATCGCCGTAACCTTCTGCCCCCACGGCAGCACCGCCTCCTGCCCCACTCTCTCTGCCGCAAAGCTCACCGGAGCCACCAGCGTAGAACTCGTCTGATACAGCAACGACGGCTCATCCAACCGCTCATGCACCACAATCGTCCCAGCCACCAGATCCCCCAGCCGCTGGTTGCGCTTGTTACACAGCATCGTAATCACGCCGATCAAGTACATGCCCGGCAGATAATCCACGACTCGCACCAGGTTTCTCGCCAGCGCCTCAAACAACGTAATCTGCCGCCCCGAATCCTTGATCACCCGCAACTTCATCGCCCGCTTGCCCGGTGTCTGCCCATGCCAGTACGCCTCAAGCAGCGCAAAGTATCCCCAAATTATGCAGAAGTTGAAAAAGATCACCAGCGCGATAAACCATTTCTCAGCAGTGTCTGCTAACTTGCCCGTCGCCGGCGTCGCTGTACCCGCCGCCGCGATCATCAGCAGCGCCAGGAACTCCAGCAGAAAGATCGCAACCAGAATCAGTGAATCCAGCAGCACGGCCACAAACCGGCTACCCACGCCCGCCACGCTATACTCCAGCTCCACCTGCTCCGGCGTGTCGATAGAATGCGTGTCAGCAAAGTGCGTGTCAGCGTTCGCATCACTCTGCTCCGCATACGCCTCACCACCGAAGTTGTCCTGCTTGTAACTCGACATGCTCGCGAACCTCTGGCAATAATCTCAAATCCCGACGCTGTACTCTAGAATCTCTCTGTCTCTCGAATCACGCTATGCTCTCAAACCTTTGGATCGAATCTCGCAAGAATAACTGGAACCGCCTCGACGCGCTCGTCCACCAGGTCGAATCCAACGGCGTCAAGTCCCTCCCACCCTCCGATCTCCGCGATCTCGGCATCCTCTACCGCCAGGCCGCCGCCGACCTCTCTGCTGTCAGGGCGGACCATTCGTCCAAATCCTTAGCCCAATACCTCAACCGCCTCGTCTCCCGCGCCCACAACTACGTCTACTCCGGCCACCGCGTCTCGCTCTCCACCCTCTGGCGCTTCTTCGCCCACGGCTATCCGCGACTCCTTCGCCGGTTGTCCGGCTACCTACTCGCCGCCATCCTCATCAGCGTCGCCGCCGGCCTCCTCGGAGCCCTCATCGTAATGCTCCGCCCCAACTTCGGCGTCATGTTCCTGGGCGCCCAACGCGTAGCCAACCTCGACCACCACAAGATGTGGACCGACAGCGTCCTCAGCATGAAGCCTCAGGCCGCCTCCGGCATCATGACCAACAACATCACCGTCTGCTTCATGACCTTCGCCGGCGGCATCACGGCAGGTCTCTTCACCCTCTACTCTCTGTTCAACAACGGCCTCATGCTGGGCGCCATCTCCGTAGTCTGCCGCCAGCACCACATGGCCCTAAGCCTCTGGAGCTTCGTAGCCGCCCACGGCGCCCTGGAAATCCCCAGCATCATGATCTCCGGAGCCGCCGGCCTGCGCCTGGCCTCCGGCATCCTCTTCCCAGGAATGCTCCGCCGCCGCGCCGCCCTGGCCCAAGCCGGCCTCGACGCCGTCCAGTTAGTCTCCGGCACCATCCCCCTGCTAATCATCGCGGGCACCCTGGAAGCCTTCCTAAGCCCAACCCACGCCCCCATAGCCCTCAAATTCGCCGTAGGCGCAGTCCTCTTCATCGCCCTAACCCTATGGCTAACCGAAGGCGGCCGCAAGCAGCAACCGCAGTCCAACAGCTAGAAGCTAGAAGCTAGAAGCTAGAAGCTAGAAGCTAGAAGCTAAGAGCTAGAAGCTAAGAGCTAAGGCATCGCAACTACAACAACCCCTCAGCCTTCACCTCAAGATACTTACTAACCGCGCGCATCCCCACCTCCGCGGCAGTAGTCTCCACAATCAACACCCCCTGCTGCTCCAACTGCGCAATCGTCTCGCGCCGCCGCTCCAGCATCTCCTGCGCCGCCGCCGAGTGAAACATCTCATCCTTAGTCTTAGGCTCCCGCGCAGCCAACTCCTCCAGCTCCGGATGCTTCAACACCACCAACACCACCAGATGCCGCCTGACGAGCTCACTAGCCGCAATCACCAACTCCGGCTTGCCCACACTGTCCACCAACTCCGTAATCCAAACAATCAACCCACGCCGCCGCTGCGCCGTCTTCAGCCGCGCAACAGCATTCAGATGATCCGCCTCCGCCGCCTCCGACCGCGTCTGACTCAACAGATCAATCAGCAGCCGCACATGCGCCGAACCCGCGCCCGGAGGCAGCAACTGCTGCACCTCGCGCCCATAAGCAAGCATCGCAAACTTATCACCCGACCCCTGGATCACCTGCGCCAGCATCGTAGCCGCCGTAGCCGCCTGGTCCAGCTGCGTCACCGTCAGCAGATGCGCCGCCTCCCGCTCCGCAGCAGTCTCCGCAAAACTCTCCGCATGCGCCAGGCCAGGACCACGCCGCAACTCAAACGCCGTCCGAGAAAGTCGACCCGCATCCAGCAACATCCAAACCTGCTGCGACCGCTCCACCGTAAACTGCCGCGTCACCAGCCGCCCACGCCGAGCCGTTGCCGTCCACGAGATCTTCCGTAGCTCATCCCCCGGCTGATAATCCCGCAGGCTCTCAAACTCCCGTCCCACCCCACGCAACCGCAGCTTGCGTTTCTCCAACTCAATCTGCCGAGCCCGCAGCAGATAAAACTGCGTACTCTCCCGACTATCCTCATGCGCCGGAAACACCCGCACCCGCTGCTGCCGTGCCGCATCTTCAACGTTCGCAGTCGACACCACCAACTCCGCCGCCGCCCATCGCTCCACCAACCGCAGCGCCCCACGATACCGCAGATAAACCCGCCGCAACTTAAAATCCCCACGCTCCCGCGGATACACTGTCGACAAACTCACCGCATCTTCGCGCGGAAACGCCTCCACCCGCTGCTCCACCGGCATAGCCACCAACGCCGGATGCAGATCATCCACCAACCGCACATCCACCACCGCATCCGCCTCCACCCGCACCGCAAGCTCCACGCGAGTAGCCTGCCCCAACTGCGGCGAATCCAGAAACGTCCGCCTCACCAAAAACTGTTCAGGCCGAGGAAGCCGCAGCGCATCCACGACCACCAGCAACAAAATCAACCCATCCCACCCCAGCATGAAATAAATCTGCCGCGCATGAAAGAACGCCGGCACCGCCATCACCAATCCCACAGCAAACAACCCCAGCGCCAGCGGCGTAAGCCCAAACCCCAGCACCCGCCCAGCCTTCCCAAGAGGCTTTGCCCGCCCCGTCGCGGATTGTGGAATCAATGTCTGCATCGCGTCCGCGCTACTTCGGCACCTGCGTAGCAGCCAGAACATCCCGCACCACGCGATCCGTATCCAACCCCTCCAGCTCCGCCTCCGGCCGCAGCACCAGCCGATGCCGCAGCACCGGCAGCGCCGCCTCCTTCACATCATCGGGAATCACAAAGTCCCGCTGCTCCCGCGCCGCAAACGCCTTCGCAACCAGCAGCAACCCGGTACTCGCGCGAGGACTAGCCCCCAACGCAATCGTCGGCCAGGCCCGCGTCCGTCGCACCACCGCCAGCAGATAATCAAAGATCGCCGGCTCCACCCGCACCGCCCTCACCTCCCACCGAGCCGCCGCCAGCAACTCAAACGGAACCGTCTCAATCGCCGTCTCCGCCAGCCCCGCGCCCGCAATCGCCGCATGGTGCCGCTCCAGCACCACTCGCTCTTCTTCCAGCTCCGGATACTCCATCCTGATCTTCAGCAGAAATCGATCCAGTTGCGCCTCCGGCAGCGGATACGTCCCCTCAAACTCCACCGGATTCTGCGTAGCAAACACCGTGAAGAAATCATCCAGCGCATGCCGCTCGCCATCCGCCGTAACCTGCCGCTCTTCCATCGACTCCAGCAGCGCCGCCTGCGTCCGCGGCGGCATCCGATTAATCTCATCCGTCAGCAGAAACTGCGTGAACACCGGCCCTTTGTGAAAGCTGAACTCGCCCGTCTTTGGCGAGAAAATACTCGTCCCCAAAATATCCGCGGGCATCATGTCCGGCGTTCCCGACACACGCCGAAACTCCAGTCCCAGAAACCGCGCCAACGTCTTCACCGCCAGCGTCTTCGCCACACCCGGCACGCCCTCAATCAGCGCGTGCCCTCCGCACAGCATCGTCAGCAACGCCTGCGCAATCACCTCCTGCTGACCAGCAATCACACGCCCAATCTGCTCCTGACCTCGCGCAAACAACTCACTCGCCGCCGCCACACCCAAGCTCTCTTCGCTCACAAGCTCTCCTCTTCTAAATTCCCAACTCCAAAATCAAATCCACATCAACCACTAAATCCGAGCAGCTTTCAACACCTCATCGCCGCGACCCTTCGGCAGCAAACACTCTCGCACTCTCTTCGCATCCTCGCTCAACCCGCGCACCAGCGCCAGCGCGCTATGCATCGCAATCGCCTCATGCTGAGCCGTCTTAGCCTCCAGCAAATGCTCTCGCACCCGCGACCAATCCCCACCCAGCCTCTCACGAAGCGCCTCGGCAATCGCATCAGGCCCTTCCTCAATTGTCCCCTGCGCCAACCCCGCCTCGCGCGTCAGTACGCGCAACAGCCTGCGCTTCGCAGCTTCGGTCGCCGAGCTGCTCGCCGCCGCCTTCTCATACAAGTCCCCCATCGACACAGCAAACTCCACCGGCGAGCTCCGCGGTAATTGCACCGGCGACCGCAGCGGCCCACGCCGCCTGCTGAAGCTCACAATCAGCAGCACAAAAAGCAGTGCCGCCTGCAGCGCCAGCCAGCGCAGCGGCAGTCCCTTCGCCTCGTCCCACAGTGTCTTCACCGCTCCATGCAACGACTCGTCAAATACCACCTCGCGCCCCGCGCCCACCGTAGCCAGCAATAGCTTCAAGTCCGCATCGTTCTTCAGCGTTGCATTCTCTAACGGAGTCGCCGAGCTCCACCACACCGCCTCACCCTTTCCCACCGCATAGCTCACCACCACCGCGTCCTTGCCGCACCGCTGCTCCACCCGATACGCCGGCCCCTCCTTCGACCACTGCGAGCTGTTGAACATCTGCACGCTGCCCACGCGCGCCAACTCCCCCGGTCCCTCCGGCGTAGTGTTGCAGTTGCCACCCGCAATCATTCCCGCCTGCGACACCTCTCCATCCGGCAGCAGCATCGCCCCCGACGGCCCCGTAGCCAGCACCCGTCCGCCCCGTTCCAGAAACCTCTTCACCTCCGCTGCCAGGTTCTTCTGCTCTGTCGTGTCATACTCCGGAGCCGCCAGGATCAACGTCGCGCGCCCCACCTGCGCATCGCTCCAATCCGTATTCATGTCCGTCAGCGAGCGGTCCCACCGCGACGTCTTCACCCCCAGCTCCTGCAGGATCAGATACGCCGCTTTCGCCCCCTTCGGTCCAATGTTGTCCGTCGTCGGTCGCGGATCATTCTCCGCACCTTGCGGCGCGATCACGCTCACCACCAGAATCATCAACGTCATCACCGCGCACAAAATTAGCAGCCTCTTGCGATCACCAGCGCCCGTTGCCCGACTCACGCCGCACCTCCAGCCGTCAGTGCCGCACCCTCATCGCTCGCAGTAACACCCGCACCCGCAGCCAGCCGCTCATACAGTCCGCGAGCCTCCGCATACTCGCGCTCATCCGCATCGCGCAGCCCATACCAAACCCGCTCAAAGATCTGCGTCAACGTACGCAATCCCTGCTGTTGCGCCGACCCCGACTTCAACAGCCGCACATACTCCCTTGGCGTCCGCGTCGGATTATGCCGCCAAGCCCGCCGCGACTCCAGCAACACAATCGCGGCCCAATACAAACAGTGCACCGCCTCACGCCACTCGCCCGCCTCCGCATGCTGCGCCGCCCACTCCACCCAGTCATTCGACTCGTTCTCCCACGCCGATCCCTGTAGCGCCTCTCCACCCAGCGCCACCCGCAGCCGCTGCCGCGCCACATTCCGCAGCAGAAAAAAGAGCAGCCCCACCGCCACTCCCACATAGCAAACCCACTCCAGCAGAGTTCCCAGCCATGGCGCGGCCGTACCCACCGCCTCCACGCCTGCAAAGAACTTCTGCAACCACTCCACCATCTTCATCTTGGCGCGATCCCACCAGGTCAAACCCACTGCCCCCTCGAACTGCGGCTGCGCCAGCACTCCATTCGCAACCGCTCGCTCATGCGCAAACCTCGCCGCCAACCCACCATCCGCCCCACCAGCCGCAGCGCTCTCCTCCGCCATCGACTGCAGCTGCGCTCCCGCCTCGCGCATCAGTGTCGCGCGCTCGACGTCCTTCGCAGTCTTCGCATCCTTAAGCGCACTCCGCAACCAATCCCAGTGTTCCTCGTATCCACCCTTATCCACATCGCCCACTCGCAGATCATCACCCACCGCATCCGTGGCACAACCGCTGGCCGCCGCCGCACATTGCCCCACCACTCCCTGCAAGCGCATCACATCCGCCCGAAACCCATCCGCCGACACATCCTTCAGCCCCGCCGCCCGCGCCCCAGGCGTCGCGCACAGCACCACCCCCACGGCCGCAAACATCATCCACAGCCACAGTAGTGTTCCCGTCAACCCTCCGCGTTGCGCCTTAGGAAGCCTGGCCATCACTCCCCATGGTCTCGCCGATAGACCCGCCATTAGACCCGCCCGCTTCGCCGCCAGCCTCCACTCTCTCCGTGCTCACAACCGGTTGCGTCTCAACAGCCGAGGCCGCCGCAACCACCGGCGCCGCACTCCACGTCGCCACAGGCTCCGGAGCAGAACCTCCCAGCATCATCACCAGGTCAAACGCCTCCATCCGCACCCGCTGGTCAAAGTACACCAGTGTCAACCCGATTAGTGCCACCGGCGACACCAGCGTCTGCCCCACAAAACCAATCAGCAGCACCGCCGCCTGCGCAAGCACGTGCTCCTCAAGCGGCGACCGGATAATAAAAAACAGCATCGGCGACTGTATCGTCCCGACCACCAGGGCCAGCGCCACCGCAATCAGCAGCACCACAAAAATCCGCCCCTTGGTCCCCACCGCCAGTGTCTTGCTTCTCCGCATCGACGCCCGCAC
The DNA here is from genome assembly GCA_049587035.1 of Acidobacteriaceae bacterium. Taxonomy (GTDB): domain Bacteria; phylum Acidobacteriota; class Terriglobia; order Terriglobales; family Acidobacteriaceae; genus Granulicella. Next base: position 10,408 of record JBAVDD010000167.1, on the reverse strand, counting down.
CCCCGTACCCTCCATCACCGCCGCCGGAACCCCCAGCGAGTTCCGTATGTACGCAATGACGCCATAAACCAGGCACCCGGTACCTGCTATAAACATCAGCAAACCGCCTGTGACCGCCATCCCCGGCGACGACTTCGCACCCACGACAAGCAGGATGATCGCCGGAATGAAGATCACCAGAAACAGCCAAACCGCGCTCCATCCCTGCCACAGCGCAATCCCCACATACCTGGCCCACCGCCCAATCGTAGCCTGGAGTGCGGCCTTGGCCGCGGTCCCCCGGCCCAGGTAAATCTCACACAGAGCGTATACAGAAGCCGCATACACCACCGCCTGTACCGGAAGCAGCAGCAGAAACATCGGCAACCCTGAAAACGTCGTCACCAGCGAAGCAATCCGAATCCCCTCATGCAGCATCACCACATGTTTAACCACCAGCTGCACCGCACTTAAAATCAAACTGAACGCCCCCGCCAACGATGCCAACCCGGCAAACAGCCAGAAGTGCCCTCGATAGATCGCAAACGTCCGATCCAGCACCTCACCCGTACTCAGTGGCCGCAGCGCATACGCCGCCGCGCCCTCCGCACTCCCGTAGCCGGGCGCACCCTCCGGTGCAGACAACCTCTCTGGCGACTCCCAATCCTGTGGCATCGTCTCCCCATCTCCTCCGGCGGGCGCAACTCCGGCTGCAACCCCTCCCGCCAAACTTCTCTCTGCACCGATGGCTGGAAGAATAGCACCTGCGTCTTCTTCGCCGAACGCCTCGTGTTCTCCTCTGCTCTCCTTTGCCTTCCACTCTTCCACATACAGACGTATCCACTGTGGTTCTTTCCGCACACCCTCTTCCTCGTGCATGGTGGAGACACCGTTTCTCTTTCGGACAGTGTCTTGTCCTTGCGATCAGCGGGCAGTAACCAATTGGATTTATTTGTTGGTTACTAGTTTGGTAATGATATTCTTGGCCCGTTACCTCAAGTTTTTCCTGTTCGTTTCCTCAGCGGAAGTTCTCCAGAGCCGCTGAATCTATTATGGGTAGGCGATGGTCCATCGTCAGGTGGTCGATCCGAACATCCACTTCGCCGGACCATAACCTTCTATCGACCCGGGGTACAAGCTTGTTCAGTGCACTGTCGGCCCTTGTTGGAGGAATGATGACTGTCTCGCTGCGCGACGCTCACCCGAGCCAGCACAGAAGTTCGCTCGCGGCAGTGCGTTCCTGGTTACCAGTGCGTTCCTGGCTCCTCCTGCTCCTGCTCGCCGTCTTCGGTTCCTCCGCCTTCGCCCAGGGTCTCTCCCCCGGCAATCCCGTCAGTCTCGGCTCCGTCGACATCCACCACACCGTCACCAAGGCACTGACTTTTTCCACCACGCCCGGCGGCGCCGACATCCAGTCCGTAACCGTCACCACCGAAGGTGTCGCCGGCAAGGACTTTGCCCTCGTCTCCGCCACGGGCTGCATCGGAACGCTGCCCTATCCTGACCAGTGCACCATTGTCGTCAAGTTCACCCCGCAGCAGATCGGTGTCCGCTTCGGCGCGCTCATCATCACCAACACCAGCGGAACAGTAGTCAACCTCATCAATCTCTCCGGCATCGGCGTTGGACCGCAATTCGTCTTCCAGCCCGCCACCTTCACTGCCCTCAGCACCGCCACCGGACTCACCCCAGCAACCTTTACCGCTGGCGCCTCCGTCCAGGATCCCAGCGGCGACACCATCTTCACGGACATTGCCAACGACCGCATCCTCGAGGAGACATACACAGGCCTCTTCTCCGTTCTCTACAGCGGCTCTCCTCTGGCTCTCACCGAGACCTCCGGCCTAGCCCTCGACGGTGTCGGCAACGTTTATGTCTCCTCCGGCAACTCGGTCTACATCCTCGCGCCCGGCGCCACCACACTCACCACACTCGCGACTCCCGGCGTCACTCTCTCCCATCCCACCGGTCTAGCCCTCGACACCGCCGGTGATCTCTACATCGCCGACTCCACCAACAACGCGATCTACCAGGTCGTGCTCGGCGGCAACTTCGCCCAGGCCATCACCCTCACCGGTGCGGTCACCACCCTCAACCGTCCAACCGGGCTCGCCATTGACGCCAACAATACGCTCTATATCGCTGACTCCGGCGATAACCAGATCGTCGAAGTACCCGTCACCAGCGGCGTCACCACCGTCTTTCAGCCTTCCTCTCTCACCCTGACCAACCCCACCGGCGTTGCCGTTGACGCCGCAGGTACCATCTACATCGCCGACACCGGCAACAGCCGCATCGTTGAAGCCACCGTTCAGGGTGACCAGTTCGTCCTCTCGCCAGTCACCCTCGACATCCCAAGTAGCGTCCTCGTCGAAGCCAACGGCGACCTCATCGTCAGTGACAACACCCTCGGTCTCGTCACCGTCGTCCGCTCGACCGCCACCGTCAACTTCCCCACCGCCACCGTCGTCGGCACCCCCGACACTACCGACAATCCCGAGCACCTCACCGTCCAGGAGACTGGCAACATCTCCAGCACCCTCAACGCCGGCACCGACCCTGCCTTGACCGGGACCAATCCCACCGCCTTCCTCGTCGCCAACACCAGCACCTGCCCTGTGCTCACCGGCGGCGCGCCCACCGGCGCGGACACCTTCTCCATCGGCCAGGTCTGCACCTACGGCGTCAACTTCCAACCTACCGTCGTCGGTCCCAACCTCGCCAACCTGGTCCTCAGCACCACCGCCGCCGGTGGCCTCACCGCCACCAGCTCGGCCTCGCTCTACGGCCTCGGTCTCAACACCCTTAACCACTTCACCCTCGTCGCCATCTCCAACCCCGCCTCGACGCCCACCACCGTCAATCTCGGTGGCTCTGTTGAACTGGTCCTCACCGCCATCAACGCCGACGGCACCGTAGCCACCGACTACACCGGCACCGTCACCTTCACCACCACCGACTCCAACGGCGTCTACCAGGGCGGCACCGGCGCAGCCACCAATACCACCACCTATACCTTGACGGCGGCCAACAACGGCGTGCTCACCATCCCCGTCGCCTCCGGCCTGCAGCTCAATCAGTATGGTGTCTGGACCGCCACCGCCACCGCAGATCCCGCTACCGTCCCCCCCGGCGCCACCGGCACCGCGGTCAGCAACGACATCTACGTCATCGACCCCTCCACCCTGGTCCTCACCAGCTCCGTCAACCCATCGCTGGTAAATCAGACCACCATCTTCACCCTCACCGTGACCGCCACGGGTTCAGGAACAGTCACCCCCACCGGCAGCGTAACCTTCTACAGCAACGGCGTAGCCATCGGGACATCCATACTCGCTGCCACCGGGAACCCGCTCGTAAGCACCGCCAGTCTGCCCCCCTACAGCTTTGCCACCGCCGGATCCTATCCCATCACGGCCACCTATACCCCCACCTCCACCAGCCAGGGTGGAACGGCCGCGCTCACCCAACTCGTCGGGAACCAGGCCGGGATCACCCTCACCAGTTCCATCAATCCATCGCTGGTCGGCCAGTCCACCAACCTCACCGCATCTATCTCCTCGCTGCCCGTTTTCGGAGCCGCCACTGGCACCATCCAGTTCTTTGACGGCGCCACCTCGCTAGGTACCGTCCCCGTCAGCGGCGCGGCAGCCACGCTCGCCGTCAGCTTCTCCACCGCCGGCACCCACACCCTCACCGCGGTCTACACCAGCAGCAACCCCAACATCACCAGCGGCACCTCAGGTCCATACGCGCAACACGTTCTCAACGTCGCCGCACTCGGCCTCACCAGCTCGGTCAACCCCTCGCTGCCAGGCCAGAACACCACCCTCACCGCGACCCTCACCGCTCTCGGCACGCCCACTGGCACCGTCAAGTTCTACGACGGCGCCACCCTCATCGGCACGCAGACCCTCACCGGCAACTCCGCCAGCGTCTCCGTCAGCTTCACCACCACCGGCAACCACATCCTCACGGCGGTCTACTCCGGCGACACGCTCACCGAAACCATCACCTCGCCGCCACTTACCCAGGTCGTCCTCTACGCCACCTCCGTCACCCTCACCAGCTCGGTCAACCCCGTCACCGTCAACGCCAACACCCTCCTCACCGCGACCGTGAAGCCCGCCGCCGGAGCCCCGACTCCGGGCGGCTCAGTCATCTTCAAGAGCAACGGCGTAGCCATCGGCACTGGCACCGTCAACGGTGGCGTTGCCACCCTGACCACCAGCTTCCCGCTTCCCGGCATCTACACCCTCACCGCGGTCTACTCCGGCGACGCCAACAACCAGCCCGGCACCTCCAACGCCGTCCTCGAGACCGTACTCAACGTCGTCAGCATCAACCTCACCAGCTCCGTGAACCCCGTCTTCCTGGACAACCCCACCGTCCTCACCGCGACCCTCACCACCGCCGCCGCCGGCACCACTCCCTCCGGCACCGTCAGCTTCCTCGACGGCACCACCCCCATCGGCACAGCGGCGGTCGTCAACGGTATCGCCAGCATCAACGCCAGCTTCGTCTACGCCGGCACCCACAGCATCACCGCCCTCTACTCCGGCGACACAGCCGACGCTCCTAGCACCACGCCCGCCTACTCCCAAGTCGTGGCCGACTTCACTCTCACCGTAGCCTCCGGCGGCTCCAGCACCGGCAGCACCATCGCCGGTGGCAGCACGTCCTACTCCTTAGTCGTCACCCCCGTCATCACCAGCACGCTACCCGGCCCCATCACCCTAACCTTCTCTGGTCTGCCCAGCACCATCACCGGAACCCTAACCCCCTCCACCATCGCCGCCGGCTCCGGCGCAACACCCGTGTCCTTCGCGGTCACCGCCGCCCCCATCTCGCTGACCTCGCACCTGCAGCGCCCCAGAAATCCAGCGCATCGCTCCCCGCTAGGCTACGCCCCCACCTCCCTCGCGCTCCTCGCTCTGCCGCTGGCCTGGTTCCGCCGCCGCAAGCGCTTCGCCTCGCTGCTGGCCTCCATCTGTCTTCTCGTCGCCATCACGGCAGGCCTCTCCGGCTGCATGTCCGATCCGTCCACCGGCTACTACGGCCAGACCCCGCAGACGTATAACCTCACGGTGACCGCAACCTCCGGCAACCTTACCCGGTCCACCTACCTCACGCTCACCGTTCAGTAACAGGAGTGACCCTCGGCATGCGTCAGACCGCTTCAACAACCCGGACCGCCCCCACCCGCGCAGCGCTGCTCCTCCGCGGTTCAGCGGCCCCTGCGATCCGCCGTCTCGCCGCCGTCCTTCTGCTCCTGTCACCCATCGCCGTCCTCGCACCCCGCGCCCATGCCCAGGCCCCCATGGATCTTGGCATGACCTACACCCAGCAGCGCTCCAAGTTCGTCGGTTCCTCCCCCTCGGACTTCTTCTATCTCCGCGGCGCCACCATCGACTTCGCCTACACGCCCTTCCACGGCTTCGGCCCCGTCGTCTCCCTCAACGGCCTCGCCGTCACCAACCTCCGCACCGAAATCGACATCCATCAAGCCAGCTTCCTCGGTGGTGGTCGCTACACCTACAGTCTCGGCCACATCTCCCCCACCATCTGGAGCCGCCGTGGCAGCATCTTCGGCGAAGGCCTCGTCGGCCTAACCCACGCCACCTCCGGTTACTACCCTGACGGCAACAAGCTCGACAGCACCGCCTCCGGCTTCAGCTACGCCCTCGGCGGCGGAATCAACTACAACATCTACCACCGCTTCGAACTCCGCGTAATGTCCCACTACTTCGTCTCCGACCTCCCCAACGGCGGCACCAAGCAGCAGCGCAACATCCGGGTCAGCGCCGGCATCAACTGGCACTTCGGCAACTAGCCTCCTCGCTCCCGCCTGCCCTCAAACTGCTGTCATTCCTGCAGATCAACGCCCACCCACGCCCTTTCGCTCCGCTAAACTCCTAATCCCATTCGGCGATTACCGAAGCCATACGGCGGAACCACACCCCTCTGCATCCAAATAAAGCGATGGTATCTGACTCTCCAGAGGCTTTATTGGCTGCCGGCTCACAAACCGAAAAGCAACTCCGCCTCTTAATCGAGACCGGAATTCTGCTAGCCTCTGAGCGCTCTCTCGATGTCATCGTGCAAGCTGCGCTCGACGTCGGCCTGCATCTTTGCGGAGCTCGCTTCGGCGCCTTCTTCTACAACACCATCGGCGAGCACGGCCAGTCCTACCGCCTCTATAAAGTAGCTGGTCCCGACCTCAACATCTTCGCCGCGCTCATCTCTCCACCCATCGCGCAGATCCCCGCCGACAGCGTTCTAAGCCAGACGATCTTCCGCTCCGCCGACATCTCACTCGATCCCAACCACAGCCACGATCTTCCCTTCGCGGGCTTGCCACCGGACCATCCTCCCACCCGCAGCTATCTCTCCGTCCCCGCGCGCAGCCGCTCCGGCGACGTCCTCGGCTGTCTCATCTACGGTCATCCCGAACCCAACATCTTCACCCCGGACAGCGAAGGCCTCGTCGCCACCATCGCCTCTCAGGCCGCCGTCGCCATCGACAACTTTCGCCTCTCTGACAGCCTCACCCGTGAAATCTCCCAGGCCGTCTCCCACGGAAACGCTGCCGCCATCCTCCAGCGCCAAACCGCCGACCGCCTCCGCCAGGCCCTCGAAGCCGCCCAACTCGGCACCTGGACCTGGGACCGCGCCTCCGATCTCCTCGACCTCGACGAGCGCGCCGCCGATCTCCTCCACGCCGAACCCCACATCCCCGTTTCCCGCACCGCTTTGCGTAATCGTATCGTCGCCTCCGAAGACCAGGCCTACACCAGCGACAGCCTTCAGCGCTCCCTCGAGTCAGGCGGTCTCTATAGCGCCGAGTACCGAGTAGACGCACCCGACGGCATCCAGACCTGGGTCTCCGCCAGCGGTGTCGCCACCCTCGCTCCCGGCTCCTCCGACATCACCGGCATGGTCGGCATCGTGCAGGACATCACCTCCCGCAAAACCCAGGAGAACGCTCTCCGCCAAAGTGAAAAGCTCGCCGCCACCGGCCGTCTCGCCGCCACCATCGCCCATGAGATCAACAACCCTCTCGAAGCCGTCACCAACCTCATCTACCTCTCCCGCACCGACCCCGACGTCCCCCCGCCCGTCGCTCTCCTGCTCGAAACCGCCGACACCGAGCTGGCCCGTGTAGCCCAGATCGCCCAGCAAACCCTCGGCTTCTACCGCGACACCACCCGCCCAGTCCAAATCGAACTCAACGAACTCCTGCACAGTGTCGTCGATCTCTTCGCCCGCAAGATGGTCTCCCGCAAGATCACCTGCACCCTCGACCTCGAACCCAAACTCTGCATCAACGGCCTCCAGGGCGAGGTCCGCCAGGTCTTCTCCAACCTCATCGTCAACGCCATCGACGCCTTCACCTTCGCTCCCATCCTCAAACCCGGCCGCATTCACATCCGCGGCCGCCACCTCCATGGCAGCCCCCAGGCTGGCAGACCAGACGCCATCTCCATCATCATCTGCGACGAGGGCTCCGGTATCCCTGTCTCCGCCCGCCAGCGTATCTTCTCGCCGTTCTTCACCACCAAGCTCTCCGTCGGCACCGGACTCGGCCTCTGGGTCACCCGCGGCTTCATAGAAAAACAGGGCGGCAGCATCCACTACCGCACCCGCACCACCGACCCCACCGGCACCATCTTTCGCGTAGTCCTCCCCATCGGCATGCCCCCCATCAAGAACCATGTCGAGCTCCAACCCCACCCTCTCGTAGCCTGAACGACACGCTCAACCTTTTCCATCGCCTGCCGATATTTAATTCGCGCAACCCTGTATGGCATAGACCCTCACACTCCGCTAAACTCATGCCAACGATCAACATCAGTACAGGGCCCCCATGCAGACGACTTCCCCCCCCAGCGACTCGCGTTTCGATTCGCACCGCACTGCCTCTAACGCAGACGCAGATACCGTACGTTCAATAAATCCCACTCGCATTCTCGTCGTAGACGACGAACCTCTCATCGCAGACACCATCGTTCAAATCCTCAACCGCAGCGGCTTCCTGGCCGAAGCTGCCTACGGGGGCGGGGAAGCCATCGAAGCCGCTCGCCGCATCTCTCCAGAGCTAATCCTCTCGGATGTCCTCATGCCCCACACCGACGGCGTAGAAGCCGCCATCGCCATCCAGAAGTTCCTGCCCGAAACCCGCATCGTCCTCTTCAGCGGCCAGGCAGCCACAGTAGAAATCCTCGCCCGAGCCCGCAAGCGCGGCTACCACTTCGAACTCCTGGCCAAACCCCTCCACCCCACCCAGCTAATCAAACACCTCCGCCAGGAGTAACCTCGCCAGCGCGTCTCTTCTCGTGCTTCGCACAGTAGCTCGTCGCTCTTTATACAAAGCAACAGAAACGCAAAAAAAATCAGTGACATATGCCTCGCCCGTCTGCTACGCTCCGCGCAACTCTCCATTTTGTGAGGCTGTCACCATGATGCAAGCGTCGCGAGCGTTCCGCACCTTCCTTGCCATAACCTCAACGATCACGATCATCGGTTGCGGTGCCGGAGGCATCAACACCAGCGCTGGCTCCGGCACGCCCGCGACCATCTCCGTCTCACCCACCCCAGCCTCCATTCCGGCGGGCACCTCCGTCACGTTCACAGCAACCGTTTCCTCTAACGCCAAGTCCGACGCCACCTGGCTTCTCCGCAACGGAGCCTTCGTGATGACCAGCACGGATCTCGGCATCCTCGCCACCCCATCCGGCAACACCATTGTCTATACCGCTCCCGCCACCCCACCCATCTACACCGCCAACCTGGGCCTCACCCAGGGCAGCGTCACCATCGACGCCTCTGTTCCCGATCCCGGCACCTTCAACTCCGCAGTCGACGAATTCTCCGTCGTCATCACCGCGCCGTCCATCACCGCCGGCATCTCGCCCACCACCGCCACCGTCGCACTTGGCTCCACGCTCAACGTCTATGCCTACGCCGTCGGCTCCGTGAACAACGCCATCACCATGCAGGTAGCCGGCGTAACCGGAGGCGCCGCCACGACCGGCACCATCGCTCTCACCACCAACGTCCCCGGCCAGTACACCTACACCGCTCCCGCAACCATGCCGATGACCGGCAGTGCAGTAGCCATCACCGTAGTCTCAACCGCCGACCCCACCAAAACCGCAACCCTCGCCGTCACCCTCCACTAGACCAGTCACCCAACAACACTCAGGGTGCCCCATTCATGACGACGGCTTTATGTCGGCATGAGTGGGATGCGAATCCTCAAGGCAACAACAACCGCGTCCCCAATGTTATTAACGCCCGCCGTCCGCGCAGGACAACATTTCTGGGTCTTGCCGCCCGCTCAGTACGTCATATCCTAGACATGATGCAAACCACCCTCCCCATCGCCATCTACTACGAGCAGCCCCACTGGTTCAAACCTCTCTTCGCCGAACTCGACAAACGCGGCACGCCCTACGTAAAGCTCTACGCCCCCGACCACTACTTCGCGCCCGAAGACCACCCTGAAGAAAAGTATTCGCTAGTCTTCAACCGCATGAGCCCCAGCGCCTGGAACCGCGACCACGGCGACCAGATCTTCTACACCCTAAGCTTCCTCGAGCACCTCGAAAGCCGCGGCGTAAAAGTAATCAACGGCTTCAAAGCCTTCAGCTCCGAGCTAAGCAAAGCCGGCCAGCTAGTCCTGATGGACAAGCTAAACATCCCCTACCCCAGGGCCCGCGTAATCCACCGCGCAGCGCAAGCAGAAGAAGCAGTAGTAGGTCTCCGCTGGCCCATAGTAGTAAAGCCCAACATCGGAGGCAGCGGAGCCGGCGTAAAACGCTTCGACCACCTCTCGCAACTCCAGGCCGCGATAGCGCAAGACCCCAACTCCCCAGACGCCCTACAGTTCGGCCTCGACAGCACCGCCCTAGTACAAGAGTTCATCCCAGCAGAAGGCGCGCACATTGTCCGAGTAGAAGTCCTCAACGGAAAGTACCTCTACGCGATCAAGGTCCACATCACCGGAGAAACCTTCGACCTCTGCCCCGCCGACATCTGTAGAACCACGACAGGGACTGACCTCAACAGGGGCGCCTGCGCCATCGACGCCCCCAAGTCCGGCATAACAGTAGAAGCCTTCACCCCACCCCCCGACGCCATCCGCGACGTAGAGCTCCTAATGCAACACAGCGGCATCGACATAGGCGGCGTAGAGTACATCACCGACAGCCGCGACCAACAGCGCTACTACTACGACGTAAACGCCCTAAGCAACTTCGTAGCCGACGGCCCCAACGTCCTGGGCTTCGACCCCTTCGCCAAACTAGTAGACTGGCTCGAAGCCGAAGCCAACATCACCACCACGGTATGAAGTCGCACGGTGCTGATCAGTTTCAGACCAGGCACATCGTCTTTCTCGGTGAGCAAAATGGAGAGACTGAGACAC
>JBAVDD010000166.1:0-2902 GCA_049587035.1 Acidobacteriaceae bacterium | reverse complement strand
GGGTATTGGGTGGAGCTGGTGGTGTTGACGGGTTTGGGTGCGGGCGTGGGTTTGCAGCCGGCGATGAGGCTTAGAGCGGCGGATGCGAGCAGTAGCTTGGTTGGTGTGTTGAGTGTCATCGGGAGAGCTCCAGGCTGTAGAGCACGTGTTGGCGTCGTGGGGAGTCATCTGCAACGAGTGGATGGTCGAAGGTGAGTTCGGGGCGCGAGGTCATGCCTAGTTTGCGCATTACATTCTGCGAGGGCTCGTTGTCTGGGGTGGTGATTGCTACTACCTGTGTGAGGTTTGTGTGATTGCGCAGATGATTGAGGATGGCTTGTGCGCCTTCGGTAGCTAGGCCGCGGCCTTGTGCGTGCGTTGCCAGACGCCAGCCGATCTCTACTGCTGGTTGCGGGAGGCTTGGGATCTCGTAGCGCATGGTCTGGGCGCCGAGGATGCCGAGGAGGTCTCCGTTCGCGCGGTCTTCTGCGGCGAACATGGTGTAGCCGTCGCGCTCTAGCTGCTGATTGTAGCGGTCGACGGCTTCATCGCTTTCTTGCAGCGTCATGAGCGCGGGGAAGTAGCGCATGACGTTGGGGTCGGCGTTCATGGCGGCGAATGGCGCGCGGTCTCGGTCCCGCCAGGGACGGAGAATGAGGCGAGGAGAGACGATTTGGGTGGTGGTGGTCATGAACTGGCTTTGGGTTTACTCATCAGCAGAGTTGCTTGCTGCTCGGAGATCGTTTGCCAATGAAGCTTCGATACACCGAATTCAAAATCTATCTGGTGCAGAGCATCAGCGATGTTCTCGTGCCAGGTGTCCCCCGCAAAAATCCAATCTTCCGAATAGCGGTAAACCATAGGGCCATCAGAATGCTCCGCCAGAATAATGTGCCGCGCAGATGGCATAGGCTCGCCGTTTAGAGTGTGCTTTGTGCGGCTGAGCTTTCCCTCAGGTATCTCTGCCAGTCGCCAATGAGTTTCAGCGGCCATTTACTCGTCCTCTGCGGTTTCTAGTAAGGGGTCGCGGGTGGGGCGGCGGACCATTTCGTGGAGGGCGGCGCCGGGGGCGATCATGGGGTAGACGCCGTCTTCTTTTTCTACCTGGAAGTTGATTAGGTAGGGCTTGTTGCTGGTGCGGGCGCGGGTTACTGTTGGCTTTACGTCGGCTCGTTTGCTGACGTGGGATCCGGCTATGCCGTGGGCTGCGGCTAAGAGGACGAAGTCTGGGCTTAGGATGGGGCTGGCGGAGTAGTTCTTGTCGTAGAAGGTCTCCTGCCATTGGCGGACCATGCCTAAGAAGCCGTTGTTGATTACTGCTATGTTGATGGCCAGGTTTTCCTGGACGATGGTGGAGAGTTCGGCGGCGGTCATCTGGAAGCCGCCGTCGCCGGCGATTACCCAGACGTCTTTTTCGGGGTGGGCGGTTTTTGCGCCGATGGCTGCCGGTAGGGCGAAGCCCATGGTGCCGAGGCCTCCGCTGGTGATGAGCGAGCGGGGGGCTTCGTGCTTGAAGTATTGGGCCTCCCACATCTGGTGCTGGCCTACGTCGGTGACGATGATGGTCTGTTCGAGGCGGCCGGCGGCGGCGGCTTCGTGCCAGATGTCGTTGATGACGTGCGCGGCGTAGAGGTGGCCGTTGTCGGGGAGGTTGATGATGTCGCGGACCGCGGCGGAGCCTTTTGATTTGTTGATGTGGGCGAGCCAGTCGGAGTCGTGGCGGGTCGATGAAGCAGGTCCTTCGCTGCGCTCAGGATGACAATTTAGAAGTGGCAATAAAAGTTGGAGGACTTCTTTTAGATCACCGATCAGGGCTACGTCGGCGCGAACGTTTTTGTTGATCTCGCTGGGGTCGATTTCTATGTGGATCTTTTTGGAGGTGGGGGAGTAGTGGGTGAGGTTGCCGGTGACGCGGTCGTCGAAGCGCATGCCGAAGGCGAGGAGGAGGTCGGCTTGCTGGATGGCGTTGTTGACCCAGGACTCGCCGTGCATGCCCATCATGCCGAGGGAGAGTGGGTGCGCGGCGGGGATGGCTCCGAGGCCGAGGAGGGTGCTGGCGATGGGGATCTGGTGGGCTTCGGCGAAGGCGAGGACTTCGGCTTCTGCGCCGCTCTCGACGATGCCATGGCCGGCGAGGATGACGGGTTTTTTCGCCTGCTGGATCAGGGTTACTGCTTCGCGGATGGAGGCGGAGTCGGCGCGGAGCATGGGGTGGGGGCGGTAGGCGGGGGGCTTGGCGGCGTCGAAGTCGAAGAGGGCGGAGGCTTGCTGGGCGTCCTTGGTGATGTCGATGAGGACTGGGCCGGGGCGGCCGGAGGTGGCGATCTGGAAGGCCTCGCGGACGGCGGGGGCGATGTCTTCGGCGCGCGTGACGAGGAAGTTGTGCTTGGTGATGGGGAGCGTGATGCCGGTGATGTCTACTTCCTGGAATGCGTCGGAGCCGAGAACTTTGGAGGAGACCTGGCCGGTGATGGCTACTAGTGGAATGCTGTCGAGCATGGCTGTGGCTAAGCCCGTGACCAGATTTGTGGCGCCGGGGCCGCTGGTGGCCACGCAGACGCCGGGGCGGCCTGAGGCGCGGGCGTAGCCGTCGGCCATGTGCGCGGCGCCTTGTTCGTGGCGGACCAGGACGTGGTGGATGGTGGGGAATTTTCTCAGGGCGTCATAGATGGGGAGGATCGCGCCGCCGGGATAGCCGAAGACGGTGGTGGTGCCTTCGCCGGCGAGGGTGGCCCAGAGGATTTCGGAGCCGGTTAAGGTGGGGTGTTGGTTGTTATTAGTCATGTGCGGTGGTCCTCGATGAATGCGAGTTAGCTGAGATTCTGTTGACCGAAAGATTCTTCTGGCGCCATTCGACGATTGCAGCCTCGATGGCCTCGAGCCTCAATTTTTGTTGCGCTGATAGAGGAGCTTTGCGTCTCTT
>JBAVDD010000165.1:0-26896 GCA_049587035.1 Acidobacteriaceae bacterium | reverse complement strand
CAGATTTACAGTCTGCTGCCATTAACCACTCGGCCACCTGTGCCCTTTGCCTTGCCAGCAACCCTTCCTGCAACCACCATTCACGCCTCATCTCGCGCGATCGCTCTCGCACGAACACGTGGACTCTGGATGGCGAACGCTGCAAGGAGGAACAACCGGCAGGTACAACCAAACTCTTGTGTGCTGCCGGTGAAAACTGGAGCTGGCGAAGGGATTTGAACCCCCGACCGCCTGATTACAAATCAGGTGCTCTACCAGCTGAGCTACGCCAGCCCATAACGGGCTTACTAACAGCACACTGCGCTCGCGAAAGACCCTCGAGCGCAGATTCAACTTTATCATAGGCCGCCGGGGCAGAATAGCCTGCCAGCGCAGAAAGCCAGCGCCCCGCGCCAGGCCCTAGCGCATAATCTGCGGCGCTCCCGGCTTCACCGCCCCACAGTCCGCGCTCACAAAGTGGCTGGCTATTTTTGTGTCGATCGTCACACTGTGTCCGCTCGGGTTCACCACCATGTGCACCGACCCCGAACCCGACTCCTTATCGCTCCAAACCATCGCAACATGCACGCTGCCGTTGGCCGACGGGCAACTGTAATCCGCCGTATAGCTATTCGACGTCCAGGTATCTCCCCACTTCGTACACCGGCTCGCCGCTCCACCCATCGGGCTGCCAAACGCCGCCGCATAAGTCTCCGCTGTATAACAAGCCCTGACCTTCATCACCTGCGCCTGCGTCGCCGTCCCATCACGCGTAATCGAAGTCGTCATCGAAGCCTCCCACAGTCCCATCTTCATCGGAGGCGCACCCACCGGCAGCCCCGCCAGCACCAGACTCCCCAACACCATCCAAGCCTTCATAAACCCTCCCAACCCAAATAGAAGCGCCCAAATAACCCGCTCAACGGATTATCCCACTCCGAGCTGCGAAAACCCGCAGCAGGTAAAATCTCCAAAGAGTCTCACCCTCATGCGCAAACGCACGCTGATTCCGCTCCTGATCGCCGTAGTCCTCCTCTCCGCTCTCGGCGTAATGCTCTATCTCCGCGCCAAGGCCCCACCCGAAGCCGCGCGCCTGCTCCCTGAATCCGACGCCATCGTCTACGTCAACCTCAAGGCCATCCGCTCCGTCACCCACTTCGACCAGACCCCCATCCAGCGCAGCCCCGACTTCCAGCACTTCATCGACGCCACCGGCATCGTCCCCGAGCGCGACCTCGACTCCGTAGCCCTCGCCCTCCACCGCATGCCCGACCCCACCGGCCCCAACGGCCCCGTAGCCTACTCCGAAGTCTTCATCGGCCGCTTCGACGGCGTCCGCCTCGCTCACTACCTCGCATCCATCGCCTCCTCCACCGAAACCTACGCCGGCCGCACCATCTACACCATCCCTGTCGGCGAACCAGTGCCCCGCCAGCTCCGCATCGCCCAGGCAGGCTACGACGTCATCGCCGCCTCCAACATGCCCACCCCCGAACAGATCCACTCCATGCTCGACCGCTTCCGCACCGGAGCCCTAAGCACCCCCGGCTCCTCCCTCCTCGCCGCCCGCTATCACCAGGTCCCCTTACTCTCCGAAGCCTGGGGCATAGGCCACATAGGCCTACCCTTCACCGACACCAACCCCACCCAACCCAACGGCCAGCCCAACACCGAGCCCAACAGTGAGCCCGGCTTCATCTCCATCCTCGGCCTCCAGCTCCCCCTCCGCACCGACACCGACTTCGTAGCCAGCCTCGGCTACACCCCCGCCGCCCGCGTCCTCTCCGGCGGCGCCGTCCACCTCCGCATAGAAGAGTTCGCCCCCGACCCCACCGCCGCCTCCAGCACCGTCGACGCCCTCACCACACTGCTAGCCGTCCTTCGCGGCATCAGCAGCGAACAGGCTGCCAATCAGCAGGCCGACCCCTCCACCAAAGCCACCAACGCCATCCTGAACTCCATCACCCTAACCCACCACGACAGCACAGCCATCCTCAACGCCACCGCCAGCCTCGACCAGCTAAAGTCCCTGACCACCGCCAACAACCCAGCCTCCTCTCCCCTCGAACCAGCCTCACCCCCCGCATCCGATCCCGCCGCTACACCCCCGCCAAAGTAGCCGGGTGCCCCATTCATGCCCACGCACCTGGGGCATGAGTGGGCGGCCCATACAGCCCGGGGCTTACGATACCGCCACGCCGAAGCCAGCCCCACACCATCCGCAGCACCCATGCGACTCAATTCCCTCTTCCTGCGTCTAAGCAACTGCGCACCAAGTACGCACCCCAAAAATTCAAGCCAGCGATCGTGAGCCACTCATGCTGAAGCCCTCCGCCATCCTAGTCATCGCCCTCTGCGCCGTCGCCGCGGCCCCCATCGTGAGCACAGCCCAGCAGCCCCTCCTCACCGGCCAGTCCGCCTTCACCGACTGGTCCCAGCAACACCCCCTCGTCCGCCACAAAATCACCGTCGCCGACCTCCCAGCACCCAACCCCGCCGAAGCCGTCGACAACGGCCCCAACCTCATCCCCCGCCCCACCACCGCCTGGCCCATCGCCCCACCCAACTTCTCCGTCACCCTCTACGCCGGCGGCGACGCCGCCCCGCTCCAGCGCTCCGCCGCCACCGAGCACATGAAGCTCTCCACTGGCACCTTCACCCAACCCCGCTACATCACCACCGCCCCTAACGGCGATCTCTTCCTGGCCGACTCCGGTGCCGGCACCATCTTCATCCTCCGCGGCGTAGCCCCCAACGGCCGCGCCGCCACCATCGAAAAATTCGCAACCGGCCTCGACCACCCCTTCGGCATCGCCTTCTATCCCTCCGGCCCCAACCCGCAGTACGTCTACATCGGCAACGCCACCACCATCCAGCGCTTCCCCTACCACTCCGGAGACCTCCATGCCACCGGCCCCGCCCAAACCATCGTCCCCAATATCCCCGGCTACGCCCAACTCCGCGGCGGCGGCCACTGGACCCGCGACGTAGTCTTCACCCGGGACAACAAGTACCTCCTCGTCTCCGTAGGTTCCGGCTCCAACATCGACGACGCCGACACCCACCCCCGCGAGTTCCACCGCGCCGACATCCTCGAGTACACCCCCGACGGCAAGTTCATCGATGTCTACGCCCACGGCATCCGCAACTGTGTCGGCGAGGCCATCAACCCCACCACCGGCGCCCTCTGGTGCTCCACCAACGAGCGCGACAACCTAGGCAACCACCTCGTCCCCGACTACGTAACCTCCGTCCCCCAGGGCAGCTTCTTCGGCTGGCCCTGGTACTACATGGGAGGCCACCAGGACCCGCGCCTTCCCCAGCCCTGCGCCAACGGCACCGGCCCCAACCCCGGCCTCACCGCCCCGCTCACCGCCGCCCAGGCCAAAGACTGCAAGCGCGTAGACCTCTCCACCAAAGTCCGCACCCCCGACGTCCTCGTCCAACCCCACATGGCCTCTCTGGAGATGACCTTCTACCCTGATTCCACCGCAGCCTCGAAGGACCGCAACGCCTTCCCACCCTCCTACTTTGGCGACGCCTTCGCCGCCGAGCACGGCTCCTGGAACCGCAAAAACCGCGCCGGCTACGAAGTCATCGTCATCCCCATGAAAGACGGCCACGCCACCGGCGAATACGACGACTTCCTAACCGGCTTCGTAACCCCCGACGGCCAGGTCTGGGGCCGCCCCGTAGGCGTAACCGTAGGAGCCGAAGGCAGCCTCTACGTAGTAGACGACGGCAGCCGCTCCGTCTGGCGAGTAACCCACCTAACCAAATAACCAACCCACGCAAGCAACCAACCCACGCAAGCAACCAACCCACGCAAACAGCCAACCCACGCAAACAACGAAGGCGGCAGACAAAGTCTGCCGCCTTCTCCGTTGCCCTCGTCCTCGTCCTTTTTTGTTTGTCATCCCGTAGGGATCTGCAGTTGCTCTTGCCGTTGCTCTTGCCGTTGCTCTTGCCGCTGCTCTTGCCGCTGCTCTTGCAGTTGCTCTTGCCGTTGCTCTTGCCGTTGCTCTTGCCGCTACTCTACTGGTTGTCATCCTGAGCGAAGCGAAGGACCCCTGTAGTTGCATTTGCTCTTGCTCTTGCTCTTGCTCTTGCCTTTGCATTTGTTGTTGTTGTTGTTGCTGTTGCTGTTGCTGTTGTTGTTGCTGTTGCTGTTGCTGTTGCTGTTGCTGTTGCTGTTGCTCTTGCTGTTGCATTTGCTCTTGCTGTTGCATTTGCATTTGCTGTTGCTGTTGCTGTTGCTTCTGAGATAGGTCCGGGCTTTAGCCCGGACATTACAGGACAACCACGACCGGGGCTTTAGCCCCTGGGGTATCCTCCTTCCATGCGGCAACATACCCAGACCTACGCCATCACGGCAATCACCCACCAACGCCGCCGCATCTTCCAACGCACCGCCACCGCAGATCTGTTCATAGCAACGCTCTTCCGCTACCGCGATGCCGGACGATTCCTCCTCCACGCCTTCGTCGTCATGCCCGACCACATCCACGTCGTCCTCACTCCCGCCAGGGACCACACAATCGAACGTTGCGCTCAGCTCATCAAAGGCGGATTCTCCTTCGCCGCTCGCAAAGAACAACCCGGCGAGATCTGGCAGGACAGCTACCACAACCATCGCGTAACAGACCAGGACGACCTCGCCAACCAGATCCTCTACATCGTCAACAACCCCATCCGCAAGCGATACCAGGACTACCCCCACATCCATACATCGCATGCACACGCCGCTCGACTCGACCCACCGCCACCCTTCCTCTAAGCCTTGTCATAACCCCTGCGATGGCTCCGCTCTTCATCCATACATCCAACGCGGCTCCGTTTGCCGTTGCCGTTGCCGTTGCTCGTTCTACGCTGTCATCCTGAGCGAAGCGCGCAGCGCGCAGTCGAAGGACCCCGAGGGTGCCCCGCCCACCACGACCGCGACAATCCTTTCAACCACGAATCCCGTTGCCTTTGCTCTTGCCGTTGCCGTTGCCGTTGTCGTTGCTGTTGCTGTTGCTGTTGCTGTTGCTGTTGCTGTTGCTTCTGAGATAGGTCCGGGCTTTAGCCCGGACACAACAGCCAACTCAAAATTGGGGCTTTAGCCCCTGGGACAGCTGTTGCTCTTGCCGTTGCTGTTGCCTTTGCATTTGCCGTTGCTGTTGCTGTTGCTATTGCTTCTGAGATAGGTCCGGGCTTCTGCCTCGGATCTCACACCACCCCCACAAAGAGGGCTTTAGCCCTAAGGTTTGCCATCGCTCACGCTCCGCGGCCTGCCCTCAATCTTCATCCACCCCCTCCCCTTGCGCCCCCAAGAAACCCAGGAGTATATTCCACCCGCCGGGCCGGGTCGCAAAGCGCCGTTCCCAACGACCAGCCCTTTACAACCCCTCCTGGCAAGCGCGAGCAGTTCAGCGCATAGCTTCAGGATCGGTTGGTGCTTATGCAAAGGCTCAAGTCGTATCTTGCCCTCTCCGCCCTCCTCCTCACCCTTGCGACCATCGGCTGCCACGGCCACTCCATGTCCGAGAAGTACTTCCTCGTCGCCAACAACCTGAAGCTTCCCTACTGGCAGACCGTAGACGCCGGCTTCGAGAAAGCCGCCGCCGAGTACGGCGTAAAACCCATGCTCAGCGGTCCCGACACCCTCGACCCCCAGGCCGAACTCACCGCCTTCCGCCAGGCCGTAGCCCAGAAGCCCGCCGGCATCCTCGTCTCGGTCGCCGACGCAGCCATGTTCCGCGACGACATCAACTCCGCCATCGCCGCAGGCATCCCCGTCATCACCGTCGACTCCGACGCTCCCACCAGCAACCGCCTCTTCTTCATCGGCACCAACAACCTCGAAGCCGGCAGGCTTGGCGGCCAGCGCCTGGTTGAAAAACTCGGCGAAAAGGGAAACATCGTCTTCTTCACTTATCCCGAACAACCCAACCTTGTCGAACGCCTGAAAGGATACAAAGACGTCCTGTCCACCCACCCCGGACTCAAGATCGTCGACGTCGTCGACATCAAGGGCAACGCCAACAACGCCTTCGATGCCGCTCAGGCTTACCTCGCCAAAACCGGCGCCGACAAGATCGACGCCTTCGTCTGCCTCGAATCCGACTCCGGCAAAGCCGTAGCCGAAGTCCTCAAGCGCGCCAACGCCACCGACCGCACCCTCATCGCCATGGACACCGACAGCGAGACCCTCGCCGACATCCAGGACGGCAGCATCGCCGCCACCGTCTCCCAAAAGCCCTACACCATGGGATACGTAGGTCTGAAGGCACTCGCCGAGGTCCACCAATACCCCCACACCCCCTTCAAAACCAACTACACCGTCGACTCCTTCTCCCCCTACCCCGTCTTCATCGACACCGGCACCGCCCTGGTCGACAAATCGAACGTAAGCGTCTATCTCGACAGCGCAAAGGCCGCCGGAGTCCACTGAAAACCAACCCAGCCGCCACCCCAAAAGCCGCGTCACCGAAAAAGCAGCTCAAACCCCCATCGCGCAACCTGAAACTGGGTTCAATGCGCACTCAAACTCACACAAAATCGCCCGATTTCGCCACTATCGGTTACCCGGCATACCACCCAGCTGCGCCATCGTAGTCCGCAAATACTTGTGCGGATTCACCGGAACCCCCCGCACCCGTACCTCATAGTGCAGGTTCGGCCCCGTTACACGGCCGCCGCTATGTCCAAGATAACCAATCACTTGCCCCTTAACCACCGTCTCCCCAGCCACCACGTTGAACCCCTGCAAATGCGCATACAGCGTCACAATCCCGTTCCCGTGGTCGATCTCAATCTCCCGCCCATACCCCGTCCCAAACCCAGCCTTAATCACCCGCCCCCCAGCAGGAGCATGCACCGGCGTCCCATCAGGATCCCCAATATCCACGCCCTCATGGAACTCCCCTTCACCATTGCCTAAAACAGGATCTTCACGTTCTCCGAACCCACTGGTAATGCGTCCCATCACCGGCCACATGTCCGGAACATTCCGGCCCACACTTGCATCGAACGAGGCGAAGTCGCCCAGGACGCTGCGCACCCCAAGGTTGGAATTCACCGGTTGTTGAAGCGTAAGTCCTTCATTTGCAGTAGTTTTCAACGCATAGAAGGTGTCCAGAGATTTGTAATAGCTATCGTCATTAAAGCTCGGCGAATCATCCTTCAACGGCGCTTTCGCCGCCTCCGCCGCCGCCGATTTCGACGAGTGATACCCATGAAAATGCGTCAATTTCCCCGCCGTCAACCCATAAATCGCTGACACTTCAACAGCCAGCGACCCCAAACTCGCCGCCTGCACATCCTTCTCGTGCGCCTTCTGTTCCAGCCCCGCGTAATCCTTCCGCGTCATCGCCAGCTCATCACGCATATGGTTGATGGACTCCGCCTTCACCAGCATCCGCGAGTATGATCCCGCCATGCCCGCGATCGAGAACATTCCCACCACCGCTGCTGCAACGAACATGTAAACATAGCGCATAGGGATGCCCACGCGCTCCACCGCGCCATCCTCACCCTGCGTCACATAAACAATAAAGCGCTTCCGCAATGCTTCTCCCTGCCAATCCCTGATTCGCACCTGCCGTGCGCGTTTTTCTTCTCCGCTGAAACAATACGCCTGTCTTCAGCGCAAGGCTGCAGTCGCAGTCGCCCGGTTGCGGCTTTCCGCAATGAACACCGCTGCATGAACCCGATTAGCACCGCTGGGCAAACCTCGGGAGAGCTCCGCGCAGTTGCCCAATGAACCTCTTCCATCTTAACGAACTCGATCCGCCTGAGCAACCTTCCCCCGCCCTGTTTACATGCGTGGCCAATGCCTCGTCTTCAGCATTTACTCTGGAATCTGTGCCTTACCCGTCCCATCTTCGTTCACCGAAAAAAGCTCTTGGAGAACTCGTCCTCATTGAGCGAATCCGTGCACGCGCAGCCTCGTCCAGCGCTGTTCGCCTAGGCATCGGCGACGACTGCGCCATCCTGAAGCCACCAAACGGCCACGAGCTCCTCGTCACCACCGACTTCTCTCTTGAAGACCGCCACTTCCGGCGCGACTGGCACTCGCCCGCATCGATCGGCCATCGCACCCTTGCCCGCGGTCTCAGCGATCTCGCCGCGATGGGCGCGATCCCGCTCGCAGCGTTTCTCTCCCTCGCGCTGCCAAAATCCGCCGCGCGCAACGCACATTGGCTAGACGGCTTCCTCGACGGACTGCTCGCGCTCGCCAAGTCCTGCAGCGTCACGCTCGCTGGCGGCGACACGGCGCAGTCCCCCTCCGATCACATCCTCGCCGACATCGTCCTCATCGGCTCCGCCCGTGCCGGCCGTGCAATTCGCCGCTCCACTGCGCGCGCGGGAGACATCCTCTACTGCACCGGCGCTCTCGGCGGCGCCGCAGCCGAACTTTCCGCGCTCGTCGCCTCTCCGCGCAGCTTCCGCAAGGCCAATCCCGTCGGGAACCACCCACATCTCTTCCCGCAGCCACGTCTCGCCGTCGGCCAAACCCTTCTCCGCCGTCGCCTGGCGACCGCCTGCATCGACATCAGCGATGGCCTCTCCACCGACCTCGCCCACCTCTGCACCGCCTCCAACGTCGCCGCCGAGCTCGACGTCGCCCAGCTCCCACTCCATCTCCTCGCCGCCGAACTCGACCAGCGTGCCCAAATCAACGCCCTCCTACACGGCGGCGAAGACTATGAACTTCTCTTCACCGCCGCTCCCTCCACCAAAATCCCTCGCTCCATCGCCAACGTTCCCGTCACCCGCATCGGCTGCATCCTCAAGCCGAACAAGAACAAACCCCAGATGACCATCCTGAGCGATGGCGATCGTTTCGAACTCCAACCCCGCGGCTGGGAGCACCTCGCATGAGCGTTTTCGCTCAAACCTGGACCGCGCGCATCCTCGACGCACCTCCGCTCATCGCCCCGGCTCGCCAGTACGTCTACCCGCAGCACATCTCAGGCGAAGAAGACGCCATGAACCGTGGAGCGCTACTCCTCGACATCAAACCCGCTGCAGGCGCCAACTTCCTCGCCACCTGCGCCCTCGGATTCCGCGATCCCTCGCTTCCCACTGGCGTCTTCACCTGCCCGCGCGCCGACGATCTTCTCGCCCTCGCCGGAGGCTACGCCTACCTCATCGACACGCAATCGCCCGACCGCTGCGTTCACCTGCCCCTGCGCCCTGTAACGCAGGTTCTCCCCGCCCCCCTGTTTGGGAACCAAGCTGGCCTCATCCTCCTCGCTGGCTTCCATAACGTGATCGCCGTAGACGCCAACGGTCTCCGCTGGCAGAGCGCCCGCCTAAGCTGGGAGGGCATCACCCTCACTCACGCCGACGACCACCACCTTCATGGCACCGGTTGGAACATGCAGACCGACCGTGAGGTTCCCTTCACCATCGACCTCATCACCGGCGTCCACGAAGGCGGCGGCTTCACACGCTGACCGAATAGAAGCTCAACGCTGCATCACCCTGCTGCAGCGTCCGCGTTCTTTCCAGCGCCGAGTAGCGCGCCTCCAGCGGATGCTTGCGCGCATGTTCCGCCACCACCACCGCCCCATCCGCCAGCATCGCAGCATGGTGCCGCGCCAGGAACTTCAGCGTCTCTTCGTACTCTTCTTCCGCGCCATAAGGCGGATCAAGAAACACGATCTCCGCAGCGCGCTCTTTGGCCGCCAGCGTCTGTAGCAGTTTCCCGACGCCGCGGTCCTCCAACGCAAATCCGCCAGCGATCTTCAGCTTGGCGAGGTTCGCGCGAATCGCCGCCACCGCCGGCCGCGCGCTCTCCGCAAACCACACGAACTCCGCTCCGCGGCTGATCGCCTCGATCCCCACCGCGCCAGAACCAGCATACAAGTCCATAAAGCGCGAACCCTCCACACGCGGTCCCAGCACATTGAACAGCGTCTCGCGCAGACGGTCGCTGGTTGGCCGCGTTGTCATGCCGCGCGGCGCCTCCAGCAGCCTTGATCGGAACTCCCCCGCAATGACCCTCATCCTTTGAGGATATCGCGCGCCTACAATAGAGCCATGCTGCGTTCTTCCATCGCCATCGGCAGATTCATGAATGTCGACCTGCGCATACACCTCTCGTTTCTGCTCCTGCTCGTCATCTCGGTGGGCTTCTCTCTCGTCGAAAATGGCGGCGCCACGCGTGGTGTCGCGCTGTGGCTGGCGATGTGCTCTGCCGTTCTCGTTCGCGAAGTCGCACGTTCCATTGCCGCAACCTACGTCGGCCTGCGTCTGCGCGCGCTCTTTCTTCTTCCCATCGGAGGCCTCATGGCCTTCTCCACCTCCACGCAGGACGCCAGCACGTCCGAAGCCAACACTCGCCTGCTGATGTTCACCGGCCCCATTGCGAACTTCGCCGTCGGCCTGCTCATACTTGGCACCAGCTATGGTCTCGAGCCCAAAGTCTCCCTGCTCGCGCAACCCTGGATCTCCACCAGCCATATCCTTCGCAGCCTGGTCTGGATGCAGATCATCCTCGGCATGGTCAGCCTGCTTCCCATGCCCGTGACCCCAGCGAGCATCCCAAAATCCGAAGCCTCCACCGAAGGCAAGCCGGCGAAGTCCGGCGTCGCAAACCTCCTGTCTTTCCCCTCCTTCGGTCTCGGAACCGGCCTTGCTCTCGCCATGATCGTTGCGGGCTTCATCCTGGTGAACCTTTGGCTCGTGGTCCTCGGCGGCTTCATGATGCTCGGCGCGCAGCTCTCCAGCGCCCACACCGTCTCCACCAGTGACGCCGAAACCATCCTCGTCCGCGAGGTCATGCTCACCGAGTACACCCTCCTCTCCAGCTCCGACACCCTGCAGGGCGCGCTCGACCGCTCAGTTCACAGCTCGCAGGACGTCTTCCCCGTCGTCCGCGGCGACCGCCTCGTAGGCTCCATCGCACGCCAAACCATCGCCGAACGACTGGTCTCTGAAGGCGATAGTTATCTCCAGGGCATCATGACCCGCAGCCTGCAATTAGCCAGTCCCACCGACAAGCTAGTCGAAGCCCTCCGCCGCGCCGCCCTCCTCGGCGCCAGCGAGTTCATCCCCGTCGTCGAAGACGGCGCCATGATCGGCATCCTCACGCCACAAAGCCTCTCCCGCGCCGTCCAGCAGATCAAGCTCATGCGCCCCACCGCAGCAAGATTGCGTGAGAGCAGCCGTGATTGATTCCGCATCTGGCTCCGACGAAACCGCCTACCCGATCGAGTCGCCTTCAA
The DNA here is from genome assembly GCA_049587035.1 of Acidobacteriaceae bacterium. Taxonomy (GTDB): domain Bacteria; phylum Acidobacteriota; class Terriglobia; order Terriglobales; family Acidobacteriaceae; genus Granulicella. The sequence goes on along the minus strand of JBAVDD010000165.1, from coordinate 15,701 downwards.
CGGACAAGCCCCTCGCGCCCGGCCTTTATCTCGTAGCCACGCCCATCGGCAACCTCGAAGACATCACCCTCCGCGCACTCCGCGTCCTCCGCTCGGTCGACCGCATCGCCTGCGAGGACACCCGCCAGACCGCTAAGCTTTTAGGTCATTTTGGAATCAGGACGCCAACGGTCAGCTATCACACCCACAACGAAACCGCCCGCTCCAGCGAGCTAATCGAAGCCCTCCAAGCCGGCGGTCGCATCGCCGTCGTCTCCGACGCAGGTATGCCCGGCATCGCCGATCCCGGCGCCACCATTGCGACCGAAGCCATCGCGGCCGGCATCGCCGTTTATCCCATCCCCGGCGCCAACGCCGCTCTCAGCGCCCTCATCGCCAGCGGCCTTCCCTCGGAGCGCTTCGCCTTCCACGGATTCCTTCCCTCCAAGGAAGGCCAGCGCCGCTCCACCCTCGAAGCCCTCCGCGCCACCATCGCCGTCACTATCACCCAAGCCACCGAACCCACCACACACATCGTCTACGAAACCCCGCACCGCATCCTTGACGCCCTCGCCGACATCGTCGCCATCTTCGGTCCCCACCAGCGCATCGTCTTAGCCCGGGAGCTCACGAAGCTCCACGAAGAGTTCCTCCGCGGCACCGCCGCAGAGCTCCTCGCAACCCTCGGCGCCCGCACCTCCATCCGCGGCGAGATGGTCCTGCTCATCAATGGAACTCCCGCTGCCGCTCTAAACGCAGCCCAACCTCAAAGCCTCGCCGCCGAAGTCCACTCCCAGATGTCCACCCAGAACCTCTCCGAAAAAGAAGCCCTCAAGCAAGTCGCCAAGCAGCGCGGCATCAGCAAGAGCGAAGCCTACCGCGAACTCCAGCGCACCCAATCCCACAAGCGCTAACGCAATGAATGCAGCGTCGAGCGCCTTACTACAGCCCCTTCAACCGGTCGTAGTCATACCGATCACTCGTCGTCCCCAGCGCCTCGTTGTAAAGCACCATCGCGCCGGCGGCTTCTTTCAACTGCTCGCTAAACAGATGCAACGCGCGCAGGTGGTCGGCCATCGCCGGAATCTCCAGCTTGCTGGTCTTGAAAAACTTCTGATACCCACGGTCCACCAACCGAGAAATCTCTCCACCCAGCACCCAACCCGACTTGGTCAGCAACCGCACCGGGGCATCCTTCTGGTTGCTCGGCGCAATCTCCGCCGCACATCCGTTCTTGCTCACCCGGTACGCACCCGCCGCACGGTTTGCACCCTCCGTCGCCGGCGAAACATCAAATCTTTCGCCACCCAGCGTGGCTAGCACATCATCAAACGTAAGAACTGCTTTCGTCTTTGCCATGGTCGACATCACAACTTTCTTTGCCCAGCCGCATCACACCGGCGCGTCACTGAACCTCTATATAACTGTCGCACATCCGCACGCACGGCTTCAATGAACGAGCCCGCTCCCTCGCGTTACACTTAATCTCTACCGCAGTCTCCCTACACACCTCATGACCATTTCATCCCCATCGCTACTCGGTATCAGCCTTCTCGACCGCATCGGCAACACACCCCTGCTGCAGCTGGACCGTCTCACCGCCCATCTTCCTGGCATCCAGCTCCTCGGCAAAGTCGAGTGGGTCAACCCCGGCGGCAGCATCAAGGATCGCGCGGCCTCCTCCATCGTCCAGGCCGCCATCCGCGAAGGCAAACTCACCCCAGGTAGCCACTCCAAAACCCTCCTCGACGCCACCAGCGGCAACACCGGCATTGCCTACGCCATGCTCGGCTCTGCTATGAACTTTGCGGTGACTCTGTGCATGCCCTCCAATGTCTCACCCGAGCGCAAGAACATCCTCGCCGCTTACGGCGCAAACATCATCTGGACCGACCCCGCCGACGGCTCCGATGGCGCCATCCGCAAAGCTCGCGAGCTAGCCGCCGACCAACCCGAAAAATACTTCTACGCCGACCAATACGGCAACGACAACAACTGGCGTGCCCACTACAACGGCACCGCCAAAGAAATCTGGGAACAAACCGAAGGCCGCATCACCCACTTCGTCGCCGGCCTCGGCACCTCCGGCACCTTCATGGGCACCACTCGCCGCCTCCATGAGCTCAACCCGCGCATCCAGTGCATCTCCATGCAGCCTGACAGCCCGTTCAACGGCTTCGAAGGTCTCAAGCACATGGCCACCGCCATCGTCCCACCCATCTACGACCCCACCCTCGCCAACCGCAACATCGACATGCCCACCGAGCGCGCCTACATCATGGCCAAGCGCCTCGGGAAAATGCAGGGCCTGCTAGTAGGCGTCTCCGCTGCCGGTGCCGTAGCCGCCTCGCTCGACATCGCCGAAGAAGAGGCCCGCGCCGGCCGCGAAGCCGTCATCGTAACCATCCTCTGCGACTCCGCCGACAAATACCTAAGCGAGCGCTTCTGGACCGAACACATCGACGGCGAGGAGAATGTGCAACCATGAGCCTCAACCTCTCGCAAACTCTCTACAACGAACTCCGCGCCCACGGCGAAGAAACCTACCCCCACGAGTGCTGCGGCATCATCCTCGGCAAATCAGAAGATGACAACCTCACCGTCCATCAACTCATCCGCGCTGGCAACACCCGCACCGACAGCGCCCACAACCGCTACAACATCGCGCCTCAAGAACTAATCGCAGCCCAGCGCGAAGCCCGCAAAGCCGGCCTCGACATCATAGGCTTTTACCACTCCCACCCCGACCACCCCGCGCAGTGGTCCCCCACCGACTTCGCAGAGGCCCACTGGTTCGGCTGCGCCTACATCATCACCGCCATCGAAAAGGGCCACGCGCAAATCACCAACAGTTTCTTACTCACCGGCACCAGCGAAGAAGACAAGGCCTTCATCAACCAGGGCATCTTCATCGAAGAGAGATAATCAGATTATGGACATTCACATCCCAACCCCGCTGCGAGCCTACACCGACAAACAGGAAACTGTCTCGGTCGCAGGTGCCACGGTGGCCGAAGCCCTCGCCGCACTCGTCGCCGCGCATCCCGCCATGCAGCAGCACCTCTTCACCACCGAGGGCAAGCTGCGCTCCTTCGTCAACGTCTACCTCAACGACGACGACGTCCGCTACCTCCCCAACAAGGAAGACAGCTCTGTCTCCTCAACCGACGAACTCACCATCATCCCCAGCATAGCCGGCGGCGCACCGTGCCGCTGTTGTAGCCGCTAACTCCCGCACGCCCTTCGCCACTCCTACTCCGAAAAAATCAGCAGCCACACCGAGTTCCCTGCGAAGTGCCGGCTCACAACCCCGTGCACGCGACCCAGATCCTTCCCCGCCCAGACGTCGCGCGCGGTAGCGCCCCTCGGAAAACCAATCGTCGCCAGGTCAATCGGAACATCGCGTCCTCCCAACGACGCATTTACAATCGCCACCGCCGTGCGTCCGCCCTTCAGCGGCCGCTCCCACACGCTGATGTCGCCAATCTGCCGCACCCGGTCTCCGCCCTTGCCCAGGGCATCCTGGTCAATCGCAATCACTTCACGGTTCATCAGAATCGCCTTATCCGCAGCCGACATCTTGCTCAGATCATTGCCCGCCAGCAACGGCGCGCCCAGCACCGCCCACAGACTCATATGCGTTTTGTACTCCTCCGTCGACATCCCCCCATTCCCCACCTCAAGCATGTCCGGATCATTCCAGTGTCCCGGCGAGGTGTACTTGCCCAACCCCACCTGCGCATACGCAATATTCATCATCCGCTGAAACGTATCGTTGATGTCATCGGTCGTGCGCCACATCGTCGCACCCACTCCCGGGCCAAACCTCCAAGGCTCATCCATCCCATACTGGCAGAGGCTATAAACAATCGGCCGTCCCGTCGCGCGCAGCGCATCGCCCATCTTCTTGTAAGCCGCAATCATCAACTTGTACTCGGCCATCGGATCATCCGGATGCGCCTTCGCGTCCGCACGCATGTTGTCCTGGAACGAGCACAGGTCGTACTTCAGAAAGTCCACGCCCCACCCCGCATACATCTTCGCATCCTGCGCCTCGTGCCCCAGGCTGCCCGCATATCCGCCACAGGTCTTCGCGCCCGGCGACGAATAAATCCCAAACTTCAATCCCTTCGAGTGCACATAGTCCGCCAACGCCTTCATATCCGGAAAGCGGCTGTTCGGATGCAGCACCCCATTCGCATCGCGCTTACCCTGCCACGTGTCATCCACGTTCACATACACATACCCTGCATCGCGCATGCCCGTGCTCACCATCTCATCGGCAGCCCGGCGCACGTCGGCGTCCGTCACATGACCCGCAAAATGGTTCCAGCTGTTCCAGCCCATCGGCGGACGCGCCGCCGCGGTTTGTGCCGAAGCAGAAACTCCTAACATCCCAAGCACCAGCGCAAACGCAACAAGACGCACGGCATCTCCTCTCGAACCACGAAACTTTGCAACAAAACTCCGATATGAAACTAACACCGTAGACCGCTCCTTCGCTCTCCACAGGTAAACTAGAAACATGCTCCTCGTGCGGCTGAGTAGAATCCTTCCTCCCGCTAGCGCATCCCAATAGTCAGGAATCCATATGCCAGCCACTCTCGACCAGCCCGTCCTTCCCAAGCTCACCAATGAAGAGATCGCCCGTTACTCCCGCCACCTCATCCTGCCCGAAGTCGGCATGGAAGGCCAGCAGAAGCTCAAGGCCGCGAAGGTCCTCTGCGTAGGCACCGGCGGCCTCGGCGCGCCGCTAGCGCTCTACCTCGCCGCCGCCGGCGTTGGAACCCTCGGTCTTATAGACTTCGACGTCGTCGACGAATCGAACCTCCAGCGCCAGATCATTCATTCGCAGTCTACCGTCGGCATGCTCAAGGTAGACTCCGCCGAGGTCATGCTCAAGGGCCTCAACAAGAACACCAACATCATCAAGCACAACACGATGCTCACCAGCGCCAACGCGCTCGAGATCTTCAAAGACTACGACATCATCGCCGACGGCACCGACAACTTCCAGACCCGCTATCTAGTCAACGACGCCTGCGTGCTCACCGGCAAGCCTAACGCCTACGGCAGCATCTTCCGCTTCGAAGGCCAGGCCTCCGTCTTTGCCACAGAAGAAGGCCCGTGCTACCGCTGCCTCTACCCCGAGCCACCACCGCCCGGCCTCGTCCCTTCCTGCGCCGAAGGCGGCGTCCTCGGCATCTTGCCTGGCTTGGTTGGGGTGATTCAAGCCACCGAAGTCATCAAGTTAATTCTCGGCATCGGCGAGCCCCTCATCGGTCGCCTGCTCTTAGTCGACGCGCTCGGCATGGGCTTCCGCACCATGAAGCTCCGCAAGAACCCCGAGTGCCCCATGTGCGGCACCCACGAGATCAAAGAGCTCATCGACTACGACCAGTTTTGCGGAATCCCCAAGCCCACTGAAACCGGCCCCCTTGAAGTCAGCTCCCACGGCAACGTCGCCGACCTCCCCGTAGTCGACGGCATCCCTCAGATGTCCGTCGAGCAGCTAAAAGCCCGCATCGACGCCGGCACCGCGCCCTTCATCCTCGACGTCCGCGAGCCCCACGAGTACCAGATCGTCGACATCGGCGCTCCACTCATCCCCGTAGGCGATCTCCCCAACCAGCTCCACCGCCTAACCTTCCCCAAGACCACCGAGATCGTAGTCCACTGCAAATCCGGTGCCCGCTCTCAGCGTGCCGCTCTCTTCTTGAAAGAACAGGGCTACACCAACGTAAACAACCTGGCCGGCGGCATCCTCGCCTGGGCCGACCGCATCGACAAGTCGCTGCCCAAGTACTAGAACCCGCATGAGCGAGCCAATCGCAACACCCTTTCGTTCAACGCGTTTACTATTCTTGTGCGAACAAGACGGAACACCAGAACGAAAGCTGAAACATGCTCTATCCGAGCTGTTTGCGCGGGAGCCGTCGGTCACCGCAGGCTATCTCGTGCGTGTCTCCTATTCAGAGACCCCCGGTGTGAACGTTGCACTTGCGTTGATTGGCGATCAGAGTCACGCAGCTAGGTTGGTTCCGGCCATTGGGATACTTTTCAAAAAAGTCTTCAATGCAACCGAACGCATCGATATCTTTTTCTTATCGCCAACCCAATTGAGTGAAATCGACCAAGTGGCAAAGCCATTTTATGTAGCGGCTGCTAGCACCTAGGCTCACCTTATGCCACCCACCGCCGAAGCCCTCATCCGCGCCGCACGCGCCCGCTCCAACCGCGGCATCGCCGAACGCAACGCACACATGGTCGCCGAGTCCCTCGACAAAGACTTCGTCGTCATCATCGGCGACGGCACCTTCGTCCCCTCGCGCGACGCCTACCTCGCCCTCTTCAAGCAGGACTTCGCCAACCCCACCCACTCTCTCCGCTACGAGCGCATCCCCGACACCATCGACGTCTCCACCGCAGACCCCCTCGCCGCCGAGCACGGCCACTGGATCGGCTTCACCTCCACCGGCGCCACCGCCTACACAGGCACCTACTCCGCCATGTGGCGTCGCACGCCCTCCGGCTGGAAGCTGCGCTCCGAGCTCTTCGTCACGCTAGCCAAAGCAAACTCTGACTAATCCGTCTCCGGGTCATCCACCACCAGTATCTGCAAGCATAGCGGCGGCTCGACCATAAAGCTCATCGTCGCCATCTCTGCCACAGCCTTCTTAAGCGTGGAGCTCAAGCAAGGCTCCGTCGTCACCACAAACGGCAGCCGCTCCGCCGCATGTCCCCGATGCTGCAAAATCGAATCGATATTCGCTCCCACCTTCGCCAGCGCGCTGGCAATCGAAGCCACAATCCCCGGCTCATCGGCCACCACAAAGCGCAGATAGTGCGGCGCCACCACATCGCCCACCACCTTCATCTTCTTCGCCGGCAACCGCACCTGCACGCTGACCTCGGCGATCGCGCGCACATCGCTCATCACCGCAACTGCCGTCGGATGCCCGCCCGCGCCATGTCCGCTAAACACCACATCCCCGCCAAACCGACCGCTGGTCACCACCATATTCTGCGTCCCATGCGACCACGCAATCGGCGAGCTCTTCGGCACCAGCATCGGCCCCACGCTCGCACTGACCACACCATCCACCAGCTCCGCACGACTCACCTGGCGCACCGTGCAACCCAGCTCCGTCGCATAGGCAAAATCAATCGCCGAGATCGTAGCAATCGTCTCTGCCGGCACACGTTCCGGATCAATCTCCGCATGTAATGCCAGCCGCGCCAGCACACACAGCTTCGCCCGCGCATCGAACCCATCCACATCCGCCGACGGATTCGCCTCCGCATACCCGGCAGCCTGCGCCCTCTTCAACACCCCGCCGTAATCAGCGCCGCTCTCCATCGAGCTCAAAATAAAATTGCACGTCCCATTCAGAATCCCGCTGATGCGCGTAATGTAATCGCCGCTCAACCCCTGCGCAATGCCCGGAATCACCGGCACGCCACCAGCGACGGCCGCGCCATACAGCAGCTGCACGCCTTTGCTCTCCGCCAGCGCAAACAGCTCCGCGCCACGATACGCAATCAGCTGCTTGTTCGCCGTCACCACATGCTTGCCCGCATTCAACGCCGAGCGAATCCAGCTCTCCGCTGGATCCAACCCACCCATCAACTCCACGACCACATCCACATCCGGAGCCTCGATCACATCCTCCACGCGATCGGTCCAGACCACGTCGTGCCCCACAAACTTTGCGCGCGCATGCGTCCGCTTGCGTTCCACTCCGCGATTGAACACATGTGTAATCCGCACCCGTCCATCCACATGCGCAGCCAGCACCTCCGCAAACGAACTACCCACAGTCCCAAAGCCCAGCAACCCAATCCGCAACTCGTCTCTCCTCATCTTGCTATTCATCAGTACAACACCTTCGTCGCCGCATCGCGCCAAGCCTCAAAGCTCACCCACGCCTCATCCGCCATCATCTGCGTAATCGGAAGCGTGCGCTCGGCTAGCGGCTTCTTCATCTCGTCATACAAAAACGAATCGTCAAACCCAATCTTCGCAGCATCGGCCGCTGTGTTCCCGTAATAGATCGCTCGGCAGCGCGCCCAATAGATCGCCGCCAGGCACATTGGGCACGGCTCGCAACTCGTATACACCTCGCAGCCCTCTAGATGAAACGTCTTCAGCAACGCGCACGCACCGCGAATCGCCATCACCTCCGCATGTGCTGTCGGATCATTCGCCGCTGTCACCCGGTTCACGCCCGCAGCAATCACCTTGCCGTCCTTCACCACCACTGCGCCAAACGGTCCTCCGCACCCGCTCAATACGTTCTCGGTCGCCAGTGCGATGGCCTGCTGCATAAACTCGCTATTTGCCTGCATCAATTGCGCTTCCTGTCTCTGCGTGTCGGGTGCCTTTGCTCGGGGGGCAAAAGGGAGATAATCAGCAACATGGTACACGCTCTCCGCTCCCGTCGCGTCATCATGCCCCACGGCGAGCGGGACGCCGCAGTCCTCATCGACGCCGAGCACATCGCCGCCATCAAGCCCGTCTCCGAACTCTCCTCAAACATCCCCGTCGAAGACCTCGGGCCGCTCGCCCTCCTTCCCGGCCTCATCGACGTCCACACCCACATCAACGAACCCGGACGGACCGACTGGGAAGGCTTTGCTACAGCCACTCGCGCAGCGGCTGCCGGCGGCTTCACCACCCTAATCGACATGCCGCTCAACTGCCTGCCCGAGACCACCAACGTTGCCGCCCTGGAACTCAAGCGCGAAGCCGCATCCACCGGCGGCCCCAACAACACCCCGCAGTGCATGATCGACTACGCCTTCTGGGGCGGTTGTGTCGACGGCAACCAGCATCACCTCGAACCCCTCGCCCTCGCCGGCGTCGCCGGCTTCAAGAGCTTCCTCATCTATCCCGGCTGCGATGGCTTCACCGCCATCGACAAACAAAACCTCATCCGCGCACTTCCTCACATAGCCCGTACCGGCCTCCCCCTGCTCGTCCACGCCGAGCTTGATCCCACCATCAACGCAGCCGTCGCGCACCTCAACGCCACTGGCGCCGACTGGCGCAAATATTCAACCTACCTTGCCTCGCGCCCCGACCAAGCCGAGCTCGACGCCATCGAGATGCTTCTCGATCTCAGCCGCGAAGCCAAAGACAACGGCCGCCCCTTTCACCTCCACATCGTTCATCTCTCCACCGCCCGTGCTCTCCCGCTCATCGCCGCGGCCAAGCGCGAAGGCCTTCCCCTCACCGTCGAAACCTGTCCTCACTTCCTTCATCTCTGCGCCGAAGACATTCCCGCAAACCCCAACGGCCCAACGCTCTGCAAGGCAGCACCCGCCATCCGCAGCGCCGCCAACCGCGAACAACTCTGGCAAGCTCTCATCGACGGCACCATCGACCTCATCGCAACCGACCACTCCCCCTGCCCGCCGCACATGAAGCGATTGAAAAATAGCCAGGATGAACATCAAAGCGCCGGACGCTTCGACCTGGCCTGGGGCGGCATCCCCTCACTCTCCATCGCGCTCTCCGTTCTATGGACCGAGTGCCTGCGCCGCGAGCTCTCCCTAACCCAACTCGCGCACTGGACCTCGGCCGCTCCCGCACAGCTCGCCGGTCTGACAACACACATTGGCTCCATCGAACCCGGCAAGCACGCCAACCTCGTCGCCTTCGATCCCGAAGCAACCTTCACCCTCACACCCGAAATGCTCCACTACCGCCACAAGATCTCCCCCTACCTGGGCGAAACCCTCCGCGGCCTCGTCCACACCACATGGCTGCGCGGCCAGCGCGTCTTCTCCCGGGACGCCACCTCCAACAGCCCAGACTGGTTCGCCCCCATCCCTCCCGGCCGCGAGCACACGCTCTCCAACTCACTCGCCGCTCAGGAATCTATCTCTCGATGAGCAACCAGACCAACTCGACCCTCGCCACCTGGAACGCCCTCGACGCGAACACCGCCGTCGCCGCCATCCTGCCCTGCAACGGCTCCATTGCCTGGGCCAACCAACTCGCCGCGCTCCGCCCCTTCGCCACTCCCTTCGACCTCACCTGCACCGCCGACATCATCTGGCGCTCTCTCCCCGCCGCAGACTGGCAACAAGCCTTCGACTCCCACCCACGCATCGGCGAACAGCACGCCAAATCCGCAACCCCACAGAGCCTGCAATACTCCAGCACCGAACAATCCGCCGCGCAATTAGCCGACCACACCCGCGCCGCACTTGCAGCCGCCCACCTGGCCTACGAAGAAAAATTCGGCCGCATCTTCATCATCTGCGCCACCGGCAAATCCGCCGAAGAGATGCTCGCCTTCCTGCACCAGCGCCTCACCAACGACCCCTCCACCGAACTCCGCGAATCCGTCGAGCAGCAACGCCAGATCACCCAAATCCGTCTGCGCAAATGGCTGTCCTCCTGATACTCTTTCCCTACTTCCTTGCATCCGTCCTCTACACTCTGCCTTATGGGTCTATCGACACACATCCTCGACACAGCTCTCGGCAAACCCGCAGTGGGCGTCGAAATATTGCTCTCCAAGCATCGCGGCTCTGAATGGCGACCGTTGGCGCGAGGCACGACTGATGCCGACGGACGCTGCAAAACACTCCTCGGCGAACACGATATGGAAGCGACAATGTATCGCCTAACGTTCTACACGCACCCTTATTTCACGGCGCAGAACATCACCCCGCTCTACCCAGTCATCGAGATCACATTCGAAGTGCGCGACCCCGGCACCCACTACCACATCCCCCTCCTGCTCACCGCCAACGGCTACACCACCTATCGAGGCACGTAGGACCACCCCAGGAGAACACTGCCCATGTCAGCAAAACTCCACACCAACCGTTACGGCAAATCGCGCGTTCGCCTCATGCGCCTCACCAGGCACGAAGCCCATCACGATCGCGAAGCCTATCACGATATAGACGAGTGGACCGTCCAGCTCCTCCTCACCGGCGACTTCGCCACCGCGCACACCCTCGGCGATAACAGCAACATCCTCCCCACCGACACCATGAAGAACACCGTCTACGTCGTCGCGCGCCAGTCCAAAACCGACAGCATGGAGGCCTACGCCCAGGAGCTCATCGACTACATCCTCACCCGCAACCCCCAGGTCACCTCCGCCGAAGTAGTCATCCACTCCACCCTCTGGAAGCGCCTCACCGTCGACGGCAAGCCCTTCCCCACGGCCTTCATGCGCGGCTCCGACGAGCAACAAACCGCAACCGTCGCACGCACCCAAAACCAACCCTTCACCATCACCGCCGGCCTCGACCACCTAACCCTCCTCAAGACCGCGCAATCCGCCTTCACCGGCTACATCAAGGACGCACTCACCACCCTCCCCGAAACCACAGACCGCCTCTTCGGCACTGCCCTCAAAGCCGAGTGGCCTTACACCTCCACAGCCATCGCAAGCGCCGCAGCCTCCCCGGAAAACACCGTTGACTTCAACAAAGTCCGCACCCACCTCCGCGAAGCCATGCTCACCACCTTCGCCAAACACGACTCCCTCTCCGTGCAACAAACCCTCTTCGCCATGGCCGAAGCCGCACTCGCACACACCGCCCTCATCGACGAGATCTACATGCAGATGCCCAACAAGCACAACCTCCTGGTAGACCTAAGCCGCTTCAACCAGACCAACCCCAACCACATCTTCGTCCCCACCGACGAACCCCACGGCACCATCGAAGCCACCATCCGCCGCGCATAGAATGTCCCTTGCATGACTGACACACTCGCCACCCGCGCCGCCACCATCATCGCCCGTTGCCGCGAGCTAGCCGGCATCACCGACATCCCCGGCCAAACCACGCGCCTCTTCCTCTCGCCCGCCACCCGCGACGCCCACACCCTCATCGAATGGTGGTTCCGCCAGGCCAACCTCACCGCACGCACCGACGACGTCGGCAACCTCCGCGCAACCCGCCACTCCCCGCACCCCGACGCACCCACCCTCCTCCTCTTCTCCCACATCGACACCGTCCCCAACGCCGGTGCCTTCGACGGCCCCCTCGGCGTCCTCCTCTCGCTCGCCGCCATCGAGCAACTAGGCGCCACGCCCCTTCCCTTCCACATCGAACTCATCGCCTTCTCCGAGGAAGAGGGCGTCCGCTTCGGCTTCCCCTTTCTCTCCTCGCTAGCCGCAACCAACCAGCTCACGCCCGAGCACCTGGCACGCACCGACGCCAACGGCATCTCCGTCGCCCAGGCCATCCGCGCCTTCGGCCTCGACCCCACGCGCATCCCCATCACCTGCCCACTCCCACCCCACACCTTCGCCACCGTCGAGGTCCACATCGAACAAGGCCCGGTCCTGGAAAAGAGTGACTCCGCCCTCGCGGTAGTCGAATCCATCGTCGGCCAGTCCCGCATCGAGCTCACCTTCCAGGGCCACGCCAACCACGCCGGCACCACCCCCATGTCCCTGCGCAGCGACGCCCTGGCCGCCGCCGCCCAGTGGATCGTCGAAGTCGAAAGCTACGCCGCCAACTACACTCAGCTCGTCGCCACCGTAGGCCGCATCCACACCCTGCCCGGAGCCTCCAACATAGTCCCCGGCACCGTCCACGCCACGCTAGACGTCCGCCATCCCAAGGACGAATCCCGCCACGCCGCCATCGCCCATCTGCTAACCAAGGCAGAAGCCGCCGGAGCCCTCCGCGGCGTTCGCGTCCACGCCACCGTGCAGTCCGAGCAGCGCGCCGTCCCTATGAACCACGACCTCACCGTCAAGCTCCACCAGGCCGCCGAGCGAGCCGGCTACGACGCCCAACCCATCTTCTCGGGAGCTGGCCACGACGCCATGATCTTAGCTTCCGCCGTTCCCACCGCCATGCTCTTCCTCCGCTCTCCCGGCGGCATCTCCCACCACCCCAACGAAGACGTCCGCCTCGAAGACGTAGAAGCCGCGCTAGCCACCCTCCTCAACCTCCTCCTACATCTCCACCCCCACAAGTAGCCCGGTACCTTAAAGCCCGGGCCCTGACTCTCTACCCGCAGCGAATCGGGTACCCCAAGGCTTCAGCCTTGGGTCTCATAGACTCCGAGAAAGAAGGGGCTTTAGCCCCGGGAAGCTCTACGTCTACACTCTCTCTATGCACAACCTCGGCCAAACGCGCAGCGCGAACCGTCGCGACCACCTCCTGCTCACCCCGGACACCTTCATCCGCACGCCGCTCCCTGGCCTCACCAACGGCATGGCGATCGTGCACGTAGCTCCTCCCACCGGCGCGGCCTTCACTATGATGACCCTAGAGATCGCCCCCAACGGCAAACTCATCCAGGGACCATCCCAGCGCCTCATCTATGTCCTCGAAGGCGAGCTCACCCTCGAAGAGCCCGGCAAGTCCACACCACACCAACTAGCCCCCGGCGGCTACGCCTACTTCCCCACCGGCTACGCCCACACTCTCACCGCCGTCACCCCCTCCCGCATAGTCGTAATCGACAAACCCTTCCAACCCCTCGACCCCCTCTACCTAAACGACCCCACCGCCAGCCCCGACCCCTGGTTCCTAATCGGCAGCGAACCCGAGGTAGCACCCATCGCCCTCAACAACGACCCCGGCCTACAAGTCCGCAACCTCCTCCCCGACTCCCACGTCTTCGACTTCGCCTGCAACACCATGACCTACGACCCCGGCGCCGCGCTCTCGCAAGTCGAAATCCACTACATGGAGCACGGCCTCCTCATGCTCCAAGGCGGAGGCATCTACCGCCTTGGCGACAGCTGGTACCCCACCACCGCCGGCGACTTCATCTGGATGTCCGCCTACTGCCCCCAATGGTTCGGAGCCATAGGCAAGCAACCAGCAAAATACCTAATCTACAAAGACTTCAACCGCCACCCGCTAGGCTAGATGAGTTTCGAGAACGGTTTCTTTGGCGATTAGCCTGCTAGGCAAGTAGTACATTTGTGAAAATGCAAAACTTCGATGGCATTGCAGAAAAGCTCAAACGGGCTAAAGAGAATTTCCTTAATCTCGAAGCCGAAATCGCCCATTTTTTTCAAGAAGGGGACTACTCCGTTCTCCCAGAACATGACCGAAAATTACTCGTTGCGGCAATTGAGTACCACAAGAATCGTGCCATTCCACCGCGATTCAGTGTGCTTACAGGAGAAGTCATCCACCATTTACGGTCTTGCTTTGACCATATTGTTTGGCATTTTTCTGTCGGCCAGAAATGTAACGCCCGGCAAATCGAGTTTCCTGTTTTCAGGAAAAAACCAATCGATAAAGAGGATTGTGAAAGATTTGACAGGAAAATACAAGGGATCACAGACCCCAACGCCCGCGCCCTCATCGAAAGACTTCAGCCCTATAACGCTACCGATCCTGTTGACGATCCCCTTTGGATCATTCACGACTTAGATATTACCGACAAGCACCGAGAGCTTCTTCTCTGTATGGGTACTGCTTCGATGATATTTCCCATCGAGATGGGTAGCGTCATCGAGAGTTATCAGGAAGAACACCCCGAGCTCGACGACGCCCATATCGCACACCACTTCAAGGACAACGGCCTCGCCATGCCGTGTATATCGTTCGGAAAGTTTGGCCAGAGGGAAATCAAGCCTGTCGTTTCAGGACTGCGTGAGTTGCTGAACTATACACTCAAGGCGATCAAGGAATTTGAGCAAATTTGATATATCCGTCCTGGAGCGCAATCTTGCCTTACTTGCCTTGAGGGAAAAACTACCATTCCTTCACACGGAGAGAAAATATGGTCAAACAACAAAAATTACGACTTCTGACCGCTCTTGGTGTCGCACTAGTATCTGAAATTCGTCCTGTGCCTGGGCTTCTAGGAGCTGCACTCGTATTTCCGCAAGGCATAGAGGGCGATCACGGATATTCATACTTAGCACTCGCTATGCTGATGAACTTCGCAGTCTTCTTCGCAGCGACTTACTTCATCTTTGGACTATTCATCCGACGGAAGAGATCAAATTGATGACCCTCACCATCAACACCGACCGCCTCCTCCACGAGCTCCACCACCTCGCCACCATCACCGACTGCCCACCCACCACCGACGCCACCCTCCCCGCGCCCACCACCGCCGTCACCCGCATCGTCTTCACCCCCCGCGACCTCGAAGCCCGCGCCTACATCCGCTCCCTCGCCGAAGCCGCAGGCTTCACCCTCCGTGTCGACGCCATCGGCAACACCTTCCTCCGCTGGGTCGGCTCCGACCCGACCCTCCCCGCCGTAGGCACCGGCTCCCACACCGACGCCATCCCTCACGCCGGCATGTACGACGGCACCGTCGGCGTCCTCGGCGGCCTCGAAGCCATGCGCTCCCTCAAAGAGTCCGGCTTCATCCCCAAGCGCTCCATCGAAACCCTCATGTTCACCGCCGAAGAGCCCACCCGCCTCGGCATCGGCTGCATCGGCTCCCGCTTGCTAGGCGGCTCCATCGACCCCACCACCGCCGACAACCTCCCCGACCGCTTACCTGAAACTGATCCGCTAGCCCCCACCGGCCTAACCCTCCACCAAGTCCGCACCGCCGCCGGCTTCACCGGCTCCCTCGACTCCATCCCCCTCCCGCCCAACTACTACCACGCCTGGGTAGAGCTCCACATCGAGCAAGGCCCACTCCTCGAGCGCGACGGCATCGCCCTCGGCATCGTCACCAACATCGCCGCCCCCGCCAGCTACCGCTACGAGATCACTGGCTTCGGCGGCCACGCCGGCGCACTCCTCATGCC
>JBAVDD010000164.1:0-6263 GCA_049587035.1 Acidobacteriaceae bacterium | reverse complement strand
CTTGGACCAGTACCTCGCCTATTGCCACGACCTCAGGTGGCGTAACACCGCGTAGGATCGCAACCAGGGGACAACGACGAAATGCGGCGTCAAATTTAGCAATGTAGCTCATTGTGTTTCCTCTTGCGCAGGCCTCGACGTCGGGTGAGGTCGGTGCAGTCGGGTATCGGTTGTGCTGCGGGTTGGGTAAGGAGCGCTTGAATGCGCTTTTGCTCATGCCGGGGGCGTTTGCCATTAGTAGATGGGCGGCTCCACCGGTTCGCGCCAGCCCATCAGAAAGTCGAAGTCGCAGCCTTCGTTCGCCTGTGTAACGTGTTCCACGAAAATCTTGGTATAGCCACGTGTCGGCACTTCTACCGCCGGACGCCAATGCGCCCGCCGCTGTGCGAAGTCCGCGTCGCTCAGCAGGACATCAAGACGGCCTGCAGAGACATCGAGTTCGACGATGTCCCCCGTGTGGATCAGCGCAAGTGGGCCACCTATGGCTGCTTCGGGCGCGACATGCACAATACACGTGCCGTAATGGGTGCCGCTCATGCGCGCGTCGGAGATACGAACCATGTCCCGCACGCCCCTCTCGAGTAGCTTCTTCGGAATGGGCAGGTTGCCCCACTCCGGCATGCCAGGGCCACCGCGCGGACCGCCATTCCGCAATACCAACACGGTGTTTTCATCAACGGGCAATTCGGGGTCATCGATACGAGCATTGAGCTCCGCCATAGATTCGAATACGAATGCCGGACCATGGTGTTTGAGGAGCCTCTCGCTCGCCCCGCTGGGCTTGATCACGGCGCCTTCGGGAGCGAGATTACCGCGCAGAACAGCGAGCGCGCGCTCCTTGGTAACGGGGTTCAAGAGTGTCCGAATCGTCTCGCGGTCCTCGTATGCACTCGCTTCCTCGAGGTTCTCGCCCAGTGTTCGGCCATTGACCGTCATGCATTTCGTTGCAAGGTACGCGCGAATGTGCCGAAGCAACGCAGGCAGGCCGCCCGCATAGTAGAAATCCTCCATCAGCGCACCGCCTGACGGAAGGATATTCGCGAGTACCGGTACATCACCGCCCAGGCGCTGGATGTCGTCAAGCGTCAGCGGGATACTGCCGCGGCCGGCGATCGCAATAAGATGGATTGCGGCATTGGTCGAACCGCCGAGCGCCATATACGTGACGATGGCATTTGCGACCGACTTCTCGTCAAAGAAACGTGAGGGCTTCAGGTCCTCCCAGACCATCTCGACAATGCGCGCACCACTCGCCGATGCCATGCGCGCATGGGCGCTGTCCATCGCAGGAATACTTGCCGCATTCGGCAGCGTAAATCCCATTGCTTCTGCGATGAGCGTCATCGTGCTAGCAGTGCCCATGGTATTGCAAGTGCCCGGAGTCCGCGACATCCGACTTTCAAGCGCAGTCCATTCGCGTTCGCCGAGATTGCCCGCCTGACGCTCATCCCAGAACTTGCGAGTGTGCGTTCCTGCACCGACAACCTTTCCGCAGTAGCGGTCATTCAGCATTGGACCGGCCGGCACGAAAATGCACGGCAAATCCGCGCTTAACGCCCCCATCAACAATCCCGGGACGGTTTTGTCGCAGCCTCCGAGCAGAACGGCGCCATCAATCGGCAGCGAGCGAAGCAGTTCTTCCACTTCCATTGCAAGAAAGTTTCGGTAGAGCATCGTCGTCGGCTTCACCAGCACCTCGCCAAGCGACATTGCCGGCAACTCGAATGGCATCCCACCGGCCTGTAAGACACCTCTGCGAACGGCATCAGCGCGCTCACGCAGATGCGCGTGACACGGGGACAGGTCACTCCATGTGTTGATGATTGCGATGATCGGTCGCGACATGAACTCCTCGCGACGCAGGCCCATCTGCTGCAGTCGCTGCCGATGCGCGAAGGAGCGCGTGTTGTCCGGAGCCAGCCATCGTTGACTGCGCAATGCTTCGACGCGCTTAATTACTGGGCTCAACTGTCTCTCGGTCCGACTTTTAGTGAATCCTGATGCTCAGGCTGCCGCGGGCCGCGCCGCGGCGCAGACGCCCCAGGCGCGGCGGCTTCAGACCGCCATGTCCATCTCGAGTTTTATGGCATCGCCGCGATAAGTTACTTCTGCATAGTAGATAACCACGTTCGCAGCGTCGTAGAAGATCCGCTGCACGTGCGCGACTGGTGCATCGACGGGAATCCGAAGGAGATGCGCTACATCGGCGCGAGCGACGCCG
Source organism: Acidobacteriaceae bacterium (assembly GCA_049587035.1). GTDB lineage: Bacteria > Acidobacteriota > Terriglobia > Terriglobales > Acidobacteriaceae > Granulicella. The sequence goes on along the minus strand of JBAVDD010000164.1, from coordinate 4,042 downwards.
ATGGTCAGTGTTTGCTGCGCGCGCGCAATTCGTTTGGGCTTCATCTGCATCAGGATTGGAATCACCGTCCGCGTGCGAAAGTTGTGCGGAGCTCTCGAGAAGATGCGCTCGTCCAGATAGAGCGAAATCACGCAATATGGTGTGTCATCTATCGAGTGGACGCGCTTCATGTGCGTATACCCGGGCGCCAAAAGCTCATCGCTACCGCGAATCGGCGGCGTGCCCTTATGCTCATCTATGGTCAGCAGCTTGGGAGTCGTCGCGCGGTAAATGTCTGCAAGTGCTTCCAGGCTGGTCACGACGTGCACCGGTTTAATCAAACGGGCATTCGCTGACACAAACGTTCCACGTCCGCGCTGAGGCGTGAGGGTGCCTTCGGACATCAGCAGTTGTACGGCTTGCCGTGCCGTAACGCGGGCGACCTCGAATTCTGCTGCGAGCTGCTCAAGCGTCGGGATGAGCTCGCCCTTCCGCCACATGCCCCTGACGATTCGCTCGCGCAACACCTCCGCGATCTGAAAGTACAGGGGAACGGGGCTGCTCAGCGCAGTTCGGCTCATGGAAGAGTATGAAAACAGGCTAAGCCAATGCGGAGCGAACTTTCCACCGTAGTGGTCGCCGCTGGGTGTCGTGCCTAGTGGTAGCAAAAAAGGCAGCTGATCACGCCTTCACTGTGGTAGTACTATAAACCATACTTTAGAGTGTATGCAAGCATCTTTCCGGCGTCTGCAAGCAGAAAACAATCCGCACCATGCTGAACTTCCCAGAAAGCCTGCGCGACTCGCCCAGCAGAATCCAGTGTGTCGAGGCTTTCGTACTCCGGTCGCCAATTCTCACGCCTGTCGTTACATCATTTGGGACCATGAGCGATCGGCCGGCCTTATTCGTGCGCATTGTGGATGGTGACGGCATTGAGGGCTGGGGGGAAATCTGGTGCAACTTCCCATCCGTCGCCGCCGAATATCGAGCGGCCTTAGTGTCAAGTGTTTTTACTCCGATGCTAGTCGGCATGGAAGTCGGGCATCCTGCCGATCTGTTCACGAAGCTGACGCTCGCCAGTGCAGTTCTCGCGCTGCAAGCCGGCGAGCCGGGTCCCTTCGCGCAAGTCATCGCAGGCCTCGACCTCGCGCTATGGGATCTGCGCGCCCGCAGAGCGGGAGTGGCGCTATGGCGCCTCCTCGGCGGCGAGTCGGATCTCGTCAAGGTGTACGCGAGCGGGGTGAACCCTGTGGGGGCGGAGGCGCTCGTGGCTACCAAGATCCAGCAGGGCTTCGCGGCCTTCAAGCTCAAGGTCGGGTTCGGCCGCGAACAGGACATTAGCAGCGTCCGGTCCATCTCGGAACTGGTAGGAACGGAGCGCGGACTGATGGTGGACGCGAATCAAGCGTGGGATTACGAAAGCGCATGCTTGATGTCGACCGAACTGGGCCGGTTCCGGATCGGTTGGCTGGAAGAGCCGGTCCGCAGCGATCGTCCTCTTTCGGAATGGCAAGCGCTCGCTCGGCGTTCGCCGCTGCCTCTCGCGGCCGGTGAGAATCTGGTCGGTGAGGGCGCGTTCGCCGCCGCGATCGCTAGCCACGCGTTCGCCGTGGTACAGCCGGACGCGGCGAAATGGGGTGGCATATCGGGCTGCCTGCCAGTGATTCGTGCGATTGTCCGCGCGGGGTTGACGTACTGCCCGCACTTTCTTGGCGGCGGCGTCGGGCTGCTAGCGTCGGCCCACCTGCTTGCGGCAGCCGGCGGCGACGGCATGCTGGAAGTCGACGCTAATGCGAACCCCCTACGTTCGATGCTGTGCAACAGCATCGAATCGCCCGTACAGGGTCGTGTGCGTCTTGGCGATGCGCCCGGCATTGGCGTCACGCCGGACATCCGTACACTGAGACGACATATCCAAGAGGCGGCCTGACTGCACGATTGTGCCTACAAACGGAAGAAAAACCGCATGCAGAAGCCCGCCGACAGATTATTGTATGAAATAGAAGCCTCCTCCCTATGCACCCCGGCGACGGATCCGCACTGCCGTGTTGGGCACTCGGGCGTTCCGCGCGCGCGCGCCTATAATAGCGATTGCAATGACTCGAAAACATGTCAGAGTTAGTGATGTTGGCGTGAGCTCGAAGCGGCCATCTCAGGCTGATTTTGGATGCGAGGAAGCCGCGGAGATGAAGTGCGAGACCACAGTTGGGTCAAGCTCTGAGGTGCCGCTAGCGGGCCACGTAGCAGGCCGCACCTGGCCCGTCTACCTGTTTGGCTCTTTGGGCAGTGTGCTCGTTGGCTACAACACCGGCATCATCGCCGGCGCCATCCTGCTGATCCGAAAGGATATGGCGCTGACGCCGGCGCTGCAAGGGCTCGTGGTCGGTATGTTGCTGTTCGGCGCGATGATCGGCGCCTTCGGAACCGGGCGGCTTGCCGACCGCTTGGGACCACGCAAGATGCTGATATTTTCGGGGCTACTTTTCATTGTGACGTCGTTGGGTTCCGCGCTCGCGTTCGATCCGGCATCGTTGATCGGTGCGCGGATGTTGGCTGGCATCGCCGTCGGGGCTGCCCAGGTACAGGTCCCGCTCTATGTCTCCGAAATGGCGCCGAAGCACCTCCGCGGCGCGCTGACGTCGCTGACTCACATGTGTACGGGCGTTGGCATCTTCTCGTCGTACCTAACGTCATACCTGCTCGCACCCTACGGTCAATGGCGTTTGACGTTGGCATTGGCTGCCGTACCGGCAGCCGTGCTGTCGGTCGGTATGCTGTCTCAACCGGATTCTCCTCGTTGGCTGGTGCGCCAGGGCCGTCGCAAGGAGGCTTTGAAGGTATTGCAGCGCTTCAACGTTGCAGAGCAGGCCGAGATGGTGCTTGATGAGATTTCAGCCGTAAGCGCGCATAGGCGGATGCCATTATTTGACATCTTGCGTTCAAGGAGTCTCCGCGCCGTGTTGTTCAGCGTTTTGGGATTGGCGATCCTGCAACAGTTCATGGGCATAAACACAGTAGTGTATTACACGCCGACAATCCTGCGGGCGGCTGGATTCAGCCAGTCTGCTGCGCTGCTGAACGGGGTCGGCTTTAGCATGCTGTCGATCATTATGACGCTGTGTTCGAGCCGCGTGGTAGACCGCCTCGGGCGGCGCCCGTTACTGCTAATAGGGGCGGCGGTTATGGGCGCAACCCTGCTTGCATTCGGCGTTCTGTTCCAAATTGGTCGCCTGTCCACTTTCGCAGGCGCCGTGGAAGCGATCACGGTATTGGCGCTCTTCAAGGCGGCATTCTCCTTCACCTGGGGCCCCGTAGTTTGGGTGATGATGCCGGAATTGCTGCCTTTGCAAGTGCGAGCGCGGGGAATGTCCGCGGCGGTGTTCTGCTTTTTTTTCGCCAATTTTATCGTGTCAACGGCCTTTCCGGTGCTCCTAGGCATGGGGGCACTGGTTTCATTCGGGCTTTTCGCTGGGTTCTGTGTGCTTGCGTTCCTCTTCGTGACCCTCTACCTGCCCGAGACCGCCGGCCTCAGCCTCGAAGAAATCGAAAAGCGCAGTGGATGAGTCACCGCTTTGCGGCGTCCTCGACACTCGTCGTGCACCATCTGATCTAGACTTACCGTTCCTTTGCAACCGCCGCTGCCGTGACGGCGCCGGCCCGATTTCCCCAACTACCACGCACGTAGTTGCTCACTGCAGCCACTTCGGCATCAGTTAGGACATCGTAGTATGGCTCCATCGTTTCCCAGCCGCCAAACGCGATGTCTTTCGGTTGGGAGGGCCCATACAAGATAATATTAATCAGCGAGGCGGGATCGCTGGCTTGTGCTACGGCGCTTCCGGCTAAGGGCGGCGCGCTGAACATGCCGCCGCGACCGGATTCTAGGTGACAATCTTCGCAATGGCGTCGATAGACCTGCGCCCCGGCGCCCACCTCGCGTTCCGAGACGATGGTCCCGCTAAGCTGCTGCGCGGGTAAACTTTTCAAATAGATAGCCATGGCGCGGATATCATCGCTGTTCAGATGCCTCAAACTATTGACGATCACTTCGTTCATGGGGCCG
>JBAVDD010000163.1:0-2505 GCA_049587035.1 Acidobacteriaceae bacterium | reverse complement strand
CTGGGGGACGGATCTGACCGGCACCTGGACCACGCGCGAGGGCTCGGCGAGCGTGCTGCTCACCATCGATCACCACACCGCCGAGATCCTCGGCATCCACGCCGCCCGGCGCGCTACTCGCTGGGAGGCGCTCGAGCCGGTCCGCCAGGCCGTACGCCGCTGCTTCGGTTCCATCCGCGAGAAGATCGCCGCCGGCATCGAGCTTCGGCACGATCACGGCTCGCAGTACATCAGCGATGACTTCCAGAACGAGATCGCGTTCCTGGGCCTGCGTTCCAGTCCCTCGTTCGTACGAGCTCCCGAAGGCAACGGCTGCGTCGAGCGCGCGATCCGCACCCTCAAAGAGCAGCTGCTGTGGGTGCGGACCTTCGAGACGGTCGAGGAGCTGCGCCTGGCGCTCATCGAGTGGGCCGAACTGTACAACGAGCAGTGGCTCATCGAGCGCCACGGCTTCAGATCGCCCGCTCAGCGGCGCCGCGACCATCACGCTGAGAGCCAACAGTTGGCTGCCTGACAGAGTTCATTACCCACAAACCCGTGTCCAGAAAACCCTTGACCGCTACACAAGTGAGAACTCCAGCTGCTGCGGCGCATGGTTTACGATACTGATTTACACATCCCTACTTAGTCGCCGACTTCGAGGCATCTGCAACGACGCGGTTTCGCGCCGCAATATTCCCGAGCAGGACCTTATCGAACCCGCTGTTGGCCATGCGCTCGACGACGCGCTGCGCATCTCTGCCGCGCTCCATGGCCGTCATGTTTCCCGTACCCGCGAGGTAGGCGAGGAATTTCCGGTGGTGATCCTCGTAGCTCTCTGCGTGCAGCAACAGAAATTGGGTGTATTCGGTGATGGCCATCCGTTCGCGGAAGGCACGGCGGTAAAGCGCAGCGAACATCAGCGCCAGCAACCCGAGGACAATAATCAGAGCAAGCAACATCGCAGCATCCTCTCTCATGTCCTAATCGGGATCGTGGAAGCCCAGACCTTTTGCCCCGCGTCCGCGACCCCGGCTTCGGTGAGTGATTCCACAAACGCCTCATGCACTGAAAGAGGATATTGCGTCGGCCCGATGATGATGCGGTCGAGGACGCGTGAAAAGTCCAGCTCTGCAATGTTGTCGGAGACAGTGCCGTCCAGCGGTAGTTCATAAACCATCTGGGGCACTCCACCGACGATCTTTCGCGCAGGCTTCACGAGCGTCGAGCCCCACCTGGTCGGTTGGTAAATTACTCGCCACTCGCGTTCCTCGTGGAACCCTTGATGCTTCAGGCAGGTCACGGCAGTCAACAACATCGCGAATGCGCAAGCAAAAATCCATCGATGGTCGACGGAACAGATCAAGCTGAGATTTCCTCGTATGTTGTCCATGACCGCTCGAATCTGTCCTGCGACATCCTCATCCGTGAAGTAGCCCACCGGAGAGAAGATCAGGTGCAGGTGCTGAGTGGCCTCCGTGTACCAGGGCAGCGAAAACACTAACGCAACCCGTGGCACGGCGCTCGGGCCGAATGCTCGCCACATCGAGAGCCGACCGTTGAAATTTTCGCGCTCATCGTGCTCGGAAAGAGAAGTGATGTAAGTGTGGTCGCGAATCTGATTCCAATCGCGATTGAAAACTTCGAGGGCTTGCGTACCCACGCTGGGGATGTGCTTGTCGAGCTCATCCAGGAGCGGCTTCACCACTGGGTTGAAAAGACGGTTAAGGATCTCGAAACCGTGGCTTACTTCCCGGTAATCCGTCATACAGCTCGTCCGCCGCATCCAAAGGCGCTTCTCCTTAATGATGCTGAGTGCGGCTTCGGCGGAGGTGTAGTGAACAAACCGGGCCCGAGACTCTCGTGTCGGAAAGCGCTCGCGCGTCTTGCTCGCGGCATAGGGTGTGAAGAGATCGAAGATAGGCTTCAGCCGATCTAGCTCCTCGCGAGAAGGAGGCGGAGGTACGGAGGAAGTGCTGGAGCTAGAGCCCATGGCACCCTCGTAGCGGGGAGTCTTTGAGTAGCGCGGTCATTGGCGGCCTATTCAGATGTCAGCGAGTTCACTTTTCATGTATATCACTCAGTCGTCGTCGCCCCTGCTGCGGGCTTAATCGGCGGGGACGCCCGAGCGCCTCGCGGAGCTGCCGCTGTAGCGCTTCGAATTGCTCTCTCGCGGCGGCCTGGACTTCCTGCAGGCCCTTCATGGCCTCATCTGCGCGCGTATCCCGCTTGTGGGCAGCCGCCTGAAGGTGCGCGCATTCGGTTCGGGACGCGGCGAGCGCTTCAGTGGTCCGCGCGAATTCCAACTGTAAGTGGGCTCGCTCGGCCTGAAGGCGCTCCAGTTCCTCGCGAAGCTTGCCGACTTCGGCGGTGCGTTGCCGCTCGAGGGCCTCGAGTTGCTTGTGCTCGGCGCTCAGCGCCTGGCGAGCTTCGTCCACTTGCTTCATCCAGTGCAGCTCCGTGGCATCGAGGCGCTCCTGGAGAGTCCGACGCTCGGCTTCATGGCCTTGCCGCGCGGCGTCCAAT
>JBAVDD010000162.1:0-4976 GCA_049587035.1 Acidobacteriaceae bacterium | reverse complement strand
TTCCTAAACGTCAAACAGGCACATCCTGACATTGCGACCGGTCTTCAAGAGCAGCTGGATCGAGCCATGCGCCATTTTTCTCGCGAGGGTGATCTCAAGTGGGTGAGCTTGCTCCTTTGGGCCGGAGCCGATCCTCGGTCGATGGGCCCAAATGGTATGGACGAGGATGATCCGGAAGCTCACGTCACCGCTCTCCAGCAGGCAACGGCATTTGGCCATGTTGAGATTCTCAAGAAGTTCAAGCTCAGTCGGGAGCGAGATGACCTATCTCGCCTCCTTCATGAGGCCTCCTTTGGGCAGTCCAGCGACATCATCGTGTACCTGCTCCAGCTGGGAGCGCGACCGAACGATAGGGCTAATGGCGGCTCCTCTTCTCTGAGTCGCTGCTTACACTTTATGCATTTCGAGGGGATAGGCATCCCGGGCATTGCAAGAAGCCGCACGATTTACTCTGTTGCTGAATCTCTGAGAAAAGTCCGGATTCTTGCCGAGCACGGAGCAATCTGGAATCCTGAGGCCGCTATGAAATGAACCGGGTGCGTAGAACTCTGCTCGAATGCGAGCCGGAGGTCTCAATTGCACTCTTCAAAATCTTCGTCCCCAATAACGTGTGCTCTCAGGAGACATGGAAGAGCCTTTTCTCGAGTGCCCGTTTCAGGAAGCATCTCGAGAAGGAGTCATGGTGGCTTACCCGCTTGAAGCTGAAGGGCCTCGCCGCAGATCCGCCAGGTAGGAAAAGAGGGAAGACCGCACCTTCACCACAGATTTCCTGCCATCTCTTGGCTCGCTACGACCGGGAGCAACTCTATCGCCAGGTTTGGGATCGGCCGATGCAAAAACTGGCGATAGAGTATGGGGTCTCCGACGTTGCACTCTCTAAGACTTGCAGGAAGCTCTTGGTGCCGGTGCCTGGCCGAGGATTTTGGGCGAAGAAGGCCGCAGGAAGCCCGCTCGCAAAAAGTCCACCACTCCCGTCTCTTGACTAACCAACTGATGTTTTGAAGACAGAACAAGGACAGCTCATCTTGGCGGAGAAGATGCCAGTGGAGATCTTGACGAGGATTTTGACGTTGCAAAAATCCCCATTTCTAACTAGCCCTCGGATAAGTGACTCGGCACGTGCTAGTCAGTTGGGGCGCTTCCTCGCATTGCTTCCCGAGAAGCCGAGTTCTTGGTAGTGAGCCCGTCAATGAGTGACTCGGCGATTTATCATCAATCCAGAAGCAGTCCTGATGGGACGTATGTTCACAGTGCGATTCTTTCTTCAGTCGAAGAGCCGAAGCGTGGCAATCAAGGCGGCCAAGGCGGCAGGCTGGTTGCGTCGACTTGGATAGTAGAGGAAGTATCCAGGGAACGATGGACACCAATCCCTCAGTACCTGTGTCAAACGTCCCGTTGCAATCAAGTTCTCTATCGTTACTTCCATTGCGGTGCCTATCCCGACTCCGTTCAGGACAGCTTGAATGACAAGGTCTGGGTCGTCAAAGGAGGCTGGCCCTTGTGGACTCACAGTGAATGCCTTGCGTCCCTTCTCGAACTCCCAGCGATAGAGGCCATTGCTGAAACGAAAGCCGATGCATGAGTGATCTTTAAGATCTTGCGGATGTTTTGGAATGGGGTTTGATTCGAAGTACGCGGGAGAACCCACAACTGCCAGACGCATCTCCTTCGTCACGCGAACAGCGATCATGTCTCGTTGAATGAATTCACCGAGCTGAATTCCGGCGTCGAATTCTCCCTCGACGAGATCGACAGGGTCGTTCGACGAGGTCACCTCCAATACGATCTCGGGATAGGTCTGAGAAAATCTCGCCAGCTTCGGCAAAATCACCATCTCTGTCGCAGTTCTGGGAATAATTAGGCGGATACGGCCAGCGGGACGCTCTCTCTTCTGCATCGTCTCTGCCACCGCCGCTCCAATCCGCTCCAGCGCGGGAGCGAGTTCTCGCAGCAACTCCGTCCCGGCAGCCGTCGCAGAGACGCTACGGGTGGTTCGCGCAAGTAGCTGGACGCCCAGCCTCTTTTCCAGTCCCCGAATGGAGTGGCTTAAGGCCGATTGTGAGACTCCCAATCGCGCAGCAGCACGCGTAAAACTGCGCTCTTCAGCTACCGTGGCGAATGCGAAGAGTTCCGCCAAGTCATTTCTCGTCATTCATGAATCATACTCATGAGCGTATGCACTGAGAAATGGTTCCTCACTAGACGGGGGAACATCATACTTGTTGTAGATGAGAAAGCAGCGCGCCACAAGGAGGAGAGAAGATGAACATTTCGTTTGAGAACAAGGTTGCACTAGTTACTGGCGCCGCATCAGGACTGGGCTTCGCAACAGCTCAGGCATTCGCGGAGTCTGGCGCATCGGTTGTGTTGGCTGACTGGAATAAAAATGACGTTCAGGAAGCAGCGAAGCAGCTTGCTGACAAGGGTTACAAGACCCTGGCCGTCACGTGCGACGTCTCGGATGATGCCCAGGTCGAAGCCATGGTGGCGCAGACCGTTGCTAAGTTCGGTCGACTCGATGCTGCCTACAACAATGCCGGGATTCAGAACGTTCTGGCGGAGACGGCCGACTCTCCGCGTGACGACTATGACCGGGTCATGGGGATAAATCTGCGCGACGTATGGAGCTGTATGAAGTTTGAGCTTCAGGTGATGCGCAAGCAAGGCAGCGGCGCCATCGTGAATTGCTCATCGCTCGGCGGGCTCGTCGGAGGCAATCAGCGCGGCACCTACCATGCAGCGAAACACGGCGTGATCGGCTTCACCAAGAGCGCCGCACTTGAATATGCAACGCGTGGTATCCGCGTTAACGACGTTTGTCCTGGGCTGATCCGCACTCCGATGGCCGACAAAATGGAAGCTGAAGGACAGGGCAAAGCGCTGAAGATGATGCGCGAGACGTTCGTTCCTATGCAACGCGAGGGCCGTCCCGAAGAGATCGCAAACACAGTCTTATTCTTGTGCAGTGAAGCCGCGAGCTATATCACTGGCCAGTCGATTTCCGTCGATGGCGGCTACGTGATGCGGTAAACCTGGACAGATCCCATGGAGCGCCGAAATTTCATGAAGACGGGCACGGCTCTCCTTGCAGCTTTGCTGTGGGAAGACATGCCTACATTCGCAAAGGAGAAGCATATGTCTGATTTGAAGAAGCAGAGCGTAGCCGTCAGCGGCTTGAGCTACGAAACTATTCGCGCGGTATCACCGGCGCTTGAGCACTACACGAAGATCGCGTTGCTCGATGGGCTTTGGAAGCGCCCGGAGCTTTCGCCTCGCGATCGCAGTGTCGTAACGGTCGCAGCAGTCATTGCACGTACTCAGACGCTTGAAATGTCCGTGCATTTTGCCCTGGCGCTGGATAACGGTGTGCAACCGGCAGAGCTGTCGGAGATCATCACGCATTTGGCTTTCTATGCGGGATGGGGGAACGCGATGGCTGCTGTTGCCGTCGCGAAGGACATCTTTGCTCAACGAAAGATTGGGACCGAACAGCTGCCGACCGCGAAGGACAAGTTGCTACCCCTGAACGAAGAAGCTGAGGCGCAGAGAGAGACGCTAGTGAGCAATAATTTTGGCGCGGTTTCCCCGGGCCTTGTGCAGAACACGACAGACTTATTGTTTCGCGACCTTTGGCTACGCACCGCACTCGCACCACGTGATCGAAGCCTTGTGACCGTGAGCGCCTTGATCGCAAACGGACAGACGGCTCAGATTACCTATCACCTCAACAGAGCCATGGACAATGGGCTGACTCAGATGCAGGCGTGTGAAGTATTGACGCAGATCGCGTTCTACGCAGGATGGCCGTGCGCCTTTTCCGCCTTGCCCGTGGTGAAGGAAGTATTTGAAAAGCGGCAGAAGTAGTTCGCCGACGAAATCTGAAAGGAGGACGCATGCAATACACATATCTTGGTCGTACCGGGCTGCAGGTCAGCCGGCTTGGGCTTGGCACGATGAACTTTGGTATGGTCACCGACGAAGCGACGAGCTTCGAAATCATGGATGAGGCCCTCAAGCAGGGAGTCATTCACTTCGACACGGCGGACGTATACGGCGGCCCGCAAAAGCCCGACATCGAGAAGGGATATGGCGTGTCGGAGGAAATCATCGGGCGCTGGCTTGCTCAAGGCGGACGACGGGAGCATATCGTTCTAGCAACCAAGGTCTATCAGCCGATGGACTTCGGACCCAACGACCGAAAGCTCTCTGCATACCACATACGGAAGGCGTGCGAAGACAGTCTGCGTCGTCTTCAGACGGATCATATCGATCTCTACCAGATGCACCACATCGATCGTCGCACACCGTGGGAGGAGATCTGGCAGGCGATGGAACTGCTGGTGCAGCAAGGGAAGGTGCTTTATGTGGGCAGCAGTAACTTTGCTGGTTGGGACATCGCGACCGCACAAAGCGAAGCGAATGCCCGCCACTTCATGGGTCTTGTCTCCGAGCAGAGCCTCTACAACCTCACTGCACGCACGATTGAGCTGGAGGTGATCCCGGCATGTAGGCATTACGGTCTCGGCCTCTTTCCGTGGAGTCCTTTGGGTGGTGGTCTGCTTGGTGGTGCGCTGCAGAAGGCTAAGGACGGACGGCGCTCCGAAAAGAGCAAGGAGATCGAGAGACTACGTCCTCAGTTGGAGGCGTATGAAGGACTCTGCCAGGAACTCGGAGAGAAGCCCTCCGACGTTGCGATGGCGTGGTTGCTTCACAATCCGGCCGTAACCGCTCCGATCATGGGACCCCGAACGAAGGAGCAACTAACGGAAGGAATCCATGCGGTGAACATCACGCTCTCCGAGGACACCCTCCAGCGTCTCGACAAGATTTGGCCCGGCCCCGGCGGCGAGGCACCTCAAGCGTACGCTTGGTAATCCATGCATCACGTCTTTGAAAGGACACTATGAAGATCACACGAGTAGGCACAACACCATCGATGGTTGGACCGGCGGACTGGTTCACCGGTAATGTGCGCA
>JBAVDD010000161.1:0-10367 GCA_049587035.1 Acidobacteriaceae bacterium | reverse complement strand
GTCTATCGTAGTCATGATCTATAAGCCTAATTGATTGCTTGGATTCTTGAAGATTCTTGAATTAAGTCATTCCTGGATTCATCGGATTACCAACTGCCGCTGGCGCCGCCGCCGCCGGAGCCGCCGCCGAATCCGCCGCCGAAGTCTCCACCACCACCTCCACCACCGCCGCCGCCACCAAATCCGCCGCCTCCTCCACCGCCGCCGCCGCCGAAGCCTCCGCCCATCATGTTGCCGAGCAGGAACCAGAGCCAGCCGTGGCCGCCGCCACCGCGGAACATGACGAGGATGAAGACGAGGAAGAAGATGATGCCGAACCAGTTGGTGCGGTGATGCACGGGCTGGTAGTTGTAGACGGGCTGTGGGGTTTGCTGGGGTGGGGTGAGGGTGATGTTGGCATCAGCGGCGATGACGTTGGCGATCTGCTGGACGCCGGACTGGATGGCAGGACCGTACTGGCCCTGCTCGAGGAGTGGGTTCATGCTGCGGCGGATGTCACCCACCTTGGCGTCGTTGAGGATGCCTTCGAGGCCGTAGCCGACTTCGATGCGGTCCTTGTGGTCCTGAATGGCGAAGACCATGACGATGCCCTTGTCGCTGGACTTGGGACCGACCTTCCAGTTGTCTTCGAGGGCGGTCGTGAAGGAGTCGATGTCCTGGCCGTCGAGGGACTTTACGGTGACGACTTCGATGGTGGCGTGAGCGCGGGAGTAGACCTGCCAAGCTAGGTCTTCGATGTTTTCCTTGGAGGCGGGATCGATGACGTTGGCGAAGTCGCTGACGTAGCTGGTGGGCTTGGGGAGTTTATCGGGCGCTTCCGCGCGGGCGGCGCTAAAGAGCGTACACCCCAACAACGCGGCGCTGAGAACCATGCGTTTTGCAGTCACAGTGACATGGTACGCCAGGCGCGGCCGGCCGGTTCCACAAATGGAAAGGCCTCCTTGCCGTGAAGGAGGCCTTCTGTAACCGCGCAACTGCGTGGGCTAGGACAGCTTGGCGTTAAGGCTGTCTGCCATGTGGAGATGAGCGGCGACGATGCTCTTGCCATACATGACAGCGGACTTAAACTTCCTGTCCGTGGTGGTTTGGGTTTCCTTGGTGAAGAGGCCGAAGGCTTCGTGGTGGTCCTTGACCATGACGCTCATGTATTCCTTGTCAAACTCGGAGCCGGAGAGGCCTTGGAGCTTGTCGTACTCTGCCTGGTGGTCGGCGTCGAAGCTGGTTACAGGGCTGAGGCCCCAGGCTTCGGCGAAGGGCTTCATTCTCTCGCCGAGAGCGGTATGGTCGACTACCATCTTGTGTGCGAAAGCTTTGACCTGAGGGTCGGTCGCCTTGGATTCGGCGAGTTTGCTGAGGTTGATCTCGTCGAAGTTTCCCTGCGATGCGTTGGTGAGGAAGGCCTTGTCCTGGTCGGTTACCGCAGCGTGCGCGGCGACCGACAAACCGATGGCTGCGCAGCCGAGTGCTGCAATACATGCGATTCTGGTGATTCTGTTCATGGTGGTTGTCTCCAAATGCGGCGGTGCCGCGTACTGCTAAATGCCCATAGAGGTTGAGAGGCGGCATTTCTGCGGCGCGTTGCCCGGCTTGCGCTGGCATTGTGGAGCAACGTTTATCCTGTCGATGGAGCCCATATGAAAATGACTTTGCCGACGCCGCCTATTGCCGAACGCCAACCCCATTCCACCACGTATTTCGGAACAGAACTGCAGGATGACTATGCATGGATGAGGGACAAGAGCTCTCCGGAGGTGACGGCTTACCTGGAGGCGGAGAATGCATACACCGCCGCTGCGATGCGTGGGACCGAAGAGTTGCAGACGAAGTTGTATGACGAGATTCTGTCGCACATCAAGGAGGATGATGTTTCGCTGCCATACCGCGACGGAGAGTGGGAGTACCTGACGCGCACGGAGAAGGGCAAGCAGTATGCGCGCTTTTGCCGGCGGCCGGTGGGGAAGCCGGATGCGGAGGTGGTGGTGCTGGATGTGAATCTGCTGGCCGAGGGGCAGCCGTTTATGGATGTGGGAACGATGAGCGTGACTCCGGACGGGAAGCTGCTGGCGTATACGACCGATAACACGGGCTTCCGGCAGTATCGGTTGGCGGTGAAGAACCTGGAGACGGGCGCGCTGCTGGAGGATACGGCGGAGCGGGTGGGGTCGATTGTGTGGGCGCCGGATTCTGCGACGCTGTTTTATTCCACGGAAGATGAGCAGACCAAGCGGCATGACCGGGTGTTTCGGAAGGTGATGGGAGCGGCCGCGGTGGAGGTGTTTCACGAGGAGGATGAGCGCTTCAACGTGGGCGTGGGACGAACGCGGGACAGGGCGTATCTGCTGCTGGAGGCTGGCAGCCATACGACCAGCGAGAGCTGGATGATGGATGCGAAGACTCCGACTGCTTCGTTCCGGTTGCTGGCGGAGCGCGTGGATGATGAGGAGTATGACGTCGATCATCGGGATGGATTTTTTTACATTCGGACGAACCATAAGGCGGAGCAGTTTCGGCTGATGCGGACTCCGGTGACTGCGACCGGGCGCGAGCACTGGGTGGAGGTGCTCGCCGAGCGGAAGGATGCGCCGCTGGAGGATGTGGATCTGTTTCGCGATTTTTTTGTGGCGAGCTATCTCGAGCGTGGGCTGCCGGTGCTGCGTGTGTTTGGGTTGAGCGAAGATGGGTGGCCGGGTGAGTCGCAGGAGATACGCTTCCCTGACCCGGCGTATGAGACGGGCGGGGATGTGAATAAGGATTTTGCGGCTGCGACGTATCGGTATGCGTACCAGTCGCTGGTGCGGCCGCCTTCGGTGTTTGAGTATGACGTGAAGACGGGCGAGTCGACGCTGCTGAAGGAGCATGAGGTACCGGGTGGGTTCGATGCTTCGCGGTATGCTTCGGAGCGGCTTTGGTTCAAGGCGAAGGATGGGACAGAGGTTCCGGTGTCGCTGGTGTATCGGCGCGATCGGTTCAAGAAGGATGGGAGCTCGCCGCTGTATGTGTATGGGTATGGATCGTATGGCTATGCGCTGCCGCTGGGGTTTGGGGCTTCGCGGCTGGCGCTGCTGGATCGCGGGCTGGTGATGGCATATGCGCATATTCGCGGCGGCGGAGAGCTGGGTGATCCGTGGCACGATGGCGGCAAGATGATGGAGAAGCGCAACACGTTTACGGACTTCATCGACGCTGTGGAGTTTTTGGTACGCGAGGGTTACGGCGATCCGAAGCGCGTGGCGATTGAGGGCGGCAGCGCGGGCGGGTTGCTGATGGGCGCTGTGGTGAATATGCGGCCCGAACTGTTTCGCGCGGTGCTGAGCCATGTGCCGTTTGTGGATGTGATGAATACGATGCTCGATGCTACGTTGCCGCTGACGGTGGCGGAGTATGAGGAGTGGGGGAATCCGAATGAGAAGGCCGCGTTTGAATACATGCGGAGCTATTCGCCGTATGACAACCTGCATGCGGGCGCATATCCGGCGATGCTGGTGAAGACGAGTTTGAATGATTCGCAGGTGATGTACTGGGAGCCGGCGAAGTATGTGGCGAAGCTGCGCACGCTGAAGACAGATGATGCTCCGCTGCTGCTGCACGTGAATATGGATGCAGGGCATGGCGGTGCTAGCGGGCGGTATGACTATCTGAAGGAGATCGCTTTTGACGACGCGTTTCTGTTGCGCGAGCTTGGGGTGGAGGGCGCGGGTTAGACGGCGTCGGGAACGATGTCGCCTTCGCCGGGGGCGAGGAAGAGATTGGCTTCGAGGCCGTGCTGGCGGTCGTAGAGATCGCGGTAGCGTCCGTTGAGCGCGTAGAGGGTTTGGTGGGTTCCCCGCTCGACGATGACGCCTTGCTCGACTACGAGGATCTGGTCGGCACGGCGGATTGTGGAGAGACGGTGGGCGATGACGAAGGTGGTGCGGCCCTGCATGAGGTAGCTGAGCCCTTGCTGGATGAGGGCTTCGGACTCGGAGTCGAGAGAGCTGGTGGCTTCGTCGAGGATGAGGATGCGGGGGTCAGCCAGGATGGCGCGCGCTATGGAGAGGCGCTGGCGCTGGCCGCCGGAGAGCTTGACGCCGCGCTCGCCGACGATGGTGTCGTACTGCTCGGGGAAGCGCTCGGCGAACTCGTCTACTCTGGCAATCTTGCAGGCGTTCAAAAACTCTTCTTCGGTGGCGGAGGGGCGGGAGAACTTTACGTTTTCGCGGATGGTGCCGTCGAAGAGGAAGGTTTCTTGAAGCACAACGCCCAGCTGCTGGCGATAGCTCGCGAGGCGGGCTGCGGCTAGGTCGTGGCCGTCGATGAGTACAGCACCGGACTGCGCGGTATGGAAGCCGCAGATGAGCGAGATGATGGTGGATTTTCCGGAGCCACTGGAGCCGACGAGCGCCGTGACCGTGCCGGGGCGGGACTCGAAGCTGAGGTTGTGCAGGACGGGCTTGTCGGGGACGTAGGCGAAGCTGACGTCGACGAAACTGACGTCGCCTTCAAGTGGGCCGAGCTCGATGGAGCGGGCAGGATCGGCGTCCTCTTCGCGCTCTCCCATGATCTCGCGGGTGCGGTCAAGGCCGGCTAGGGCTTCGGTGAGCTGGGTACCGATGGAGACCAATTGCACGATGGGGGCGGTCATGAAGGCGAGGAACATGACGTAAGAGAAGTAACCGCCGGTGGTGAGTTTGCCGAGGGCGTTGAGGTGCGCGCCCATGTACATGACGACCGCGCCGACGACGCCGAGGATGACGGTGGAGGAGAGCGTCATGAGGGACTGCGCGGTGAGCGAGCTGATGACGTTTTGCAGGAGGCGATCGACGCCGCCGGCAAAGACTTTGGCTTCGCTGTCTTCGGCGTGGTAGCCCTTGACGACGCGGACTCCGCCGAGGGATTCGGTGAGGCGGCCGGTGACTTCGGCGTTGATCTTGGCGCGCTCACGGAAGATGGGGCGGATGGTTTTGAAGGCGCGCTGCAGGACGAACGCGAAGGCCGTCATGATGACGAAGGCGAGCAGCGTCATGCTGACGGAGACGTACATGAGGTAGGTGAAGGCGAGGACGGCGGTGAGGACACCACCGACGAAGTCAACGATTCCGGTGCCGATGAGGTTGCGAACACCTTCGACGTCGTTCATGATGCGGGCGACGAGGGTGCCGCTGCGGTTCTCGTCGTAGAAGGAGACGGAAAGCTTGCCGACGTGCTGCTGGACCTGCATGCGGAGTTCGGCGATGAGGCGCTGGCCGGTCTTGGAGAGCAGTTGTGTGAGAGCGTAGGTGGTAATGCCCTGGATGAGTGTGGCAGCGAGGACGCCGCCGACGATCCAGGGGAGCAAAGAGTAGTGGTGCTTGGTGAAGACCTGGTCGATGAGCGGCTTGAAGGAGGCAGGGAGAACCAGGGCGCTCGTTCGGTTGACAATCATGAGCAGGAAGCAGCCGGCGAGGAGAAAACGGCGTGGCTTGATGAGGGCCCAGATCTCGGGCCAGATGTCTTTTAGCTTGGGCTTG
This sequence comes from Acidobacteriaceae bacterium, assembly GCA_049587035.1. GTDB lineage: Bacteria > Acidobacteriota > Terriglobia > Terriglobales > Acidobacteriaceae > Granulicella. The sequence continues at coordinate 4,881 of JBAVDD010000161.1, read as the reverse complement.
GGGCGCTTGGTGGTGAGATCTGCGGAGATGGCGCGGCCGGCACCGCGCGCAGGTGCGTCGGCCGAGCGCATTCTGGGTGCGCCTCCCATGTTGGACATTCCGTGATTTGCCATGAGGCCTTAGTGTTCTTTCGGAGAAACGTTATGAGGTGCCTGTACGGCGCGCGGTAATGAAGCTGCGCACGCAGAGCAGGACGAAGATGAAACAGAGGATGGCCATGAGAAGCTGTTCATGCGTGGCCGCGGGATGGGCAAGCGGAAGCTGGTCGGAGTGAGACTTAATCAGATCCTTCGCAGCCATGAAGCCGGGGAAGAGGAAACCAAGTAGACCCACGGTGACGGCGATATGCATGTAGAGTTTGCGTTTGGACGGTTCCTTTGAATTTGCCAGCATGCCAAAGATGGCGAGCGCGAGACCGAACCACACGGGAATGAGCGAGGTGGGATGGGTGGATCCGGTGGCGATGAAGAAGTAGATTCCGATACCGGTGAGGACAGCGCCGAAGTACAGGGTGATTCGCGACATGAGTTTCCTTTCTGGAGTAGACGTTTGACGGCTGTGGAATATTGCCGATGGCGCGGATCTGCGCAGTAACCCAAGGATACGATGCTCGGGAGGATGGGAGCGATGCGAGGGGCCCGGGGTTTAAGAGGCCGCGCTGTGAATCTGGGCAAGGACTTCGGCTGTGGTCCAGTCATTGGTTGGGTAGAAGGCGAAGACTTTGCCGTCCTTGCCGATGACGACGGTGGAGAGGGAGTGCTGGAGGGTCCCGTTCTTTCCGGGGGTGACGCCGATGTCGAAGAACTGCTCAATTTTTGGGAGCTCGGCTAGGGAGGGCGCGGCAAACTCCCAGTGTTTGAAGGTCTCGTTGACGTAGTTGCCGGTGTAGGCTTCGCCGTAGCTGCGCAGGACCTTGGGGGTGTCGTAGGTGGGATCGAAGCTGACGCTGAGCAGGTGCGTGCCCTTATAGAGCGCTGGGTCGGATTGCAGGGTTTTGTCGATGGTGGCAAAGTTGCGGCTCATGCGGGGGCAGTAGTCCGAGAGCGGGCAGCGGGTGTAGATGAAGGTCATGAGGACAACCTTGCCGTGAAACTGCTTGAGATCGATCTTGCGGCCAGACTGGTTGAGCAGAGCGAAGTTGGGGACATCGTCGCCCTTGGCGGGCACATGGTAGTTCACTACGGGCTTGTAGTCGGGACGGGCCTGGGCGATGATGTCGATGTTGGTGAGGCGGAGGTTGGTGGGGCCGGCGGCATCGTGGTCGGCCAGAAGCGTGGCGGTGATGAGATCGCCGGGATGGAGCTCGGAGAGGATAGACGGATTGTCTAGACGATAGGCCATTGTCATGGCGGGCATGAGGCCGGGGACGGCGTTGTGCTTGAGGAGGACCTCGCCGTTCGAGGGATCGGTGCTGATGACGGTGCCGCGCACGGGATACTGTTTCGGGGCGTTCTTGGCGACGGCCGGCGAGTTCGCTGTGCCGCGACAGCCGGTCACGCCCAATGCAATCGGGGTTATCGCAACCAGCAGCAGGACGCAGGAGGAACGGATACGCATGATGGGACTCTCCCTGAGGCTCACGGCGAAGGAATGGAGCCCCAACCTTGATGATAAACGCGCGAAGCATGATGAACACGCTGGCGAAGATGGCGTTGGCGAGGTGGACGCGCGACGACCGGCTTCTGCGTGGTAGCATCTGCTTCGAAACAGAGCGCTTCAATGGGAGTCGACCGGGTGCGGCGGCTACCGCGGGCGAAGTGCTGCTGAACCTGCTGCGAGTGATCTCAAAGCCCCGCATCGCTTCCGCCCTAACGGCTCGTTGAACAAGCCGATGATTTTGCTGAGCGGAGTGGATTGAGTATGTCGCAGGGTGGAACCGCAACTCGAACACATCATGCTCCAACACACCATGACGGCGTAGCAGGACCGTCCGTCGCGTGGCTGGCCGCGGGATTCCTGTTGGCTGGACTTGGGACCGTCATTCTGGGTCCGATTATGCCGACGCTGCTGCATGATTGGCGGCTGACGGACCAGCAGGGCGGGCTCTTGCTGGCGGCACACTTTGTGGGTTCGTTTCTTGGAGGGGTGTCCGTGCCGCGGCGACTGCGGCTGGGCGTGTTGGGCGGAATGGCGTTTGCGTGCGCGGGGTTTGGTGCGTTTGCGCTGAGCGGCGGGCTGCTGAGTGGGGCGGTGTGTTTGTTTGTGAGCGGCTATGGGTTGGGGCTCATTATTGCATCGACCAACATCGTTGTGGGCCGGCGATACCGCGAGCACACGGGCTCTGCTCTGGCTTCGGTTAACTTTTTCTGGAGCCTGGGGGCCGTCCTGTGCGGCTTGATTGCCGCGGCAGTGCTGCCACGGTTTCATCTGCGTGGACCGCTGCTTGTGTTCGCGGGGTTGTTTCTCGTCACGGCGCTGGGCGGAGTGATGAATCCGTCAAGAGTGGCAGCGGCCGCGACTGAATCTTTGGCGATGGACTCACCTGCGCTGCCGGCGCGACTATTGATACGTTTCGGCGTGCTGCTGTTTTTGTATGGCGGCCTTGAGACGTGCATGACGGGGTGGCTGACGACGTACACTGTGCGATTTTCCGATGTGCGGCTGCTGGGCGGGCAATCAGCGATTGTGTTGCTGTGGTCGGCGCTTACGGTGGGACGTGCAGTGTCGTCGGCGGCGCTGCGGGTGATGCGGGAGACGACGCTACAGCAGATTGGCCTGGGGCTTTCCGCCTTATGGATTGCAGCGCTGGTGACGACGCACCATGGGCCGCTGCTTTCGTTGTACTCGGTGCTGCTGGGACTGAGCCTGGCGCCGTTCTTCCCAACGACGTTTGCGCTGCTGATGAAGCGGCAGCCAACGGCGCGCGAGGCTGGATTCATCCTCGCGGTTTCGGGACTTGGAGCGGCGTTGTTTCCTTGGATGATGGGATTTATTTCCACGCAGAGCGGATCGTTGCGAGTGGCGATGGTGGTGCCAATGGCGCTGGCGCTGGCGCTGCTGGTGCTGAGCGGCGTGACGAATCGTGGGGAGAAGATAGCTGCGGCGGAATAAGACCTCTGGCGGGACGAAGTTTCAACAAAGATTCGGTATAACGGTAGACGATGTCTTCTGTCACCTTGTCGGAGCTGCTGGACGCGCTGGATCGCGGCGAGTTGGTGCTGCTGCCCAATGCGCGTGCGGCGCGCCAGATGCGGGCGGCGTTCCATGCGAGACAACGCCAGCGTGGGCTGGAGGCCTGGGAACCTGCGCGTGTGCTGAGTTGGGCGCAGTGGACGCGCTCGTTGTGGAACGACCTGGTCCTGGCAGGCGCAGAGCAGCGACTGCTGCTGAATGCTGCGCAGGAGCATCTGCTATGGCGACAGATTCTTGCCGAAGATACAGCGAACCGTTCGCTCGGCTCGGTGGAGTCGCTGGCGGAGCTCGCAGCGTCTGCCTGGCAACTGGCGGCGGATTACAACGCCGCTGAGCAGCTGCGGCAGTTTGCGAATTCTCATGACAGCCGCATCTTTAGCGCGTGGGCGGGGACGTTCGTTGCGCGATGCCGTGAGAGCGACGTCCTCTCTGCGAGTTTGTTGAATGCTGCGTTAGAGGAGCACGTGCGCGCGGGGGCCCTCGCGCCGCCGGCGTCGCTTGATCTTGCAGGGTTCGTAGAGGTGTCACCCTCGGAGGAGAGGTTGCTGGAAACGTTCCGAGAGCGTGGAACGAACGTTCAGGAGCTGGCGTTGGGAGACGCAGGTAGAGTCTCGGCCCCCAGTTTCTCTGTCGCCGCGCAGGATGAACGCGCGGAGCTGTTGCTTGCAGTGCGATGGATTCGCGGGTTCCTGGAGGCGAACCACGCGAAGGAGCCGGGTGCACGCGTGGCGCTATTGCTTGCGAATCCCGCTGAGAGGCGCGCGGAGATTGAAGGTGTGTTCCGCGAAATCCTAGCGCCGGAGCTGCAGGCGGTGGATGCGGATCTTTCGTCAACTCCGTGGGAGTTTTCGAGCGGGGCCGCGCTGGCATCTACTGCGATGATTGCCGACGCCCTCGCAATGATCCGATGGACGCAGGGAGCGATGCACAGGGAGCGCGTGAGTTCCCTGCTGCGCTCGCCGTACGTTGGGGACATAGGCGCAAGTGAGGACGCGCGCGACGTGGCTGCGCAATTCGACGCTCACTGGCTACGACGAATGCCGCTGCTGCGACCGGAGATCGAGATTGCGGATGTGCTTGAGCTCGCGTCGCGGGCCGAGGCTTCGTCGGAGACCAACGATCAGGGGAAGGCACTGCGATGGTTGAGAGAGGTGCAGGCTTTCCTGGTGCGCCACGGCGATATGCAGCGTCCACGCGGGTATGCGGAGTGGATGGAGTTTGTTCGCCGGGTCTTGTCGGCCGCGAAGTGGCCGGGGAATCGCGGCCTCTCTGCTCTTGAGTTTGAGGCGACGCGCGCTTGGGAGAGCTTGTTGGACACGGTCGCTACGCTGGACTTCGCAGGACGACGAGTTCCGTTCGCAACTGCTCTGCAAGCGCTCGAATTGCACGCACGCGATGCGACGTTCACGTTGCCATCGACGGGTGCTCCGGTCATGGTGATGAGTGTTTCTGAAGCCGAGGGCTCGTTCTTCGATGCAGCCGTTCTGATGAGCGCTACCGATGTGGTCTGGCCAGCGGCGGAGAGAGTACATCCGTTTCTCTCGTGGACGCTTCAGCGGACGCTGAAGATGCCTGGAAGCGATCCAGCTCTTACAGCGGCGCGGAGTAGAGCGGCGATAGAGGCGGTGCTGGCCTGCTCAGGGCCGGTGATGTTTACGCATGCGAAGGAAGATTCGAGCGGCGCGTTGAGGCAGTCGCCGATTCTGAATGCGTTGGGAGTTCGCCCCGTCGCTGCGGGCGAGTTGGACC
>JBAVDD010000160.1:0-1711 GCA_049587035.1 Acidobacteriaceae bacterium | reverse complement strand
GGTGGGGCCGTGGCTGGAGAAGACGGCAGCAGGGGCGGTGGATGACGATGTGGCGAGCTTGCGAGCGGATAGTGCGCGGGAACATGCGGCGGATGCGTCGTTGAATGCGGGCGGTGATGGATTGGGGGAGGGGTGGTTGGTGGAGCAGTTGAAGCTGCAGGATGAGGCGGCGCAGGCGCTGCATGCGGCTCGGGTGAAGGGTGGAGCTCTGGAGTTTCATCGCGCGGAGGCAGACCCGGTGGTGGTGGATGGACGCGTGATCGATGTGACGGAGACAGAGCAGAATCGCGCGATGAATCTGATTGAGGACTTGATGGTGGCGGCGAATGGAGTGATGGCGCGGGCGCTGCGCAAGGGTGGACGGAGTGGGTTGCAGCGGGTGGTGGTGGTTCCGAAGCGATGGGATCGGATTGTGCAGTTGGCGAAGGAGCATGGGTATGATCTGCCGGCGGTTCCGGACTCGCGGGCGCTGAATGATGCGCTGGCCGATATGCGCGCGAAGGATCCGATTCACTATCCGGATGTGGCGGTGTCGGCGATTAAGCTGATGGGACCGGGTGAGTATCTGCTGATGCGGCCGGATGATGATCCGACGGGGCACTTTGGGTTGGCGGTGCGGGACTATACGCATTCGACGGCGCCGAACCGGCGGTTTCCGGATTTGGTGACGCAGAGGGTTCTGCATGCGATGACGCGCGGTGAGGCCGCTCCTTATAGCGATGCGGAGCTGGCGGCGATTGCGGGGCACTGCAATGAGGCCGACAAGGCGCTGCGCAAGATCGAGCGCACGATGCAGAAGCGCGTGGCGGCGGTGGCGATGGCTTCGCGGATTGGCCAGGTGTTTGCCGGCGTGATTACGGGCGCTAGCAATAAGGGCGTGTACGTGCGCGTGATTCAGCCGCCGTTTGAGGGGCGCGTGATCCAGGGCGAGGAGGGTCTGGACGTTGGCGACAAGGTGAGCGTGAAGCTGCTGCACACGGATCCCGCGCGGGCGTTTATTGATCTTGCGAAGGTGGGGATGCGGATGGTTGGGTCGGCGGGGAATCAGGCGGCGGAGGCTGCTGCGGGGCACTGAGGAGCTGCGCGGAGTGCAGGAGTTGCTGCATGCCGATGTAGACAGCGTTCGTCCACCCGAAGCCGATGACGTTTTCCTTGTAGCCGGCGGCTATGTGGACGTTGGCGGAGCTGTTGGCTACGTTGTATTTTTCGCGGATGGTGCCGTCATGAGCGTAGTTGGTGGCGATGGTGGTGGTGAACTGGCGGGAGATGCGAAGGGCGTCGCCGACGTAGCCGTAGCGGAGAAGACCGATGGTGGCGAGCCAGTTGGTGGGGGCCCAGCCGTAGGGTTGGTCCCATTGCTCGCCGGAGTCGAAGGTGCTCATGGTGAGGCCGCCGGGGCGGCCGAAGAGCGGGAGAGCGGCGACTACGCGGGCGGCTTTTTGAGGCGAGGCCACGCCGGCCCAGAGAGGATAGAAGGCGGTGAGGTAGTGGTAGGTGGAGCGCTGGTGGGTGCGGAGGTCGAGGTCGAAGTATTGGCCTGAGGTGTTGTCCCAGAGGAGGCTGTTGATGGCGTGGAGACGGTCGCCGGCGCTGGTGCTCCAGGTGATGGCGCTGGCTGGATCACTTAGTGTGGCGGTGATGAAGGCGAGGTCGCGCTCGTACTTGTAGAGCAGAGAGTTGAGGCCGATGGGGGCGTAGTCCTGCGTGGAAC
>JBAVDD010000159.1:0-27065 GCA_049587035.1 Acidobacteriaceae bacterium | reverse complement strand
TCCCCCCTCCCCCTCTTGGCATTTTTTTGATTGTAAGCCGCTGATAACAGGCGGGTTAATGGCAAAGATCCCATATTTATACCTTTCTGTAAGTGGCTTGTTATCAGTCGGTTATGGAGAGCGTTGCTTGTAAGTGAGGCAAGTGCAATTGGTTACGGGTATCTAATTGCTTGCATTGGAGTTAGGACCGTTTTCAGAGATGGCGATTTGAAAATGCTCGTAAGTAGTTGATAATACAGCTGGGTGCGGGTATAAATAACATTCGATTGGGGTTAGGTCTGTCTTTGGGAGGCGGGTGGATAGTTAAATTGTAGCGGATGGTTGGGGGTAGGTGTGCCACGCGGATGTTGTTTGATTTGTTGGGGTTGGGAGGTTTGAGGGGTTGACATGCGGTTTTTGGGCTGTTTTTGAGGAAATTATTTGGGGGCAGGGCTAGTGGTGGTTCCCACTCATGCCCCAAATGCGAGGGCATGAATGGGGCACCCGGCGAGTCACGGATGGCGCCGGCGGCTATATGTCGGGCCTTCAGCCCTCTAATAATGTTGTGGTGGATCCTACCCAGGGCTACGCCCTGGGCTGTTATGGGACGGGCCGGTGGCCCTGAATCAAAAGGGGTCGACTAATGCGTTGAGAGGTTGTTGAGGGCCAGGTTTAGTTCGAGGACGTTGACGCGGGGTTCGCCTAGCAGGCCGAACTGGCGTTGGGTGGTGTGGTTGTCGATTAGATGGTTGATGGTGGCTTCGGGGAGGTGGCGGGCCTGGGCTATGCGTGGGGCTTGGTAGTAGGCCGCTGCGGGCGTGATGTCGGGGTCGAGGCCTGAGGCGGAGGCGGTGACTAGATCGATGGGGACGGGGGTGGTGCCGTTCTGTTCGGCGGCCACGCTCGAGTTGATGCGGTCGATGAGGGCTTTGCTGGTGGGGGCCAGGTTGGAGCCTCCTGAGGAGGTTGCGTCGTAGCCGGTACCGGCGTTGGAGGGACGACTGTGGAAGTAGGTGTCACCGGTGAAGGTCTGGCCGATGAGTTGCGAGCCGATGACCTGTCCGTTGCGTGTGATGAGGGAGCCGTCGGATTGATGCGGGAAGAGGAGGTGGTCGAGGCCGGTGATGAGGAGTGGGTAGCCGAGGCCTAGCAGGATGGCCGTGATCGCGGTATAGAGGGTGGCGGTGATGAGGGTCTTTTTCATGATTGCACCTTAGGCGAGGTGGAGCGCGGTGATGAGCATGTCGATTAGCTTTATGCCGAAGAAGGGAGCTGCGATGCCGCCGAGGCCGTAGACGAAGAGGTTGCGCTGGAGGAGAGAGGCGGCGGACATGGGGCGATAGCGAACGCCGCGCAGGGCTAGCGGGATGAGCGCGACGATGATGAGCGCGTTGAAGATTACTGCTGAGAGGATGGCCGATTCGGGGTTGTGGAGGTGCATGATGTTTAGCGCGTTGAGGACGGGGAAGGCTCCGGCGAACATGGCGGGGATGATGGCGAAGTATTTGGCGATGTCGTTGGAGATGGAGAAGGTCGTCAACGCACCACGAGTCATTAAGAGCTGTTTTCCAATGGCTACGATCTCGATGAGTTTGGTGGGGTTGCTGTCGAGGTCGACCATGTTGCCGGCCTCTTTTGCGGCCTGGGTGCCGGAGTTCATGGCTACGCCTACGTCGGCCTGGGCTAGCGCGGGGGCGTCGTTGGTGCCGTCGCCGGTCATGGCTACCAGCTTGCCTTCGGCTTGCTCGCGCTTGATGAGGTCCATCTTGTCTTTGGGTTTGGCTTCGGCTAGGAAGTCGTCGACGCCGGCTTCGCGGGCGATGGCGGCGGCGGTGAGGGGGTTGTCGCCGGTGATCATGATGGTGCGGATGCCCATGGCGCGGAGTTGGTCGAAGCGTTCGCGCATGCCGCCTTTGACGATGTCTTTGAGATGGATTACGCCGAGGGCGCGACCGTTTTCTGCTACGACCAGGGGCGTGCCGCCGGAGCGGGCGATGGCTTCGACGGAGGCGCGGACTTCGTCGGGGAGCTTGGAGCCGTGCTCGATGAGGTAGTTGGAGATTGCGTCGACGGAGCCTTTGCGGATGCTGCGGCCGTCGACTTCTATGCCGGACATGCGGGTGAGGGCGGAGAAGGGAATGAATTCGGTGTTGAGGTGCGCTAGTTCGCGGCCGCGGAGACCGTATTGCTGCTTGGCTAGGACGACGATGGAGCGGCCTTCAGGGGTTTCGTCGGCGAGGGAGGAGAGTTGGGCGGCGTCGGCGAGTTGATCGTCAGTGATGCCGGGAGCGGTGACGAACTCGGAGGCTTCGCGGTTGCCGATGGTGATGGTGCCGGTCTTGTCGAGGAGAAGGGTGTTGACGTCGCCGGCGGCCTCCACGGCGCGACCTGAAGTCGCGAGGACGTTGTGTTGGACTAAGCGGTCCATTCCCGCTATTCCGATGGCTGACAACAAGCCGCCAATGGTGGTGGGGATCAGGCAGACTAGCAGCGAGATTAATACGAAGACTGTTTGCGGTGCGCCGGAGTAGATGGCGTAGGGCTGCAGGGTGACCACGGCTAGAAGGAAGATGATGGTTAGGCCGGCCAGGAGGATGTTGAGGGCGATTTCGTTGGGGGTCTTTTGGCGCTCGGCTCCTTCTACCAGCGCGATCATGCGGTCGAGGAAGGTTTCGCCGGGGTTGGAGGTGATGCGGACGGTGATCTCGTCGGAGAGGACGCGGGTGCCACCGGTGACGGCGGAGCGGTCGCCGCCGGCTTCGCGGATGACGGGCGCGGATTCGCCAGTGATGGCGGACTCGTCTACGGAGGCTACGCCGTGGGTGACTTCGCCGTCGCCGGGGATCATCTGGCCGGCGACGACTCGGACTACGTCGTCGGTGCGGAGTTGTGAGCTGGGGATCTCTTCGATGGCTCCGGACTTGGTGAGCTTGTAGGCGGTGGTTTCGGATTTGGCGAGACGGAGGGCGTCGGCCTGGGCTTTGCCGCGGCCTTCGGCCATGGCTTCTGCGAAGTTGGCGAAGAGGACGGTGAACCAGAGCCAGAGCGTGATCTGGAGATCGAAGCGGAAGTGGCCGTGGTGGGTGAAGAGGTCGAGGATGAGGAGGGCGGTGGTGAGGACGCTGCCTACTTCGACTACGAACATGACGGGGTTCTTCATCATGGTTCTGGGGGCGAGCTTGGCTAGAGCGTCTGTTATTGCCCGACGAGTGATTGCCGGATCAAAGAGTGAGCGACGGCCTTTGGTTTGACTTGCGGTGGACATGGTTTCTCCGGATGCCTAGAAGGTGTGACCTGCGTGGAGGAGCAGGTGCTCCAGGATGGGGCCTAGTGAGAGCGCGGGGAAGAACGTTAGTGCGCCTACGATGACGATGACTGAGGTGAGCAGCACGGTGAAGAGCGGCGTGGTGACGGGGAAGGTGCCGGCGGTTTCGGGAACGATTTTTTTACCGGCGAGGTTGCCGGCAATGGCCAGCATCGGGACGATCATCATGAATCGGCCGATGAACATGGCGATGGCTAGCGAGTAGTTGTACCAGTTGGTGTTGGCGTTGAGGCCGGCGAAGGCTGAGCCGTTGTTGCCGGTGGCAGAGGAGTAGGCGTAGAGGATCTCGGAGAGGCCGTGGGGGCCGTGGTTGGCTAGCGAGCTTAGGCCGAGGTTCGGCATGAGGACCGTGACCGCAGCGAAGCCGAGGATGATGAGCGGGAAGATGAGCAGGTAGAGCATGGCCATCTGGACGTCGTAGGCTTCGATTTTTTTGCCCAGGTACTCGGGGGTTCGGCCGACCATTAGGCCGGCGATGAAGACGGCGATGACTACGAAGACCAACATGCCGTAGAGGCCGGCGCCTACGCCTCCGAAGACGATCTCGCCGAGCATGATGTTGGTGAGGGGGACGAGGCCGCCGAGGGGCATGAAGGAGTCGTGCATGGCGTTGACGGCGCCGCAGCTCGCGTCGGTGGTGACGGTGGCGAAGAGGGCGGAGTTGACGATGCCGAAGCGGACCTCCTTGCCTTCCATGTTGCCGCCGGGTTGCATGAGCGAAGCTTGCTGATCGACGTGGTGGAGGAGTGGGTTGGGTTGTGCTTCGGACCAGTAACATGCGAAGACGCCTACGAACCAGAGGATGGTCATGGCGGCGAGGACCGCCCAGCCGTGTTTGGGCGAGCCGACCATCTGGCCTAGCGTGACGGTTAGGCCGGCGGGGATGAGGAAGATGGAGAGCATCTCGAGGAAGTTCGAGAGCGGTGTTGGGTTCTCGAAGGGGTGGGCGCTGTTGGCGTTGAAGAAGCCGCCGCCGTTGGTGCCTAGCATCTTGATGGCTTCCTGAGAGGCTACGGGGCCTTGCGCTATGGTTTGCGTGGTGACGGTGGTGGTGGTGGGTTTGCCGTCGGCACCGGTGGTGGTGATTGTCTGCGGCTGGACTAGCGTTGCGATGGTGTAGGGCTTGAGGTTCTGGATTACGCCCTGCGAGGTTAGGGCTAACGCGAAGACGATGGAGATGGGAAGAAGGATCCAGAGGGTTCCGCGGGTGAGGTCGACCCAGAAGTTGCCGAGGGTCTTCATCTCGCGGCGCGCGATGCCTCGGATGAAGGCGATGGCTAGAGCGAGACCGACGGCGGCGGACCAGAAGTTGTGCGTGGCGAGGCCGAGCATCTGGGTGAGATAACTCATGGTGGACTCGGGTGTGTAGGCCTGCCAGTTGGTGTTGGTGGAGAAAGAGATGGCGGTGTTGATGGCGAGGCCGGGAGAGACGGCGTGGAAGCCCTGCGGGTTGAAGGGGAGGTGGGCCTGGAGGCGCTCGATGATGTAGGTGAGCAGGACTGTCGCTGCTGTGAAGATGAGCATGGAGACGGCGTACTGGGTCCAGCGCATCTCTTCGTTGGGATCGATGCCGGTGAGGCGGTAGAGGAGGCGTTCGCAGGGAACCAGGACGGGATCGAGCCAGGTGCGACGACGTTCGAAGACGCGCGTCATGTAGCTGCCCATCGGCTTGGCGAAGAGCAGGATGAGTGCGATGAAGAGTGTGATCTGGAGCCAGCCGTTGAGCGACATTAAAACTTCTCCGGACGCAGAAGAGCGTAAACGAGGTAGACGAGAAGGAGGGTGCAGATTACGAGGAGGATGATGTTTTCGATCATGATGGGCTACCTTAGCGGCGGCTTCCTTTCAGGCGGTCGCAGGCGTGGACGTAGAGCATGGATGCGGGGAAGAGAATTGCGATTGTGAGGATTGCGATGAGGTCTGCCATGGGTGTGCTCCGTTACCAGCTGCCTTGCTTTTGGCCCCACCAGAAGACGAGGCCTATGGTGGCTGTGGATTGAGTGTGGCTGAGGTTCGAGACGGTGTTGGTGAGGAAGAAGGGTTGATTGGCGGCGTCACGACGATACTCGGCGCGAGCTAGAAAGCCGGGTTCGATCTGGCGGTCGAAGGTTAGAGTGAGTTCGTTGAGAGCTTGCATGGCACCGCTGAAGAGACCGCCGCGATCGTCGAAGTATTCGGTGCGGGCTGCGATGTTGTAGTTGTGCGGGAGAGCGTATTTGACGTAGAAGGCGCCGGCGGCAACGTGCTTTGGTTGCGAGTAGGAGAAGACGCGGTTGATGACGAAATCGGCTTCGCCGACGAGGGTTAGACGCGGGGTTGCGTTCCAGGTGGCGTAGGTGTCGAAGATGTGTTCGCGGCCGTTGGGGGCGGGGGTGATGTTCTGGGTGGGAAGGCCGTCGGTGGGGGAGGGGACGACGTCGGGTTGTTCTTCGCCGAAGTAGTAGTTGACGTTCCAGGTGATCGTGCTGGCGGGCTTGAAGGTGAAGATGAAGGCCTGGGACTTGAAGCCGTTGAAGTCTTCGGTTTGTTGCACGCCGTTGATTAGCCAGTAGGCTACGTTGATGCGCGGGGTGAGGTTGTAGTTGGCGCGCAGACCGGTGTGATAGAAGGGCAGGTAGTTGAAGAGATAGCTGCGCGAGTAGTTGATCTGATCCTTGGTGTAGTTGCCTTCGACACCGAGCGCGCTGGCCCACTTCCCGAAGTCGAACTGAAGGCCGGTGCCGACGGGCGCGAGATAACTGCCGTAGGCTTGGAAGAGATTGCGCCAGACCTGCGGGCGAAGTTCGTTGGCGCTGGAGCCTTGCAGGGTTTCTGTGGCCTGGCCGAACTGGAGGTCGATGCGGCCGCCGAAGCGCTCGTCTGCGGATGCTGCGGGAAGGTGCTCGACGATGAAGTTTGCCTGGTTGATGCTGAAGCTGTTGCTGCTGACATCGTAGGCACGGAGTTGATTGACGCGGCCGATGGGTTGATTGAAGTTGTAGGCGTAGTAGCCGTCGAGGGCGAAGTTGAAGGTGGTGCCGCGAAGGAATTTTAGAGTAGATCGGTCCTCAGCGGTTAGGGTTGCTGGTGGCGGGGTTGTTGACTGCGGCGGTGGTGTGGAGGCTACCGGCGTTGCTGGGGTGGAGGGTGTTGCGGCGGACTCTTCGCGCTCTAGGACGTCGAGACGGGCGGAGATTGTTTGTAGTTCGAGGCGTAGCTGCTGGATCTCCTGCGTGCGTTGTGCGGGTGTTTCGGGTGTTGGCTGAGGGGATGGCCGCTGGGCTGTCGCGAAGGTGCAGCAGCAGATGATCCAGAAGGTAGCGAAAACTTTCATTACGGCCTCAATTGCTATTTCAAAGCAGGAGGTCGCAGGAAGTCCGTAGGGAAGTCGTTAAGAAGTTGTAAGTTCGGAGCGGAGGCGATAGCCGACCCAGGGCTCGCTTTCGATGTAGCGGGAGCTGTCGGCGGGGTCTAGTTTTTTGCGGAGCTGGGCGATGAGGACGCGGAGGTACTCGGGCTGATCTTCACCGGCGGGGCCCCAGATCTGGCGCAGAAGGAACTTGTGGGTGAGGACTCGGTTGGGACTGTTGGCGAAGAGGAGGAGGAGATCGAACTCCTTGGGCGTGAGATGAATTTCTGCGCCTTGGACGCGGACGATGCGGGAGGCGGTGTCGATGTAGAGAGGGCCGACGGTGAGCTGGGCTGGGGTGGGCTCTTCGAGTGCGATCTTGCGGAGGTTGGCGCGGACGCGGGCGAGGAGTTCGGGCATGCTGAAAGGTTTGGTGATGTAGTCGTCGGCGCCTTCGTCGAGGGCGGCTACCTTCATGGTCTCCTGCTCGCGGACGGAGAGGATGATGATGGGGGTTTCGGCGATGCGGCGGATGGCGCGGGTGAGCTCGATGCCGGACATCTCGGGCATGGCGAGATCGGTGATGACGAGGTCGGGAGGGTGGGAGCGGTAGAGCTCGAAGGCTTCTAGGCCGTTGTTGGCGATGGTGACCTCGTAGCCGCTGCTTTGGAGAGAGGTGCGGAGGACGCGGGTGATCTGGCGTTCGTCGTCGACGATGAGGATGCGCATGCTAGTGCGACTCCTGGTTGATGATGTGAAGGTCGACGTGAGGGGCTTCTGACATGAAGCGCTGGATTGCGAGGAAGTAGAGGTACTTGCGTAATCCATGGAGGGCGGAGCGGCCGAAGAGGGCTTGCGTGATGCGGTGCTCGGTGATGAAGGCGGCGGTGGCTGAGGCGATGCGTTTGCCGGTGAGGTGAACGATGTGGGCGCCGAGGTTTTCGGCGAACTTGATGCTGGCTTCGAGGGTTCGTTTGGACTCGGGGGATTCGTCTTTGTGGGTTTGGACGTGGAGGACGTAGAGCTCGCCGCCGAGGCCTTCGGCCAGGCGAGCGCCGCGAGCGATGAGGTCGCGGGCCTGGGCTCGGGAGCTGATGCAGACGGCAACTTTTTCGGTGAGGGACCAGTGGGGGCCTAGCTGCTTGCGCTTGACGTAGTCGTCGAGGGTGCGGTCGACGGCGCGGGTGACACGGTGGAGGGCCATCTCGCGGAGGGCGATGAGGTTGCCGCGGCGGAAGAAGTTGGCGAGGGCGCGTTCAGCGCGGTCGACGGGGTAGATGTCGCCGCGACGCATGCGGGTGACGAGGGCTTCGGGGGTGAGATCGGAGATGACGATCTCGTCGGCGCGGTCGAGGACCCAGTCGGGGACGGTTTCACGGACGGGGATCCCGGTGAGGCTCTGGATGCGTGGGGTTAGGCTTTCGACGTGCTGGACGTTGATGGTGCTGAGAACGTCGATGTTGGCGTCTAGGAGAAGGAAGACGTCTTCGTAACGCTTGGTGTTGCGGCTGCCGGCGATGTTGCTGTGGGCCAGCTCGTCGATGAGGACGACCTGGGGATGACGCTCGAGGATGGCGTCGACGTCCATTTCGTGGAAGAGGGTGCCCTTGTAGTCGATGGCGCGGGTGGGAACGTCTTCGAGGCGCACGGCTAGTTCGGCGGTACCTTTGCGACCGTGGGTTTCTACGATGCCGATGACGACGTCTTCGCCGCGCTGGCGGCGGCGGATGCCCTCGCTAAGCATGCTGAAGGTTTTGCCGACGCCGGGTGCGTAGCCGAGAAAGATCTTGAAGCGGCCGCGCGTCTTCTCGGGATCGGCGGTGATGAGCCAGTCTTCGGGAGTTTTGCGGGGTGTGGAATCGGCCTGCACGTCGTAGTATCTCCTAGTGAACTCTCAGCGCGTGGTGGAAGCATTCCGGTGGTCGGCGGCTGCAGTGATGCTGACCGGAATTGTAGCTGCATATCGCCTCTGGCTGCATGTAAACCCTACGACAGTGGCTCTGACGCTGTTGTTGCTGGTGCTGTTTCTCGCGGCTCGATGGGGTTTGCGGTATGCGGTGGCTACGTCGGTGGCGGCTACGGTTTGTTACAACTTTTTCTTTTTGCCGCCGATTGGTGCGTTTACGATCAGCGATCCGCAGAATTGGTTGGGGATCTTTGCGTTTCTTGCGGTGGCGGTGGTGGGCAGCCGGTTATCAGAGAGGGCGCGCGAAGAGGCTGAAGATGCGCGGCGGCGGCAGCGGGAGCTGGAGGTGCTCTATGGCTTGAGCCGGCAGCTGTTGCAGACCGAGAATGTGGCTAGTCTGCTGAATGCGATTAGTCCGGCGATCATGCTGGTGACGCGGGCAGATGCGATTGTGTTGTATCTGCTGGACGGCGATCGACGGTATATGGCGGGGGATGCGTCGGGGATTCAGATGGATGACATTGGGCTGCGGCAGCTGGCGCAGACGTTGCCAACACCGGAGACGGTGGGAGTACAGGCGCGGATTCCGCTGTGGGTGGGGGTGAAGCCGCGAGGACTGGTGTTGATCAACGGGGTGAGGTTGTCGGCGGAGACACTGGAGGCGATTGGGGGATTGATCTCGGTGTCGATTGACCGGGCGCAGGCGCTGGAGGACGTGACGCGGGGTGAGGCGGCGAAGGAGAGCGAGCGGCTGCGGTCGTTGATGATTGACTCGATTACACATGAGCTGCGGACACCGCTGACGGCGATTAAGGCGGCTGCGTCGACGCTGTTGCTACCGAAGACGCTGGAGCGGGAGGAAGAGCATGAGCTGCTGACGGTGATCGATGAAGAGAGCGACCGGCTGAACCAACTGGTGAGCGAGGCGGTGGAGATGGCGCAGCTGGATACCAGGGAAGTACACATGACGTTTGCTTCGACGTCGGTGAGTGCGGTGGTGGAGAAGGCGCTGGCGAACTGCTCGAGCTTGCTGGATGCGCGCGCGGTGAAGGTGGACCTGCCGCTGCTGCCACTCGTGAAGGCGGACCCGGATTACATAACGAAGGTGCTGACGAATTTGATCGAGAATGCGGCGAAGTACTCGGCGGCTGGAACCCCAATTCGTATCTCTGCGGAGCGCAATGGGGGGATGGTGAATGTTAGCGTGGCCGATCGGGGGATGGGAATTGATCTTTCGGAGCAGGCGCTGATCTTTGAACGGTTCTACCGGGCTAGCGTTCCGAGCCAACAGACTTGGGGGACGGGGATGGGGCTGGCGATCAGCCGGGCCATTATTGAGGCGCACCAGGGGACGCTTTCGGTGACTAGTCAACTAGGTGAGGGGTCGGTGTTCAGCTTTACGCTGCCTTTGTTAGAGGCATGAGGGGTGGCTGGAAACGGCGCTTTCGGGAATAGACTAGAGACGTGAACGCAATAGCTACGTTGACTAGTGAGATTCGCGCGAAGGTGAAGGGCCACAAACGCGTGACCTCGGATGAGGCGTTGTGGCTGTGGAAGAACGCGAGCGATGAAGAGCTGCGTGAAATGGCGCAGATGGTGCGTGCGCGGTTCCATAAGCCGAACGCTTGCACGTATATGTTGATGCGGATCATCAACTACACGAATGTGTGCGTAGCGCAGTGCGACTATTGCGCGTTCTATACGCTGCCCGGTGGCGAGGGTGGATATGTGCTGAGCCACGAGCAGGTGTTTGCGAAGATCGATGACTTGATTGCGCTGGGTGGGGATCTGGTGGCGTTCAACGGGGGATTCAATCCGCAGCTTGCGTTGGATTATTACTGCGATCTGTTTGCGGCGGTGCGCGCGCGGTATGGCGATCGGATGGAGTTCTATGCGCTGACGATTGCTGAGTTCATGTACCTGACCGACCACGCGAAGCTGGACTATGCGACTACGGCGCGGAGGTTCAAGGACGCTGGTGTGCGCTGGATTACGGGGGGCGGGTCGGAGATTCTGACAGAGGATTTCCGGCGGCGGCACAGCAAGTTCAAGTACACGGTGGCGCAGTACTTTGAGGCGCAGGCGGCGATCGTGGGGGCGGGGCTGAACACATCGGCGACGATGGTGATCGGGTTCGACGAGACGATCGAGGAGCGAATGGAACACCTGGAGCGGACGCGGAAGTTTCAGGACGAAGTGGGTGGATTGGGGAGCTTTCTTTGCTGGACGTTCAAGCCGTACTTTACCCCGCTGGGAGACCAGTTGGGCGGGATCGAGATCAGCACGGGAGCGTATCTGCGGCACCTGGCGCTGAGCCGGATCTATTTGGACAATGTGCCACGGATACGGACGTCGGTGCTGACGCAGAATGAACGCGCGCTGGAGGGGCTGCTGTATGGAGCGGATGACTTCGATCTGCCGATTGAGGATGAAGTGACGCAGAAGGCCGGCGCGACGATCAGCCTGCAGTTCGACAAGATCCTCGCGTATGCGCGGAGCCTTGGGTATCAGCCAATGTATCGGAGTGTGGCACGGGCGCATGGTCTGGCGCAGGAGCATGCTGCAACGATTGGGACAGCCCAGTAAGGCGCGGGCTGCGAAGGTGAGCTAGACGGATTCGCGTTTGCGTGACCTGCGGCGGGTGGATTCGCGCAGGTCCTGAAGGCTGTTTCGGGGAAGGCCGGTGGTCTGGCGCACGATCAGGCGTGTGCTGATTTTGGTGGGAGTTTCTTTCAGTGCCTCGGTTGTCTTGAGGCGCGACAGCAGATTGTCGATGGCGGCTTTGGCGAGGTCGCGACAGGACATACGGATGGAGGTGAGGGGTGGGATGGTGTATTCGGCAAGATGAATATCGTCGAAACCGATGAGGGAGAAGTCGTCCGGAACGCGAAGGTTGGCTTCGAAGAGCGCGTGCTGTACGCCGATAGCGGTCATGTCGTTGGAACACATAATCGCGGTTGGCCAGTTGGGCATCGCGAGGATCTTCTGCATGGCGTCGTGGCCGCCATCGAGGGCATGATTGCCTTCGATGAGCCAGTCCGGGTTGGGCTTGAGGCCGGCGGACTGGAGGCAGTTGAGGAAGGCGGCCTTGCGGCTTTGAGCAGAGCGGCGCGTGAGAGGGCCGCTGATGAAGCCGATGTTGCGATGGCCGAGAACGGCAAGATGCTGCACGCCTTCGTAGATGCCAGCGCGGTAGTCCACGGCAATGACACTGTTGAGGGGGCGGGAGGGAGCGGGATCGATGAAGACGTAAGGGATGTTTTCCGAGGCGAAGCGGTCGAGAAGAAAGTCCTCAATGCCAAAGGTCAGGATGGCGACACCATCGACCTTGCGCTCGAGCATGCGGCGCGCGCACATCTCCATGGTCTTGGTTTCGTAGTTTGTGGAGCCGATGAGAATCTCGTAGCCGCGGGAGACGGCGGTCTGCTCGAACTCCTGAATGAGTTCCGGGAAGAAGGGGTTGGTGATCTCGGAGACGATGAGGCCGATGAGGCGGCTCTTGCCCGAGACGAGGGCGCGGGCCTGGGTGTTGGGGAAGTAATTGAGCTCGGTGACTGCCTTCCAGACGCGGGCGGCGAGGATGGGGTCGACCGTGGGGACGTGGTTGATGGTGCGGGAGACGGTGGCAATGGATACCCGCGCGCGAGAGGCTACGCCGCGGATGTCGATCTTTGGGGGAGTGGATTTGTCAGCTGGCTTACGCGATCGTTTCAAGGGAGAGATAACCTAGGTTCAATGCATCAGGATACGCGTGAAGTGGCGAGATAGCGAGATGAAAAAATTGGGATTGACGTGGGAGCGACTGAAAAGGTATCGTACCCACGGAAAACGTTTACACTGGGAGTTCTGTGCGATGACGAAGCGCAGGCAAGGTGACTGCAGGACGAAGCAGAGTTGAAGGGAAGGCAAGAGAGGATCGTATGGCCATTGTTGCAGGGGTGGACTTCGGAACGCTGAGTGTGCGGGTAACGCTGCTGGACAGCGAGCGCGGGCGGTTGGGGACTGCCTCGGCGGGTTATCCGCTACATAGGAAGAAGGACGACCCGGACTTCGCAACGCAATCGCATGAAGACCAGATGCGCGCACTGGTGGAGGCGGTGCGCGAGGTGGTGCGGCAGAGCGGTGCGGACGCGAAAGAGATTGTGGCGCTGGCGCTGGATACTACGGGGTCGAGCGTGATTCCGGTTGATGACCACTTACAGCCTTTGGACGAGTACATGCTTTGGTGCGACCATCGGGCGCATAAGGAGGCGCAGCAGATTACGGAGCTGGCGCATGCGACGGGGTTGGAGGCGATTGAGTGGTGCGGCGGGGTGTACTCCCATGAGTGGGGGTTTGCGAAGCTGCTGTATTGGCTGCGGAATAATCCGGAGAAGCGAGAGCGGTTTGCAACGGCGCTGGAGCACTGCGATATGGTCGCGGCGACGTTGATTGGAATTACGGATGCGAAGAAGGCTCCGCGCAGTGTGTGTGCGATGGGGCATAAGTGGATGTGGAATCCGCGCTGGGGTGGGCTGCCGTCGCAGGAGTTTTTGTCGAAGCTGGATCCGCTGTTTGATGGAGTGAGGGAGAAGTTGGGTGGGGAATATAGGTGCTCGGATGCGATTGCGGGTGGGTTGAGCGAGCACTGGGCGGAGCAGATGGGATTGCCGGCGGGGATTCCGATTCCGGTGGGGGCGTTCGACGCGCATTGGGATGCGATCGGCGCGGGGTGCAAGGAAGGCGATGTGGTGAACGTGGTGGGGACATCGACGTGCATCATCGCGATGAGCAACGAAGCGCGGCTGGTGCCCGGGGTTTGCGGCGTGGTGCCGGGGAGCGTGCATCCGAAGTTTACGGGGATTGAGGCGGGGCTGTCGGCTACGGGAGACATCTTTGAGGCGATTGCGCGGCGTGCGGGGACGGATGTGAAGACGCTGAGTGAGGGGCTGTCGGAGTATAGACCGGGGCAGACGGGATTGCTGCGATTGAGCTGGGATAATGGCGATCGGACCGTGTTGGTGAATCCTGAGCTGGGTGGGATGACGCTGGGATGGAACATGGTGCATACGGCTAAGGATGAGCTGTTCGCGGCGATCGAGGGAACGGCGTTCCATACGCGGATTATTCTGGAGAGGATGGCGGAGTTTGGCGTGCCGGTGCATCGGGTGATTAATGCGGGTGGGATTCCGCAGCACAATGCGGTGCTGAACCAGGTGTATGCGGATGTGCTCGGTAAACCGGTGCTGGTGCCGGATGGAGTGCCAACGAGTTTGGGCTCGGGGATCTTTGCGCTGGTTGCGGCCGGAGTGTTCAAGACGATTGAAGAGGCGCAGGCGAAGATGTGCCTGCCGTTCAAGACGTATGAACCGCAGCCTGCGGCCGTGGCGAGATATAACGAGCTGTTCGCGCTGTATCGCAAGGTGTATTTTGCGTTTGGATCGCGGATGAGTGATGCGGCTTCGATGGGTGATGTGCTGCCGGAGTTGCGTCGGATTGCTGCTGCGGTTCGCGGGGCTTGAGGTTTGAGCGATTGATTGTTCAGGGATTCAACTAAAGGTGAATACGATGCTGTTGAAGAAGTTGCGAGAAGAGGTGTTGGAGGCCAACCTGGAGTTGGTTCGCAGGGGGTTGGTGCTGTACACGTTTGGCAACGTTTCGGGCGTGGATCGAGAGCAGGGCTTGGTGGTGATCAAGCCTTCGGGAGTGGACTACGACGTGTTGAAGGCTGCGGACATGGTGGTGACCGACCTGAACGGGAAGATTGTGGAGGGGACGCTGAAGCCTTCGTCAGATCTGGATACGCATACGCTGCTGTATCGGGAGTTTGCGGAGATTGGGGCGGTGGTGCATACGCACTCGGAGTTTGCGACGAGCTTTGCGCAGGCGGGGATGGAGATTCCAGCATTTGGGACAACACATGCGGATTACTTTCATGGGCCGGTGCCGGTGAGTGAGCCGCTGACCGATGAGGCGATCAACGGGCGGTATGTGCACGAGACGGGGCTGGCGATTGTGGCGCGGTTCAAGGGGGTGCCGGCGATTGATCCTATGGCGGTGCCGGCTTGTTTAGTGGCGGGACATGCTCCGTTTGTTTGGGGCAAGGATGCCGCGGATGCGGCGCACAATGCTGTGGTGCTGGAGGCAGTGGCAAAGATGGCTTATCGGACGCTGACGCTGAAGGCTAGTGCGGTGGAGGTTTCGCAGGCGCTGCTGGATCGGCATTATCTGCGCAAGCATGGTGCGAACGCTACCTATGGACAAGGGTAGAGTGTGTGAGGAAGAATGATTCGGCGATAGTTGTGTAAAGCGTTTGAAGTGCGAAGGAGAATCGATGACGTTCAAGCAGACGATGGCGGGAGTTGCGGTGTTGCTGATGAGTTCGCTGGCGGGCGCCAGCGTTACCAAGGCTTCGTGGGGGAAGACGGCGAATGGCACCGCAGTGCAGATTTATACGATCGCCGATCATGATTTGACGGTGCGGATTACTACGTTTGGAGCGCGGGTGGTGAGCATTGAGGCGCCGGACCGCACGGGCAAGATGGCCGATGTGGTGCTCGGATATGACAACGTTGGGCAGTATGAGAAGGATACGAGTACGTACTTCGGTTCGATTGTAGGGCGGTATGGGAACCGGATTGCAAAGGGGACGTTCTCGATCGATGGGAAGACGTACCACATTCCGCTGAACAATAACGGCAATGCGCTGCATGGCGGGCCAGAGGGTTTCAGCACGAAGGTTTGGACGGGGACGGAGATTCCTGATGGCGTGGAAATGACGCTGGTGAGCCCGGACGGAGACATGGGATTTCCGGGAACGCTGACGGCGCATGTGCGATACACGGTGGTGGGGCATTCGTTGCGGATTAACTACAGCGCGACGACGACCAAGCCCACCGTGGTGAACCTGACCAATCACAGCTACTTCAACCTGGCGGGCAACGGGAAGGGAACGATTCTGGATGAGATGTTGATGATTCCCGCGGACCGTTATACGCCGGTGGATGCGACGCAGATTCCTACGGGACAGCTAGCGCCGGTGGCGGGGACGCCGTTTGATTTCCGCAAACCGACAGCGATTGGTGCGCGGATCAACGCCAATAATGAACAGCTGAAGATTGGCGGCGGCTATGATCACAACTGGGTGCTGAATGGAGCGAGCGGCAGCCTGCATCTGGCGGCACAGGTGTTTGACCCGACAAGTGGGCGCACGCTGACGGTGATGACGACGCAGCCGGGCGTGCAGTTCTACTCGGGGAACTTTCTGGATGGAACGAAGCGAGGGATGTACGGGGTGGCGTACGAGAAGAACGCAGCTTTTGCGATGGAGACGCAGCACTTTCCGGACTCGCCAAATCATCCGAAGTTTCCCTCGACGCTGCTGAGGCCGGGGCAGACGATGCACTCGGAGACAGTGTTTACGTTCGGGGTGAAGCCTTAGGTTGAGGCTTGGGAGCCGGTGCGTGCGCGCCAGAGCGCACCGGCGATCGGGTCGACGACGCCTTCGATGGTTTGGATGGTGGGGAACTCGGTGCGGACTGCGGCGATGAGGGAATCGCGGACGGGCGGCACCTTTTCCATGATGGAGCCGGTGAAGGCGAGACGGGGAAGCGTCGTTTGCGCTGCGCTGGCTTTGCTTGCGGCCTGGACGCGGCGGATGACTACGCGGACTAGCCAGGCGAGGTCTTCGCCTTCTTTGCGGAGGACTTCAGCGGCTACGGCGTCGCCTTGATTGGCGCAGTGGAGAATGACTTCTGTGAGGCGGGAGAAGTCGGGGGCGGGACGGGAGTTGGCGAACTCTACCAGGAGGTCGACGGAGGGTAGCTGCCAGAAGTTGAGGACGGCATCGAGGAGCTGTGTGGGGCGCTGTTCGTCGTGCGCTAGAAATGCGGCGCGGAGGCCTTCGCGACCGATCTTGTGGCCGGAGCCTTGATCGGCTAGCTCGGGGCCCCAGCCGCCGGCGGTGACGAGAGATCCGTTGGGCATGCGGCCGGCTACGTTGGAGCCGGTTCCGGCCATGGCGAGGACGCCTATGTTGCCGTGGAAGGCTGCGTCGAGCGCGATCTCTACGTCGCCGAGGAGGAGGAGGTCGCCGGAGACGCGGGCGGCGAAGGCTTCGCGCAGCCAGTCGGTTACTAGCGGAACTGTTTCGCCAGCGGTGCCGATGCAGGTGCGCGCAATTTGCTGCATGGAGATGCCGGTAGTGGCGGTGAGTTCAGCGAGCGCCTGTTCGAGGTTGGCTGCTGCGGTGGATGCGTCGGTGCGCATGCGCTTGATGGTGCCGGTGCGGACGCGGGCCAGCTCGCGGGTTTCGTCGGCGAGGAGGTAATCGGTTTTGGTGCCGCCGATATCGAGCGCGAGGAAGTACGTCATGCGATGTGCTACTCCGCCAATTCTTGCTCGGGTTCCCTATTCTGCAAGAACAGCCTTGGTGAGATTCCTTGGGTGGTCGACGTCGATACCATTATTGATCGCCATCCAATAGGAGAGAAGCTGCAAAGGAATCGTCTCACAGATGGCGAGGAGCGGCTCGCGCATTTCGGCGACATAGACGGTGTGGTCGGCGAGGGCGGCGATGGTTTCGTCGCCGGAGTTGGCGATGGCGAGGATGCTGGCGTTCTGCTCGCGCATGTCGCGCATGAGCTGAACGACCTTCTCGTAGCGTTGGATGGAGTCAGGATCGGAATGGTCGACGGTGGCGATCATGACCAGGGGCGTGCCTTCGGCGACGAGTGCGTTCGGGCCGTGCTTGAGCTCGCCGCTGGGGTAGCCTTCGGCGTGGAGATAGGCAGATTCCTTGAGCTTGAGAGCACCTTCGCGAGCGATGGGATAGTGGATGCCGCGGCCGAGGAAGAGGAAGTTCTTGGCCTCGCGATACTGATAGGCGACGCGATGCGTGGCCGCCTCCCAGGAGCGCAGCTGCATTTCAATCTGGCCTGGTAGGGATGCGACCTCTGTGAGACGGAGCTTGAGTTCGGCGGCGTCCATTTTGTCGCGCGAGATCGCGGCCATAAGTGCGAGGAGATAAAGGTTGAGGAGCTGTGCGGTGAAGCTCTTGGTGGCGGGGATGGCACGCTCGCGGCCGGCGACGGTGGGGAAGGCGACGGTGGCTTCGCGCTCCATGGTGGAGTCGTCGACGTTGGTGATGGCGAGGGTCTCATTGCCGGTGGCGGTGGCTTTGCGGAGGGCTGCGAGGGTGTCGGCGGTTTCGCCGGATTGGGAGATGACCATGACGGCGGTGTTGGCCAGGGCCTTCTCGGAGCTGTAGGAGTATTCGCTGGCGTACTCGACATCGACGGGGATGCCGCTGAGGTCTTCGATGATGAGTTCGGCGAGCTGACCGGCGTGGCGGCTGGAGCCGCTGGCGGCGATGACGATCTTGTTGTGGACGCGCTTGAGCCACTCGAGGACCGGGGCGCAGGTGTCGGCGCGGAGTTCGTCGCCGTCGACGTAACGCTCTACCGTCGCGGCGAGCGTGGAAGGTTGCTCGAAGATCTCCCGGAGCATCCAGTGAGCGAACGGGGCGGGCTTTGGAGATGTAGGCACTGTGGGGCTTTCCTCACTATTATGATCGTTTTAGCTATATACGATCAGAATAGGGTACGTTTCGGGATGCTGCAAGGAAAATATTCGCTCAGGCCTGTTCTACTATGGATGCAGTCAGCTACAGTTTTTACGGATGAAGTGGGTTATTTTTTTCTATGTCGAACAAAACAGATGTGCGCGGTGATCGAATTATGAAAGCACTGCTTCGGGCGGGGGACATCTCTGTTCTTCAGCTCGTGGAGCAGGTGGGAACGTCGGCGCCGAGCATCCGGCGCGACCTTGCGCGGCTGGAGAAACGGGGACTGGTGCTGCGCACACACGGCGGAGCGACGCTGGTGGAACCACTGCTCTACGAGCCCTTCCGGCATGATACGTCGTTTCAGGCCAGAGAGTTGCGGTCGGCGGAGGCGAAGCGACGGATCGGCGTGGCGGCGAGCGAGCTGATTGGCGAGCACGAGACGATTGGGTTGACGGCGGGAACGACTACGACGCAGATTGGACGGTCGCTGCGACATCGGCGTGGAATTTCCGTGATTACCAATGCTGTGAATATTGGGATGGAGCTTTGCAATCAGCCGGCGATCAAGACGATGTTGACCGGCGGAACGCTGGCATGGGCCTGGACGTTTGCGCTGGCCGGACAGCCGGCGCTGAATTTTCTGCGGGACGTGTATTTGGACAAGGCGTTCATCAGCATTACTGGCTTTGATTTGGAACGGGGGATTACGACGCTGGAGTCGGAAGAGGCGGCGGTGTCGCTGGCGATGATTCGGAACGCGAAGAAGGTGATTGTGGTGGCGGATTCGAAGAAGATAGGAACGGTGAGTCCCGCGCTGATCTGCCCGATCTCGTCGATTCATGCGCTGGTGACGGACACGGACCTCCCGAAGGATATTCATGAGGAGTTGACGGCCCGGGGTATCGAAGTGATTCTCGCGTAGCAGGGTGTGGGGCTACGCGTAGCAGGGTTTGGGACTAGTGGGTTGGTGGTGTGGTTGCGGCGATGGGAGCGGGGACTCCGGCCTCAGCTGCGGGGGGCAGCGGGTGGGTCGGCCACGCGTCAATGAGGGTTTGGAGCTGTTCGCCGCGTTTTTGCCAGAGCTGAATCTGGAGGTCGTAACGGACGGTGACGTTCTCGAGCCAGTAAGGTCGGTTTTCCGCTAACCAGCTTTCGCTGTAGAGCGTTTTGAGGAGTGAGAAGCCATCGCGGAGGTCCTGGCAGCGGCCGTTCATGCTGCTGATGTTGTCGAGCATGTTGCGGGTGGCGGTGTCCTTGGAGCGATCGTGCTGCATGGCGTAGGCCTGAGCGTAGGTGTTGCGCATCTCGTCCGAGAGCTGGAACTTGAGGCCGATGAAGTCGATGCGGCGGGCCCCGAGCTCCATGGCGAGGAGTGCGTTCTTTTCGCGCAGGGAGGGGTTGGTGGCCAGGGCGGTTTCGATGAGCTCGATGGCGTTCTCGGCATGCAGGCGCGCGGCGGGGATGTTGGGGCGGAGCTTGTCGGCCTTGACTACGCCGGCGGGGCTCCACGGGTCGAGCCAGAACGTGTCGTCGCCGACGTCGATCAGGTCTTCGGCGGACGTGATTTCAGCCATCGCCTGGTCGATGCGGCCGGAGGTGTCGCCGTAGAAGATGCGGCCGAAGGAGGCTTTGTAGGAAGCCGCGTCAGCCTTGCCCGATTGCCAGCCAGCGGCGGCGCCGAAGAGAACGCCGAACCAGTCCTGGTTGTAGAGGCCTTCGCCGTCGTCGTTCCAGACGGTGGTGAGTTCGCCGGTGCTACCGAGACGCTGGCCAGCGGAGACGAAGCCGGAGATGTTGTCCAGAGCGGTGCTTTCGACGGGAAAGACCACGCTCCAGTTGGCGTCGCCGGGGGCGACCCAGGTTTCGAGGCCTTGCTTCTTGAAGGGCAGGATGTCGTGGTCGTAGCTATCTTCGTGCCAGTAGATCCAGGGGATGGCGATCATGTCCTTGGGGATGCCGGGAATGGCGGAGGGGTCGGAGTCGCCGATGTCGCCCCAGAAGAGGAGGCGGCGATGGAGCGGCGCGAGGGTGGTGTGGATGGAGTTGAGGAAGTCGGCGTAGACGGGGCCGAGGCCACGTTTCTCGACGTCGGGTTTGGTGCGGCCGGTTCCGAGGCCGAAGGTTTCGTCGGCACCAATGTGGAGGAAAGGGCTGGGGAAGTCGGCGGCGATCTGGGTGAACCAGCTCTTGATGAGCGGGAGAGACGCGGCCTGGCCAGGGGCTATGGTGTAGCCATGCGGTGTCTCGGCTACATTGGCATATTTTTCGTATTCGAGAATGTGGTGGACGTGGCCGAAGGCTTCCTGCTCAGGCACGATCATGATGTGGAGACGGCTGGCGAAGGCTACTAGCTCTTTGGCTTCGGCGCGGGTGAGGGAACCTCCGGGAGGCGCGGCGAGGGGGTCGGCGGAGTACTCGAGGTTGCTCTCGAAGTAGGGTGAGTAGAGGTTGACTTTGTGTGCGGCGAAGACTTCCAGCTGATGCTTTTGGAAGGCTAGCGTGGGGAAAGGGCCGCGAGAGAGGTCGTCGTCCTCGCCGCGATATTTCATTGCCGGCCAGTCGCGAATGGTTGCGGTCCAGACCGCACCGCCGTTGGGTGTTTCTTCGACGAGCTGTTTGAGGGTTTGGACCCCGTAGAAGACGCCGGCTGCGGTTTGCCCGATGATGTCTACGCTGACGCCGGAGGGATCTTTGCTTGAGAGGAGGATGTAGCCTTCGTCGTGCATGGGGGCGTCGAAGGAGAGCTTGCTTTCGGAGAGCAGTTGGCGGGCGGGGTCGGTGTCGGCACGCAGGAGATGGATGGTGAGGTCGACGGTGCTGGCGGGGGGAGAGAGGACGATGCCGCGCTGCGCGAGGGTTTGGTCGAGATTCTGCGCTGCGAACAGGTCCTGGGCATCGCCGCCAGGGACGAGCACCGTAGCGGTGTGGACGGATACTAAGTCCCCGGTCTGCATGAATTTGGGGATTGGAGACAGCAGGGGGGCGTTGACTGCGGAGGATTGACCGAAGGCGGCAAATGCCGGGGTCAGGAGCAGGCAAATGAAAGTAGCGAGCAAGGCGTTGTGGAGAGGGCGGGCGGGACGGCCATGAGCAGGATGGGGGTGGAACATATACTGACTTCCTCTCATAGAAGTGATTGTTAAGTATTGATGTGCGCAAACTTCTGAGCTATCGTGTACTACAAGAACATACTTCTTCCAGCGTCGGCAAGAGTTTTTTGGACAGAACGATTAGGTAATCTCCCCTGCCGGACGTGTATTGCGAAAACACTGGAACAAAGACGTATCGCTGCAAGCACCTTGGCGACACGCAGCGGCGAATTGAGCATAGTTTTGTGACAGTACAGTGCTAAATTCTTGAAAATACTATCGATAGTGCAACGCTAATGGACGATGGAATTCAAGAATATCCAGGACGAGAAGAGCAGATATCGATGCTTAAGAAAGTTAGCGCACGTAGATTGGTCACCGACACCGGAGAGCTGGAGTATCCAGTGATTTCGGTGGAGGACGGGAGCATCGTCAGCATCGAAGAGGGGCCGGAGAATGGGTCGACGGAGACCCTGACGGCAGCATTCTTTGATATTCATGTGCATGGTGCGCGGTCGTTTGACTTCATGGCGGCCGATCAGGCGGGGATTGCAGAGGTGGGACGGTTCCTGGCGACGCGTGGCGTTGCGCACTATCTTCCGACCACGGTGACTGCGCCGCTCGACCTGACGCTGAAGGCGCTGGAACATCTGGCGGATGCGATTGAGCACCCGCGCAAGCACGCATCGGGTGAACCGGTCGCGACTCCGGTGGGGATTCATCTGGAAGGGCCGTTTGTTTCGCATGGCAAGCGCGGGGTGCATCCCGAGGCGAGCATTCTTGAACCGAGCGTGGAGTTGTTCGATAGGCTTCAAGCGGCGGCGCGAGGGCACATACGGTTGATGACGCTGGCGCCGGAGCTGCCGCATGCGCTCGAGTTGATTCAACACGCAACAGATGCGGGCGTGCGCGTGTCGATGGGGCACAGCATGGCGACCTCGGAGGAGACGCTGGCGGCCATTGCCGCGGGAGCGACGAGCTCCACGCATCTGTTCAACGCGATGCGTGCGCTGGATCATCGTGAGCCGGGGATTGTGGGAACGATTCTGGACCGCGACGACATCTACGCGGAAGCGATCTGCGACGGCGTGCATGTGCATCCGGCGATTGTTCGGCTGTGGCTGAAGTTGAAGGGCGAGGAGCGGGCGATCCTGGTGACGGATGGGATGTCAGCTACGGGAGTGCCCGATGGAACCTACACGCTGGGAGACTTTGAGGTGGTGGTGAAGGATGGCGTTTGTCTTTCGGGCGAGACGTTAGCGGGTAGCGTGCTGACAATGGACCAGGCCGTTGCCAATGTGCAGCGGTTCACGGGGACCTCGCTGGGTGCGGCGGTTCGGCTGGCTTCGCGGAATCCAGCGCGGATGATGGGGATGAGTCATTTGACGCTGCTGAAGCCGGGCTCGCCAGCGAATTTCAACGTCTTCGATGAGGCTGGCGATCGCACGGGAAGCTTCTTTCATGGGCAGTTGTTGGAGTAGCAGGCTAGCGTCTGGTGAATGCAAGAAAACGCCCTCTTGTTCGAGAGGGCGTTTTCTTGCGCGTGCAATGTTGTGCGCGGAATGTTGATCAGCGCTTGTCTGGGATTGCAGGCCAGATCGCTGGGTCTTCGTCGCCGAGGTCCCAGGCACAGATGCCTTCGACACCGGCCTGTTTGGCAAGCTCGAAGCGATCCATGAAGGCGCGCTTGTCGGTGTAGAAGACCCACTCGCGCATCTGGTCGCGGTCGATATAGAACCAGGGCGTGTGCTCGACGTCGTCCCATTGCGTCTTGCCGCCGTAGGTGTCGCGGAGGAGGATGGCGTTGGGTTCGGAGATGTAGTCGGCGGTGGGGTTAGGGGTTCTCTGCTTGCCGTTGAAGCCGGGATCGCCGGTGTACCAATGGTAGCCGTAGAGAGCGACGCCGAGGGAGAGCTTGTTCTTCGGCACAAACTTCAGGGCGTAGTCGAGATTCTGCTTGGTCCAGACCCAGCCATCGACGGGGCCGGGAACGGTCCAGTGGGTGTTCTGGTCGTAGGTCATGAGGCAGATGAGGTCGACGGATTCGGCGAGCGCCTTGAGGTCGTAGCCGCCGCGCCACTCGGCGAAGATCCAGGTGCTGAAGGCAGACGCGCCGGGATGGCCGGGAGCGTTGGGGACGACGTCGATCTGGACCTGAAGATGCTGTTGGTGAAGTGCATCGGCGACCTTTTTGACCAGGGCGGAGAGGCCGTCGCGATCAGTCCACATGACGTCTTCGATGTCTAGGTTGACGCCGTCATAGCCGTTTTCGCGGCACTCGCGGAGCATGGACTGGATCATCACGTCCTGTGCCTTCGGGTTGCCGAGGAGGGTGTGCAGCTTGTCGTGGTTGAAGAGCGCGAAGAGGGGGATGATGGTGACGTGCGCGTCCTTGGCCGCCTTGAGGACGACGGGCTGAGGCTCACCACTGACGAGGCCGTTCTCATCAATCTGGTACCAGGTCGGGGAGATGATGTCGATCTTGTCTGTGTGTGCGAGGAAGGATGCGACCGAAGCGGCGCCGTTGCCTACCCAGAACTCGGTTTTCTGCGCGTGCGCGAGGGTGGTAAAGCTTAAACAGGCTGCTGCGATCGCTATGGGGATGGTCTTGTTCATTGGGGCCTCGATATTTTGAATGTACTTGAAGATCGAAGAATGCGTCAGCAGAAGTGGTTTCGGGGCCGATAGGATGTGCGGTAGTCTGAGTTGTCTGTAGATGCGAGAGCTACGCTGCTGATGGAGAAACGTGATGAGCTTTATTCGGGGAAGATTGAAGGGTAACAGGGGTGGGCGGGTGTGCGCCGCTATGCTGTTGGTGACGATGGCGGCAGCAACCCAAGGAATGGTGGCCCAGAATGCTGTGGACATGAAGCCGACGCCGCAACAGTCCGCCTGGCAGGACCTGGAGTTTGGGGTAATTATTCACTTTGGGCCGAATACTTTTTTGAACCAGGAGTGGGGAGACGGCACTGCGAGTCCGAAGGTGTTTGATCCCAAGGAGTTCAATCCCGATCAGTGGATGAAGGCCATTAAGGCGTCGGGTGCGAAGTATGTGGTGATGGTGGCGAAACATCATGACGGCTTTTGCCTGTGGCCGACCAGTGAGACGAACTACAGTGTGAAGTCGAGCCTGTGGGAGAACGGGAAGGGAGACGTGGTGCGCGCGGTTGCAGATGCCGCACGTGCGAATGGGTTGAAGTTTGGGATTTACCTGTCGCCGTGGGACAGGCACGAGCCGAAGTACAAGGACTCGGCTGCCTATGACGTGTACTACAACGCGGAGTTGGAAGAGCTTGCGTCGAACTATGGAGATTTAGTTGAGCTGTGGCTGGATGGTGCCGGAAGTGCCGGCCATGTGTATAACTTTCCGAAGATCATGGAGACGCTGAGGACCTACCAGCCGAATACGATCGTGTTTGCGGATGCGGGTCTGTTTGCGTATGGCGACGCGCGGTGGGTGGGGAACGAAGCAGGCAGAATCGGTTACGAGGATTGGGATGTGCTGGACCGGCATGGATATCTGCGCTGGAGACCGGTGGAGGCAGACACGCCGTTGCATGCATATCACTGGTTCTGGCACCCGCATGATGAAGCGTCGCTCAAGAGCGTGAATGAGCTGGTCGATGACTATGAGAATACGGTGGGGCACGGCGGACAGTGGATGCTTGGAGTTGCGCCAAATGACCGAGGTTTGTTGCCTGCCGCGGATGTGGCTCGGCTGCAGGAGTTGGGCGCGGCGCTGGGCAGACGATATGGCTATGAGCATGATCTTGCGAAGAAGCATCTGCCGGTGGACGCGAACGTGGAACGCGCGCTCGATGGCGACCCGGACACGTTCTGGAGTGCGCCTGCTGGTTCGCCTGCGGCCACATTGGAGGTGAAGCTGACTAGGCCAATGACCTTCGACCATGCGCTGACGATGGAGTGGCTGACCGATGGACAGTTGATTCAGAAGTATGAGATCCAGGCATGGGTGAACGGTGGTTGGAAGACGCTGGTGTCCGATGAGGCCATCGGACATGAGAAGATTGATCACTTTGCACCGGTCACTGCGCAACGCGTACGGCTCAACATCTTGAATAGTGCGGGCGATGCTCGGATTAGAGAATTTGAGTTGTTCTCGCTGGGCGCAGCCGACGACAGCAAGGACTCCAAGGTGGCGATTCGGTGAGGAAAGCAGGTCGTGAGATGTTGAGAATTCCTAAGCTGAGTGATGGTGCGTTACGTGGCGTTACGGTTGGAAAGATTTTTGTTTCGTGCGCGGCATTGACCTGTCTGCTGTCTCAGCCCTGTGTTGCACAACTCAGTGGCAAGGATGCGGGGACGCCGGCTGCGACGCCGTTGCGGGTCGAAGGACGGCAGTTTCTATTGCGCGGCAAGCCGTTTCAAATTCTCTCCGGTGAGATTGAATATGCACGCATTCCTCGCGCGGACTGGCGTGACCGGCTGCGCAAGGTTCGTGCGATGGGATTGAACACGATCACGGTGTATGTTTTCTGGAACCTCCACGAGACAAGTCCGGGAGTGTTCGATTTCAGTGGTCAGAACGATGTGGGGGAGTTTGTTCGCGAGGCACAGCAGGAGGGTCTGTACGTGGTGCTACGGCCTGGACCCTACGTGTGCGCGGAGTGGGATCTTGGGGGCTATCCGGCGTGGCTGTTGAAGGAGAGTAAAACGCCGGGCTCGGAGGAGCCAGCCGTGCTGCTACGGAGCTCACAGCCGGAGTATCTCGCGGCGGTGCGGAGCTGGATGATGCGGCTTGGTGAAGAGCTGGCGCCATTGCAGGCCAGCCGCGGAGGCCCGATTATTGCAGTGCAGGTGGAGAACGAGTATGGGTCTTTCAAGGTAGACGAAGACCGCCAGGCGTATCTGCATCAGGTACTGAAGATTGTGCGCGACGCGGGGTTCGGGGAGTCGATGCTGTACACGGCCGATGGAGGCGAGGAGTTGGCCGGAGGATCGATTCCAGGGCTGCTGGCGGCGATCGATTTTGGTACCGGCGACGAAGTGCATGAGGTTCCGTTGTTGCAGGCGTTTCAACCTGATGCTCCAACCTTCATCGCCGAGTACTGGGATGGCTGGTTTGATCACTGGGGGGAGAAGCACCATGTTACGGACGCGGCCGCGCAGGAGAGTGAGATTCACGCGGCGATTGAGAAGGGGTATTCGATCAGCCTGTATATGGTGGATGGCGGGACGAGCTTTGGCTGGATGAACGGTGCGAACTCGGACGGCGATAACTATCAGCCGGATGTTTCGAGCTATGACTATGATGCTCCGATTGATGAGGCTGGACGGCCGCGAGCGAAGTACTTCGCATTTCGCAAGATGATTGCGGAGACGACGCATCGCACACTGCCGCCAGTACCGGCATCAGCGCCGATGCTACATGGAACGACGATTACGCTAACGCAGTCACAGCCACTTTGGTCGGCGCTGCCGGACGGGGTGCGCGCGGACTCGCCGCGTTCGATGGAGCAGTTAGGTCAGGGGTATGGATATATTTTGTACCGGACGACGATTGGACCTGGGTTTGGAGAGGGTGCGGCGCATGGGCTTTTGCTGAAGCTGGATGCGTTGCATAGCTATGCGCGAGTTTATGTTGATGGCCTGCTACAGGGCGGTATGGATCGGCGACTGGGACAAAGAGAGTTGCGAATCTCGGCTCACGCCGGTCAGCGACTGGATGTACTTGTAGAGAACTCGGGGCGCATCAACTTTACGACGAAGATACGTGGAGAGCGAGCGGGGATCCTTGGAGAGGTGAGTCTGGATGGCAAGGTGCTTCGGGGATGGGAGATGTTTCGATTGCCGCTGAAGACGCCTCCTTCCAGTGGGTACACACTGCATGGTTGCGCGGTGGGACCTTGCCTTTACCAGGGATCGCTGAAGCT
>JBAVDD010000158.1:0-3026 GCA_049587035.1 Acidobacteriaceae bacterium | reverse complement strand
GGCGCTGGCAGAGGAGTGTGGTGCGCCCTACCAGGGAATTCTTTATGGTGGATTCATGGCGACAGCAGACGGCGTGAAGCTGATCGAGTACAACGCGCGCTTTGGCGATCCGGAGTCGCTCAATCTTCTCACGCTTCTTGAGACGGACTTCGTATCGATCTGTCGCGCTATCGTTGACCGGACGCTGGCAGGAACCGAGGTTGTCTTCTTGAGGCAAGCCAGCGTCTGCAAGTATGTGGTGCCTGAAGGGTATCCGGATCATCCGCGAAAAGGTGATGTGGTATCGCTTCCGCTGTCGCTCCCGCCCAACGCTACGCTCTTCCAAAGCGCCGTAGATGTGAAGGGAGGCCTGCTCGTTGCGACAGGCTCACGGACAGTTGCTGTCGTCGGAACAGCGGCTACGATTAGCGAGGCGGAGTCGCTCTGCGAGCAGGTCGTTCAGCAGATTCCAGGACCTTTTTTTCATCGTGCAGATATTGGCACAGCGCGGGCGATTGCTCGCCGCGTAGAACACATGAAGGCGGTGCGTTCCGCATGAGCTTGAAAGTCGCTGTCCTCGGTTCAACTCGTGGCACTGCGTTGCAGGGAGTTCTCGGTGCGATTGCTCAGGGAACGCTAGATGTGGAGATCGTAATCGTGATCTCCGACAAACAGAAGGCACCCATTCTCGAGCGAGCGGCAACGTACGGGGTGGCTGCTCTGTTCCTGGATCCAGTGGGTTTAACACGCGAAGCGTACGATGCGCAGGTGACCGACATTCTCAAGAGTGCGGGCGCAGAGTTGATCCTGATGATTGGCTACATGCGGATTGCCTCTACGGCGTTCGTCGAGGCGTGGAAGGGAAGACTGTTGAACGTTCACCCCTCCCTGCTGCCGGCCTTCGGAGGCTTGATGAATCAGAAAGTGCATGAGGCCGTTCTCTCGGCTGGCGTTGCCGAGACGGGATGTACGATTCACCAGGTGACGGAAGACGTGGATGGCGGTCCCTTGGTTTTGCAGAAGCGATGTGCTGTCCTGCCGAGCGATACTGCACAGTCATTGAAAGATCGCGTGCAGGCGCTGGAGCAAGCCGCGTTCGTCGAAGTATTGCAGGGATGGAGGGCGTGATGGCAAAGTCGAAGAGGCAGGTCGACGTAGGAATCATTATGGGTTCGAAGTCTGACTGGCCGACGATGGAGGCCGCTGCGAAGGCATTGGATGAGTTTG
Organism: Acidobacteriaceae bacterium; assembly: GCA_049587035.1. Lineage (GTDB taxonomy): Bacteria > Acidobacteriota > Terriglobia > Terriglobales > Acidobacteriaceae > Granulicella. The sequence goes on along the minus strand of JBAVDD010000158.1, from coordinate 1,820 downwards.
GCATAGGCTATGAAGTCGAGGTCGTATCCGCGCATCGCACCCCCGACAAGATGATGACGTACGCGGCCACTGCGAAGGAACGTGGGCTGCTCTTGATCATTGCTGGCGCTGGCGGCGCAGCACATCTGCCCGGGATGGTCGCTGCCAAGACTACACTGCCGGTGTTGGGAGTTCCGGTGAAGAGTCGAGCACTCAATGGGCTGGACTCGCTGCTCTCTATTGCGCAGATGCCGGCGGGAATTCCAGTGGCTACGTTTGCGATTGGTGAAGCAGGAGCCAGGAACGCAGGGCTGTTTGCTGCTTCAGTCCTGGCTCTCGAAAATCATGCACTCGCAAAGAAGGTCGAACAGTTTCGTGTAGCCCAAACCAAGGCCGTTTTGAAAGGGTCCGATCCACGCAAATGACTAACGGGAAGAGACTAAGAATAGGGATTCTCGGCGCAGGGCAGTTGGCGCTGATGCTTGCCGAGGCGGGTGCCGCGCTCGACGTTGATCTCGTGTGCGCGGGGCAGCCGGGCGATTGTGCAGGTCGAATCGCAGAGGTGCAGACCGTTGACCTCGACGATGCAGTTGCAGTTGCAAAGTTTGCCAGAGAGGTCGACTTCCTTACAGTTGAGAGTGAGAACATTCACGTGGACGTGCTGCAAGGACTCAATCTATATCCGAATGCACGAGCAATTGGGATAGCTCAGGATCGGCTTTTGGAGAAGCGGTTCTTTCACGAGTGTGGGATTGGCACAGCCCCTTTTGCGCTTGTCGATAGCATCGAGGATCTTCAGCGAGCCATGGAGACTATCGGTCTGCCGGCGATTCTGAAGACACGTCGAATGGGTTACGACGGGAAGGGGCAGGTGCGTCTGCGCAATCGCGACGAGGGAACCTCGGCTTGGCGCGAAATAGGTGAGGTGCCCTGCATTCTCGAAGGAATGGTGAACTTCGACGCGGAGGTTTCTTTGATAGCGGTTCGGAGTCGTTTGGGCGAGATCGTGTTTTATCCGCTCATAGAAAATCATCACCGCGAAGGAATTCTTCGAACATCTATCGCGCCGTTCATCCATGAAGACTTGCAGCAGCTTGCCGAGAAATACCTCACCAGCTTATTGGAAAAGCTTCAATATGTTGGCGTACTAACGGTCGAGTTTTTTGTTGCGAACGGAGGCCTGCTGGCGAATGAGATGGCGCCGCGCGTGCACAACTCTGGGCATTGGACGATCGAGGGTTCTGCCACGTCGCAGTTTGAGAATCACTTGCGTGCCATCGCAGGGATGGAATTGGGCAGCACTCAAAGCCAGCCTACGGTGATGCTCAATTGCATTGGAACGATGCCATCCGAGGCTGAAACAGATGCGTTCCGAGACCTTTCTCGTCACGACTACGGCAAGAAGGCGCGGCGAGGCCGCAAGGTCGGTCACCTAACCTTCCCAGCCTCAGCGGGGACAGCTATCGCTGAGTGGCATAAGCGGCTGCACGAATCCTAGAAGTTCTCGTAACTACCAGCCGCCGCCTAACGCGTTGTACAACTGCACTAACGAGAGCGCCTCTTGCTGCTCGGCCGTTTGCAGCGTCAACTGCGACGTGTACAAGTTTGCATCGGTGGTCAGTACTTCCAGGTAACTGGTAGACCCGCTGTTGTACCGGATGCGCGCCAGACGCACTGCATCTGCGGATGCCGCTGTCAGCTTCCCTTGTTGCTCACGATACTCTCGTGCTTTGTTGTAGGCGATCAGAGCGTTGGACACATCGCGGAGTGCTCCTGCGATGGTCTGCTGATAGGTGTCGAGCAGCTCCTTGTGAGTCGCCAGCGCGAGGCGATAGTTATTG
>JBAVDD010000157.1:0-9549 GCA_049587035.1 Acidobacteriaceae bacterium | reverse complement strand
GCCGTCGAGTTGGAGGAGGCGGGCGGCGGCGGCTTTGTTGCCCTGGGTGCGGCGGAGAGCGGCGGAGAGTAGCGCGATCTCCATCTGCTGGATCTCAGCGTCGAAGTCGGCGCCGGACTCGGGCAGGAGGGCGGCTTCGCTGGCAGCGAGGGTGGTGGCGAGGATGTGCGCGGGGAGGTGGGTGGCAAGGATTTCGTCGCCGCGGACGGTGATGACGAGGCGCTGGATGAGGTTTTCGAGCTCGCGGACGTTGCCGGGCCAGGGGTGTTGCTCGAAGGCGGAGAGGGCGGTGTCGTCGATGCGCTTGATGGGGATACCGTTGGCGAGGCAGTGGGTGTTGAGGAAGTGCTCGGCGAGGAGTGGGATGTCTCCGGTGCGGTCGCGGAGGGGAGGGAGCTGGATGGGGACGACGTGGATGCGGTAGTAGAGGTCTTCGCGGAAGCGGCCGGTGCGGGACATCTCTTCGAGGTTTTCGTTGGTTGCGCAGATGAGGCGGAAGTCGATTTTGCGGAGGGTGCGGCCGCCGAGGCGCTGGACCATGTGGTCTTCGAGGACGCGGAGGAGCTTGGTTTGAAGAGGGAGGGTTAGGGTGGCGATCTCGTCGAGGAAGAGGGTGCCGGTGTCGGCGAGCTCGATCTGGCCGGGGCGGGCTTCGGTGGCGCCTGTGAAGGCTCCGCGTTCGCTGCCGAAGAGTTCGGACTCGATGAGGTCCTGGGGGAGGGCGGCGCAGTTGAGACGGATGTAGGGCTTGTTGGCGCGGGGACTGAGGGCGACGAGGGCGCGGGCGACGAGCTCTTTGCCGGTGCCGCTTTCGCCGCGGATGAGGACGTTGATGCTGCTGCCGGCGACCTGCTGGATGGCGTCGTAGACGGTGCGCATGGGTTCGCTGACGCCGATGAAGTCCTGGAAGCGGCTGTTCTCGAAGGCCTGCCGGCGCATGTGCTGGCGAGTGGTTTCTTCGGCGCGGGTGCGGAGGAGATAGGCGAGGGAGAGACGGAGTTCGGAGATGTCGACTGGGGATCGGAAGTGGGCGTCGGCGCCGGCTTCGAGAGCCTGCTTTTCTACGGAACGGGTGCGGGAGCGACTGAGGGAGAGGAGGACGAAGTCGGGGTTGAGGCGGCGGAGTTCGTTGAGGACGGGAAGGCCGCCGTGGGGGGGCTCGCCGCCGGTGTCGATGTCGAGGATGACCGCCTTGACGTGGGCTTCGCGGGTCCAGCGGGCCAGGTCGTCGTAGGTGGGGCGGAGGACGAGCTGGAACCAGGGAATGAGTTCGGGGAATAGGTCGTCAACGAAGTCCTTGTCCGCGGTGACGACGCAGACTACGGGGAGTCCGAAGTGGGGAGAGGCCTGGGAGGGTGGCGGTCGTCGCGTGGCCATGCGCCATGGTAAACGAAAGTGCGGGGTTGCGAATCTCTAGCCTAGTGTGGGCATGGTGGTGTCTACGCCGCTGCGGATGCCGGTGGGCCAGCGGGCGGTGATGGTTTTCAGGCGGGTGTAGAAGCGGACGCCTTCGGGGCCGTAGACGGCGTGGTCGCCGAAGAGGGAACGCTTCCAGCCGCCGAACGAGTGGAAGGCCATGGGGACGGGGATGGGGATGTTGATGCCGACCATGCCGGCTTGCACGCGGCGAGCGAAGTCACGGGCGGTGTCGCCATCGCGGGTGAAGATGCTGGTGCCGTTGCCGAACTCGTGGTCGTTGATGAGCTGGAGGGCGGTCTCGAAGTTGTTGGCGCGGACGATGCCGAGGACGGGTCCGAAGATCTCTTCCTTGTAGATACGCATGGTGGGCTTGACGTGGTCGAAGAGGGTGGCGCCGAGGAAGAAACCGTCGCCGCGGGGGAGTGATGCTTCGCGGCCATCGACTATCAGGTCGGCGCCTTCTTCTTTGCCGAGGGCGATGTAGCTGGTTACTTTGTCGAGATGGGTTTTGGTGATGAGGGGGCCCAGGTCGGACTCGCCGGTCGGAGCGTCTTGTGCGCCGTCGCCTATGCGTAGGTCGGCGATGCGGGATTCCAGTTTGGCGGTGAGGGCGTTGGCAGTGGCGTTGCCTACGGTTACGGCTATGCTGATGGCCATGCAGCGCTCGCCGGCTGAGCCGTAGGCTGCACCTACGAGGGCGTCGGCGGCTTGGTCGAGATCGGCGTCGGGCATTACGATCATGTGATTTTTTGCGCCGCCCAGGGCCTGGACGCGTTTGCCGTGGCGGGTGCCTTCGGCGTAGACGTACTCGGCGATGGGGGTGGAGCCTACGAAGCTGACGGCCTGGATGGTGGGGTGGGCCAGGATGGCGTCAACGGCGGTCTTGTCGCCGTGGATTACGTTGAAGACGCCGTCGGGTAGGCCGGCTTCCTTGAGCATTTCAGCTAGCAGGATGGAGGCGCCGGGGTCGCGCTCCGAAGGTTTTAGGACGAAGGTGTTGCCGCAGGCGAGCGCGATGGGGAACATCCACATGGGGACCATGGCGGGGAAGTTGAAAGGCGTGATGCCGGCGACGACGCCGAGGGGTTGGCGCATGGAGTAGCTGTCGACGCCGGAGCCGACCTGCTCGGTGAGCTCGCCTTTGAGGAGGTGCGGGATGCCGGTGGCGAACTCGATGACTTCGAGGCCGCGGGTGGCTTCGCCGCGGGCGTCGGAGAAGACTTTGCCGTGCTCGCGGTTGAGGAGGGCGGCGACTTCGTCGAGGCGGCGCTCGAAGATTTCGCGGAAACGGAAGAGGACGCGGGCGCGGCGGAGGGGCGGCTGGGCGGACCAGTCGGGGAAGGCTGCCGCGGCGGCGGAGACGGCGGCGTCGACTTCGGCGACGGTGGCGAGGGGGACGCGAGATTGAATGCGGCCGGTGGCGGGGTGGTAGACGTCTGAGAATCGGGAGGAGGCGCCGGGGGTGGGTTGGCCGTTGATCCAGTGATGGAGTTCGGTAATGGCGGGGGTGGTTGCGGTGGGGGATGTCGCGGTGGCGGACATGGGGCGCTCCTTCCGAGGAGGAAAGGTTCATGCTAACAAATTGGGGGAAGGCTTTCGGTTTTTCAGAAGGCGGGCAAGGTCGAGATGCTCGCGATCACCTCCCGCAAAGTCGCTAGAATGTAAGCTACTCTTCAGATATCGAACCCGCCTATGCCTAAAGTTAAGGTCCTCAAGGGAGTTGCGCACAACGTTGGTAGCTCATTTACCAGCTTGATGAATTACGCTGGCGACGACTATTCGATGGGACACATCTTACGGTTTGCACGAGCTAGTGGAATCGATACTTTGACAATTGACCTTCTCGACGGTCGGGGGGATCCGGGCATACTGCTGAAGAAACCTATCTCGGCTTTGCCGGAATGGTACTCGAAGATGTTCCTCCGACTGGTCGAAAGCGCGGGCTCGGACCGGAAGCTCATCCGGTCGGCCACGCTCAAGTTGACTTACGATCTGCGGAGTGGCCGGCCAAGCCCGATTCCAGGCGAGCCTCAGAGCATTTATACCTGCGATGTCTCGATAGTTGACATTAGCGGAAGGGATTATGCTGCCCACTTCGACGGATGGTGGTTTGTCGAAAGAATGGAAGTCAATCGACCGCCCGATTCACTCGTGAGGAGATGGTGGAATCCGCTCACTTGGTTTTGATCCTGCTGAGACACAATGACTACGCTATCCGCTCGCAGCGAAGGAAGGCGAGTCCCAAGGGCTGAAGCCCAATTCCTCGGATCGCAAATTGTCCGGGCTAAAGCCCGGACCTATCTCAGAAGCAACAGCCAATGCTCAGAGGACGGCAAAGTTTTTGGGGTGAAGTTGTTGGTTGGTGGTTAGGAGGGCTTTCCAGGGGTCGGGGCGGAGGCGAGTGGTGCCTTCTACTATTTCGTGGACGGAGGCGGTGGGGTGGGTATCGCGGTTCAGGGCTGACCAGGGGAGGGGTAGAGAGATGGGGGAGCCGGTACGGGCTCGGGGGGAGTAGGGGGCTACGGCGGTTGCTCCGCGCTGGTTGCGGAGGTAGTCGATGAAGATTTTGCCGGTGCGGGAGGACTTGGTCATCTTGGTTAGGTAGAGGCTGGGGTTGTCGCGCTCCAGCGAGAGGGCGAAGATGTGTGCGGCGTTCTTTAGCTCAGTCCAGGTGATGGTGGGTTTGATGGGAGCGACTATGTGGAGGCCTTTGCCTCCGGTTAGCTTGAGGAAGCTTTCGAGGCCGGTGTTTTTGAGGCGCTGGCGGAGTTCGGCGGCGGCGGCGGCCAGGGTTAGCCAGGGGAGGTCGGGGTCGGGGTCGAGGTCGAAGATGAGGCGGTCGGGGTGCTCGAGGTTGTCGTTGGTAGAGCCCCAGGGGTGGATCTCGAGGACAGAGAGCTGGGCCAGGGAGATTAGGGCTTCGCGGGTGTTGAGGGTGATGTAGGGCTCGGGTTTGGAGGAGGTCTTGTCCTGGATTTCGATGGTCTTGATGCCGGGCGGGAGCGAGGGGGTTACGTGCTTCTGGAAGAAGCAGGGCTTGGTGGAGCCTGCGGGGCAGCGGACGAGCGAGAGGGGGCGGTTGGCGATGTAGGGGAGCATGCGGTCGGCGACCAGGGTGTAGTAGTCGGCTAGCTGCTGCTTGGTTAGACCGGAGGCGGGGTCGAGGATCTTGTCGGGATGGGTAAGACGCAGGGCGGGCGCGGATTTGGGCTTGGTGGATTTGCGCGCGGGGAGGGTGAAGTTCTGGAGGGTTTCGGCGCGGTGGCTGGCTTGTTTGCGTGGGGCGCGGGTTGAGGAGGCGGCACGCTTGGGTTTGGGGGCTGCGGCGGGAGATTCGCGCGTGACTTCGGTGGGGGATTTGTCTTCGCGGAGGCCCAGGAAGGCGGCCTGGCGGACCAAGTTGTCAGAGGTCCAGGTGGCGAAGCGGACCTGGGCTACTAGCGCGGGGCGGACCCAGAAGACGTCGCGGGTGGCGTCGCGGGGGATCGGTGCAAAGGGGGATTCGGGTACGCGTAGCTTGACGAGTTGGGTGAGGAGGTCGCGGCGGAGCTGCTGGTTGAAGCCGGTGCCAGTGCGGCCGGCGTAGATGAGGTTACGGGGTTTGCGGGGGCCGCGTTTGACGGGGAGGTAATAGCCGAGGAGGAGCGCGCCGATGCGGTCGGGGCCTTCGCTGGAGAGGGTGAAGCCGGCGATGACGAGCTCCTGCTCGTGGAGGCACTTGGACTTGAGCCAGTCGGAGGAGCGGGTGCTGCGGTAGGGAGCGTCGGCGCGCTTGGAGACGATGCCTTCGGCGTGCAGGACGCAGGCGTGGCGGAAGACGGTTTCGCCGTTGCCGGGGATGTCTTCGGAGAAGCGGAGGATTTCGTCGGCGTCTTCGTTTGCGGCTGAGAGCAGATGGGCGAGGAGCTGCTTGCGTTCGTGGAGGGCGAGGTCGCGAGTGTTGTGGCCGTCGAGGTGGAGGAGGTCGAAGACGAAGTAGGTGAGGGGGTTGGAGCCGTGGTCCTGGAAGGAGGCTTGAAGGAGGGCGAAGCTGGAGTTGCCGTCGGCGGCGAGGACGACGGCTTCGCCGTCGAGGGTGCAGTCGTGGGCGGGGAGTTGGGCGACGGCTTCGGCGATGGCGGGCATGCGATGGGTCCAATCGATGCCTTTGCGAGTGAGGAGCTGGACGCGGGCTGAAGAGTCGCCGCGGGCGCTGGACTTGCGGGCCTGGATGCGGTATCCGTCGAGCTTGAGCTCGTGGATCCAGTCGTCGGTGTTGGGGGTGGAGGTTGCTTCGAGGGCGAGTTGCGGGGAGATGAAGTCGGGCTGGCGCTCGTGAGGGAGTTCGTCGAGCGAGATGGAGGGTTTGGGTGTGGGTATCGATGCGTGGGTTGCGGCAGGCTTTTTGGTGGCGGGCTTGTTGCTGGAGGGGCTGGGGTTGTCGTGGTTGGAGTTCCAGACGTGGTCGGAGGCGTCGGCGATCTGGGCGATGGAGCGGCCGGTGACGGAGGAGTTGGGGCGCTCGTCGGTGATGGCGCGATCACCTGTGATGCGCTCGTACTTATCGTGCTCCTTGATGAGGAGCCACTGGGGTTTTTCTTCGGAGGCAGTGTCGGGGTGGTTTTTTTTCATGCGGATGAGAGCCCACTTGCCCTTCATCTTGGAGCCGTTCATCTCGAACTTGAGGTGACCGGCGCGGAGGCAGGCGTCAACGTTCTCGCTGCCGAGCTGGGGCCACCAGCTTCCCTGGTCCCAGATCATGACGGTGCCGCCGCCGTATTGACCCTGGGGAATGATGCCTTCGAAGCCGCCGTACTCGATGGGATGATCTTCGACCTGGATGGCGAGGCGGCGCTCCTGGGGGTTATAGCTGGGGCCCTTGGCGATGGCCCAGCTCTTGAGAACGCTGGCCCAGGCGAGACGGAAGTCGTAGTGCAGATGCGAGGCTTCGTGCTTTTGGATGACGAAGGGAAGGCCACGGGCGGTGGTGGGCTTGCGCAGACCGAAGGAGATGGAAGGAACTCCGGAGCCGGAGGGTTCGCTGGTGACGGTGAAGTTGCGCATGGAGCGGTAGCGCTCGAGTTGCGCGTCGATAGCATGTGAGGCGGCACTGGCTGGCTTGCGCTGGGTGGCGGGGGTGTCGGATTTTCGGGTCGCCATGATGGGATCCTATGCGGTCTTTTGCCTGGGAGATGTCCGTTGGGTCCTGGTTTGGGTCTTGGTTTGGGTCTTGGTCTGTGGCTTGGCATCGCGGCGCGGACGCAACGAGGCGGCGGGCTTGATGAGCGAGGGGCCCTTCCGCGAAGTTGGCTTGGCGGAGCTTGTTACTGTGGTTGGTTTATTTGTTGTATCACTGACGGACTTACGCAGGGCGTCCATAAGGTGTATGACGTTGGTACGTCGGCGAGGGGTAGGTGCTTCGCGAGGGATGGGGGCGTGTTTGAGCTTGGCGTCGACGAGTTGCTTGACGGCGGTCTCATAGCCGTCGGTGAAGAGGGCGGGGTCGAAGGGGGAGGATTTGCGGTGGATGAGCTCTTTGGCTAGGGAGAGCGAGTCGGCGTTGATGGGGAGTTGCTCGATGGAGTCGAAGTAGGCGGCGGGGTCGCGGAGTTCGGCGGCGAAGCGGAGGGTGTAGGCCATTAGGCCGGGATGGGCGGCGGGTTTGGACTTTGAGGGCTTCGATTTTTTGGGGATGGATTTGGTTTTGGAGTAGGTGGTGGGGGCGATGGCGACTACGTGCTCGCGGCCGGCGAAGGCGATGCGCGAGAGGGCTACTTTGTTGGTATCGATGAGGGCCTGGCGGATGGTGAGGAAGGCTTCGGTTTGCGCGGCGTTTTCGGGGATGATGAAGTACGGGCGCTCGAAGAAGGCGGGATCGATGGTAGAGGGGTCGACGAACTGGGTGACCTGCATGGTGCGCTTGGAGGGGACGCGGAGGTGGGCTAGCTCTTCGGGCTCGATGGTGACGTATTGGTTGTGGGCGTACTCGTAGCCTTTGACGATGTCGGATTTTTCGACGGGGTCGGCGGCGGCTTCGGGGTCCTGCTCGATGGCACTCGATTTTACGTTCTGATGGCGGACGCGTTCGCCAGTGCGGCGGTCGATGAGGTGGAAGTGGATGTCGCTGGCGGGGTTGGTGGCGACGAAGAGCTTGACGGCGAAGGAGACCAGCGAGATCTGGATTGTGCCGCTCCAGTAGGGACGGGCCATGGGATTCCTCACGGGCAGGATGCCTTGGTTGGTGAGAGTGTGTGGCCCCGGCGTCGGGATGTACGGCGTGCGCTATTCGCCTAGCATGATGCGCTGGATGTGGTGGGCGCGGCCGGTGGCGCCGTCGCATTGGATTAGCGTGGCGCACATCTTGGGGTTGTTCTTGGCGGCTTCGAATTTGCCGGGCATGCCGGTTAGGAAGCGCTTGAGGACCAGCTCGGTTTCTACACCGATGATGGAATCGAAGGGGCCGGACATGCCGACGTCGGTTTGATAAGCGGTGCCGTGGTGGAGGATGCGCTCGTCTGAAGTTGGAACATGGGTATGCGTTCCCAGCACGGCGGTGACGCGGCCGTCGAGGTACCAGCCGAGGGCGGCTTTTTCGCTGGTTGCTTCGGCGTGGAAGTCGAGGAGGATGACTTTTGCGTTGGTGTTGCGCTCGATGAGGGTGAGGAGCTCGTCGGCTTTGCGGAAGGGGTCGTCGGAGGAGGCCATGAAGACGCGGCCCTGCAGGTTGATGACCGCGTACTTGGTGCCGTTGCCTAGCTCGCCTTCGTAGAGGCCGAAGCCGGGGGTACCGTGGGCGAAGTTGGCGGGGCGGAGGACGCGGCGTCCGCGGGTGTGAGAGTCGGCGGGAACGGTCATGTACTCGACGATCTCTTTCTTGTCCCAGATGTGGTTGCCGGTGGTGATGACGTGGGCGCCGAGGTTGAAGAGCTCTTCCGCGATGGAGGGCGTGATGCCGAAGCCGCCGGCGGAGTTTTCGCCGTTGATGACAAGAAGGTCTACGGCGTGGGTTTCGAGGACGTGGGGGAGGTGCTCGCGTACGATGTGGCGGCCGGGCGAACCGAAGACGTCGCCGACGAAGAGAATGTTCACACTTTGGATTTTAGCGCGTGGGGCAAACTGCAGGTCTCTCCACTCCGCATCACAAGGACAAGAGCGTGATGCTCCGGTCGAGATGACAATTCTGTGCGGGATAGACTGTGGGGATGATCGATCTTCAGTTTAATTTTCCGATGCTGGTGGGACAGGATGCGGTCTGGGCGGAGCATGTGCGGGCGTCTTTGGAGGCGCAGGCGGGGGAGGGAATGGGTGCGCTGCGGCCTTCGTTTCGTGGAGGTGGTGAGGATCGGCTGAAGGAGATAGCGGCGGCTTGGTTGGGTGCGGTGCCGGAGCGCGTGGCGCTTACTTGCAGTGGACACCATGGGTGTCTGGTGGCGCTGATGGCGGCGGAGTTGACGGGGAAGCGCGTGGTGGTGGAGGGGATTACTTATACGGGGTTTGTGGAGCAGGCTCGGATGTTGGGTGTCGAGCTGGTTGCTTGCGCGATGGATGCTGAGGGTTTGCGCGCGGATGTTTTGCGGGAGATTTGTGTAAAGGCGAAGGCCGAGGGAAGGCCAATCGCGGCGGTGTTTATGATGCCTACGCTGCATAATCCGGTGGGGTGTGTGCAGTCGATGGAGCGGCGCGCGGCGGTGGTGGAGGTGGCTCGGGAGTTTGGGTTGGTGGTGATTGAGGATGATGCTTATGGGTATTTGCATCCGGAGATTGGGTTGATGAATTACTCGCAGCTTGCGCCGGAGCGGACGTTTTATGTGCGGGGGTTGAGCAAGAGCTTTGCACCGGTGGTAAGGACCGGGTTGATGTTGGTTCCGTTGGAGTATGCGGCGGCGGTGGCGAATGCTGTGAAGCAGAGTGGTTCAGGGGTGTCGCGGGTGATGGCCGGGGCGGCTTGCGCGATGCTGGCGGATGGGACGTTGGATCGGGTGATGGCGGCTAAGAGGGTGGAGGGTGCTCGACGACAGGCGGCGGCGCGGGAGTTGATGGAGGGGTTGGAGGTTAGTGCGGGGCCTAATTCGTGGCACCTTTGGGTGTCGTTGCCGGAGGGGTTGGTGCCGGAGGTTGTCGAGGCTCGGTGTGAGGAGAAGGGGGTATTGG
>JBAVDD010000156.1:0-9550 GCA_049587035.1 Acidobacteriaceae bacterium | reverse complement strand
TAGTGGAAAGACTTGAGACAACCTGCATCGAATACACCGTGAGGCTTCCGCCTATCGAATAAAAAGCAACCAGCCCGACGGAAAGAAATGCACCCACGACAATGTTGTCCGTACTGAAAATGACCTGGGAGGCAATGATGATAATGAACATCGCAAAGCTGTACGACCAGATCATCTTCAAGATCGCCATATCCGGTTTCCGTACGCGGACGCGGCAAGGAGGGTACAGCTTGAGAGCGGCTCCGCAAAAGGCCGCACCCGAAATCACGGCAACGGCCAACTCCCAATACGCCAGCGTGGTGAGACCGTGACCGGTGAGAAGGATGAGAACTACTCCGCCGGCACGCGCGACCACCTGAATGATTCCAATCCCGCTCAGCACATCAAATCGTTGAATGGCGTTCAACACGGCGCCGTAGACGCCCGAGATCATGGATGTAGCTACTCCCAGGGAACACATCAGAACGGTAATCTGTGCCGCGCGCTGCAGTTGCGCAGGCAACTTGAAGAGGTGCGGAAATAGTGCTGCCAAAATGACACTTAGTACGACGATGCCCGCAGCCACGAGTACCCGAAACCACAGGGTAGCCTGAATCGCCTTTCCAGCTTCCTCGGCATTGCCCTCAGCGTCGGCTTTCGAGACAAACCGAATAATCGCGCTACGGAGCCCCAGGTCCAGCAGGGTAAGGTAGGACACGGTCGAAGCGGCAAGGATCCATATGCCATATCCCGTAGGCCCAAGATGGTGCACCACTACAGGAGTTAAGAAGAAGGGGATCGCCATGCCCACTGCCATGGCAACCCAATTCATCACTACATTGAAGGCAAAACGCTTAGGACCTGGCATCTTTACAGAGAGCGAATACCCCGATGGTACCAGAGCTTCATCGGGACAATTAGAATTCCCAGCGATGGAAACGCTTTGTGCGGTCCTGGATAGCTCTCTTCGTTTGTCGGTGGCCGATGATTCAAGTGGGTTATCGCCCCACCAGACGGTAGAGAGCAGTTTGCCTTCCTGCCTCATGGATCGCCGAGGCTGCCCGATTTCTTGGTCGCGCTCGTCACGCTCAAAATGTATGCCCAAAGTATGCCCGAACGAAGTCGATCGGATGATCGTGTCCCGTCGGGCATGAAAGGATCAAATTGTTCTAAGCATTTAGAAACAGAGGACTTCGCTCGCATGGCGCGAAGTTCGCGCAAAGTTCTTGAGGTCCGCCGAGGGCCACCTCGCGGGGAGCCCTCTTCCTCCTCGCACTAAATCAACGGAGTGGTTTATGAAATCAGCGCGTCTTCGGATGCATTTTCTATTCGGAACGCACAAAAGCCATCTTTCCGTTATGCTGCTTCATGTCCACGAAACCTGGTTTTTGATTTCATCACGTGCCAAGGAGACTGTCATGCTGTCGTCCGTACGCCGCATCGGTATGCAATGCCTCGCCCTTACGATAATTCTCAGCGCTGGAATGACAATGCTCGGCCAGGAAGCCAAGGTCGAGTCCCCATTCGCAGGCATAACCTTTCGCCAGATCGGCCCGTTCCGTGGCGGACGCGTAGGAGCCGTCGCGGGGGTTCAGTCGCAGCCCTTGACCTTCTATATGGGCGCTACCGGAGGCGGAATCTGGAAGACTACCGACGGCGGCGCACATTGGCTCCCTGTAGCCGACGGCCAGATCAAGCTCGGCTCCGTGGGGGCCATCGCCGTTTCCGATTCTGATCCAAACATCGTCTACGCCGGCATGGGCGAAGGTGATCTGCGTGGCAACGCATCTCATGGCGACGGTGTGTACAAGTCGACCGACGCCGGTCACACCTGGAAGCACATGGGTCTCGACGACACCCAGCAGATTGGCGCCCTCAAGATCGACCCCAACAACCCTGACATCGTTTACGTTGCTGCAATGGGCGACTGGACCGGCCCGAATGCGGAACGCGGAGTCTTCCGCACCCGTGACGGCGGCAAGACGTGGCAAAAGGTCCTCTTCAAGAGCGATCGTGCGGGCGCAATCGATGTCGAAATCGACCCCCTGAATACCCAGGTGATCTACGCCGCCATCTATCAATTCCTGCGCAAACCCTGGACCTTCGACAGCGGCGGTCCTGACAGCGGCCTCTGGAAGTCGACCGACGGCGGAGACACATGGAAGGACATCAGCGACAATCCCGGCATGCCCAAAGGAATTCTCGGCCGCATCGGCATTGCCGCCTCTCCCGCGCGCTCGGGCAGCGTCTGGGCCATCGTCGAAGCTAAAGATGGTGGCATATTCCACTCGGATGACGCCGGCGCAACCTGGAAGAAGGTCAACAGCCAGCGCGAGATCAAGCAGCGCGCCTGGTACTACTCCCGCATCTTTGCAGACCCCAGGAATCCCGACACCATGTACGCCCTCAACACCAGCTTCTACCGCTCCATCGATGGCGGCCACACCTTCAAATCCATCCGTACCGGCCACGGCGACAACCACGACCTCTGGATCGCCAACAATGACCCCAACCGCATGATCGAGTCCAACGATGGCGGGGCAAACATCACATTCGACGGCGGCAAGAGCTTCAGCACGCTGATGAACCAGCCCACCGGCCAGTTTTATCGTGTCGCGCTTGATCAAGACTTTCCCTACCACATCTACGGCGCTCAGCAGGACAGCAGCACCGTTGAGATTGACAGTCGAGGCAATGGCGGCTCCATCAATGAGTCCGACTGGCATGACGTCGGCGGCGGTGAAAGCGGTTGGATCGCGCCCGATCCAACCAATTCGAACATCGTGTATGCCGGCTCGTACGACGGCCTGCTCACTCGCTACGACAACCGTACGGGTGGCCTCACCGATGTAACGGTTTGGCCCGATAATCCCATGGGTTCTGGCGTCGAGGCGATGAAGTATCGCTTCCAATGGAGCTTCCCGCTATTATTCTCGCCGAACGATCCCAAGCTGCTCTATGCCGGGGCCAATGTGCTCCTCGGCACTCGTGACGGCGGCCAGAGCTGGACGGTCATGAGTCCCGACCTGACGCGCGACGACAAATCCAAGCAAGGACCCGTCGGCGGCCCACTCACCAAAGACAATACCGCGGTCGAGTACTACGACACGATCTTCACAATCGATGAGTCGACCATCGCCAAAGGCCTCATCTGGGTTGGGTCCGACGACGGTCTCATCCATATCACTCGCGACGGCGGCAAGAACTGGCAGAACGTTACACCGAAGGACTTCCCGGACTTCATCCGCGTCAACTGCATCGCTGCATCGCCCTTTGACCCTGGCACCGCCTACGTCGCCGCCACGATGTATCTCTCAGGCGACTTCCGGCCCTATCTCTACAAGACGACCGACTACGGCAAAACCTGGCAGAAGATCGTCAACGGAATTCCCGCCGACGACTTCACCCGCACCATCAGGCCCGACCCCACGCAGAAGGGTTTGCTCATCGCCGGGACTGAAGCCCACCTCTATATCTCCTACGACGATGGCGGGAAGTGGTTGCCGTTCCAACTCAACTTGCCCAACGTACCCATCACCGACGTCGCATTCCAGAAGCGCGAAGACGACCTGGTCGTCGCAACCCAGGGGCGCGGCTTCTATGTGCTCGACAGCATGCCCGCTATCCGCGCGCTCCAGCCCGGCAAGCTTCGCGATGCTCCGCTCACGCTACTGCCGTTGAAAAATACATATCGCTATTTCGGCGGTGGCGGCGGCTACGGTGGTGGAGCGTCCGACGCGGGGAAGAACCCGCCATCCGGCGTCATCGTCTACTACAAATTAAAGTCCAAGCCAACCACCGACGTCACCATCCAGGTCAAGGACTCTACCGGAAAGCTGGTCAACGAATTCACCTCCAAGCCTGAGCCGAAAGAGCCCGACGCGCTTGAAGAGGACTTCCGCCACGCCGCGTCTAAGCCCACCACCAAGCCCGGTCTCAACCGCTTCGTCTGGAATCTGCGCTACGCAGACGCGACGAAGGTACCTGGCATGATTCTCTGGGCCGCCAGCACCAGCGGCCCGCAGGCCGTACCGGGCACGTACACGATCGAGGTCTCCGCCGACGGTCACACCGAGAGCCAAACTGTAACCGTCAAGCCCGACCCGCGCGTCTCTTCGACACCTGAGGACTATCGCAAGCAGCTTGACCTCGCTCTGCAAATCCGCGATCGATTCTCTCAGGCAAACCAAGCCGTCCTCGATATCCGTAACGCCCGGCAGCAGCTTGACAGCTACGCCTCCAAGGCTGGCCCGAAGCTGGCAACCGAGGCCAAGCGCATCGATGGCGAACTCGGCACAGTCGAAGACGCCATCTACCAGACCAAGCTGCGCGCTGGCGAAGACGCCTTGAACTTTCCCATCCGCATCAACAACAAACTTGGCGCGCTGCTAGGCACTGTAGATGACAGTGCCTCGGCGCCCACCGCCCAAAGCTATGAAGTCTTCAAAGAGCTGTCTGCACAACTGCAGGTCCAACTCGACAAACTTCATGATATCGACGCCAAGGACGTCACCGCTTTCAACCGCATGGTGCGCGACGAGAACATCCCCGCGATCACCATCGCGTCACCTAAAGGGGGAGCCGAGAAGTAGGGATCAAGCATTCTGAGGCGCTTCCTCCGCGCGCGGCGCGCACGGAGGAAGCGCCTTAGTGCTGTTACGAGGACGATTGTGCAACCCTGATCGTTGGCGACAAATGCGATGTCCGCATTCATAACCTTCATGAAGGGTTTTGTCTGGCTCCCGGGGACGACTCGATCTTTCTCTCGCGAGTCGCCTGGATCAGTTCCCCTACAGATGTAGAGTTGTCATCTCGACCGGAGCAGGCTGTTCCATCGTCCTGCGTAATGGAGAGACCTGTAGCTCAGTCGGCACTGCCTCTACAGCATCAGGCGAACCCTCTACGCAGGCGCGCTTCACCCTGTTCTCATCAGTCGAGGTCCTCATCCAGGCGCACGGATCAGGAACGCGTACGACCCACATGGACCAGCTAGATCCATGTGGGTCATCAACCCCAGATACGCGATACCGAATGGAACTTACTTGGTTGACTTCCTGCCCGGTTCGGCCACAAAGCTGCATGATGTCTCAGTCAGCTTAGTGGGTGCAACTTTAATCTCCTGCAAATTGTTCTTGGCCAGCAGGGAATTGAAGTCTGCAATCTGTTGCTGCAAGCCGTCCCAGGCGGTCCGTGTGCGGTTGTACTTGGTGCAGTCGCTCTTCCAGGTAGCGATCTGCGTAGGTGTTGGCGCCATATCGAGACCGACCTGGATCATGCTGACCATCGTGTTGTATTCGTCATTCAATTCGACGAAGGTCTTCATCGCGTCAGGGTCAGGCGGGGTGCGGCGGAAGAAACTGCCGGGGACCGGCACCACGCCGCCAACCTTGGTCAGGCTGGCATCCAGCGTCTTGGCCTGCGCGGCGACATCGGCGGGCAAGCTACCCTGCATCAGCGCCTGAAGCTGGTCCTTCACGGCATCGACTTCCTCATGGCCCGCGAAGCTCTGCTTCATGCCTTCAACCGACAGCAGAGTGAGTTTGTTCTGCATCCGCAAGTCGGCCATCAACACAGGGCTCTGGCCGGCGCGCGGATCGTTCATGACAGTGACGTCGCGGGTATAGACCTTTCCATCGACGGTCAGCTTCAGCGTGTAGACCCCCGGAATCACCTGAGGTCCATGCGGCCCTGGCGTGGTCGAACCCGGAGTCATGTTCATCTGATTCTCAAGATCGTGCCGCAGCGCGGGCGGGTCGTCGTAATACAGGTTCCAGTTGATGCGGTTCAGCCCAACATGTGTGCTGAGCGCACGAGACTCGGGAGTCGCCACCCAGTAGTGCGGATACTCCTCCCCTTCGATAGGCGGCGGCAACGTGCTGGACATTGTGCGGACCAGGTTGCCGTGAGCGTCATAGACCTGGAGCTGGATCGGCCCCGTCGGCTGTTGGCTAAGGTAATAGTCCACGAGCGCACCATAAGCGACATTCGGAACATGCGGCACCTCGATAGAGAAGGGCTGATCCCAATTGCTATTGATGCGGGCGCGAATAGCCTCTTCGGGCGCAAAGAAGTAGGTAGAGGATGAGCCGATCACCTGTGCGTTGGCGGCGATCTGGCGCAGCGGCGTAATGTCGTCGAGAACCCAGAACCCGCGACCATACGTGCCGATGACCAGATCATTCTCGTGATGATCGGTGTGGACATCGAGATCGCGGATCGAAGTTGTCGGCAGGTTCTGGCGCAGCGACTGCCAGTGATCCCCGTTGTCGAAGCTTACGTAGACGGTGGTCTCGGTGCCAGCGAAGAGCAGTCCCGGCTGTCCCGGGTCCACACGTAGGCTGTTCACCCAGCTCCCCGTGCGCTCGTCGCGCGGCAGGCCGTTGACGATGCTGACCCAGCTCTTGCCGCCGTCGGTAGTGCGCCAGATGTAGGGCACGTCATCATCCACGCCGACGGGCAATTTTTTGCCGCGCTCGGCGCTGATGCGGCCGACGAGGTACGCCGTATTCACGTTATCGCCGGCATCGATCGTGCTGAAGTTGGTGTGCGCCGGCACATCCGCGATGTTGCTGACGTTGGTCCAGACCTTGCCATGATCCATCGTGTTGTAAATCTGGCCATTGGTGCTCACGGTCCAGATCACGCCGCGTTTCACCGTGGAGATGGAAAAGTCGCTGATAGCTGGTTCGGGCGGAGGCGGGGCTCCGTGCGCTGGCTTCTCCTTCACCTTCGGCTTCGGCGTGCCGCACGCCACCTGCGGAGCACCTTTGGCTGTTGTCAGATCGGGGCTGACCGCCGTCCAGGAATGCGCACCGTCACGCGTAACCAGTAAGCACTGGTAGGCAACATAGAGAGCGCCCGGGTCGAAGGTCGTGTCGAACGCCTTCTGGAAGTCCCGGCTCGCAATGTACTTTGTGGAATCAATACCGAAGTTGGGCGCGACATTCTCCCACTGCCCGGTCAGCATATTAATCTTGATCAGCCCGCTGCCACCGCCGCCCGGGCCGTAGCCAACTCCGTAGATGATGTTCGGGTTCTTGGGATCAGGCGTGATCACTCCGAACTCAGAGGAAGGCACCGGACTCCAGTCGGTGAAGTTCACCTGGCCCCAGTTGCCGCGGCTGCTGATCATCACCGCGCCCGTGTCCTGCTGCGCAGCCATGATCTTGTAGGGATATTGGCTGTCAGTGGCGACGTGATAGACCTGCGAGATCACTTGGCTATACCACAGGCTCCAAGTCTTGCCATCATCGAGAGTAACGCTTGCACCCTGGTCCGATCCAACCAGCATGCGCTTGCCATTCGTAGGATCGATCCACAGCTTGTGGTAGTCCTCGCCGCCGGGCGCGCCCTTGAACGCTTCGAAGGTAACACCACCATCGGTGGACCGGTACATAGCCGTGCTCATCGTGTAAACGACGTCCGGGTTTTGCGAGTCCACGAAGACGCCGCTACTATAAGACCCCTGTCCGTTGCCGATGCGGATGTCTTTCCCCCCCATATGCTGCCACGTGACACCGCCGTCATCCGAGCGGAAAAGGCCCGTCCCGTGTTCGATATTGTTGCCGACGATATAGATCCGCTTGCCCTTGGTGTGCATGGCGACTGCCACGGCCACACGCCCCTCGAACGGAGGAATCTTGATCTCGCTCCAGGTCTTTCCCTCGTCAGTGGATTTGAAGACCTGCGCCGGCTTGACCTTCTGCTTCGGGTCGCGATTATCCGCGCCGCCGCGGCCAGTCCCGGCTCCTTGCGTCGCGGCCAGCATCACATGCGGGTCGTCGAAGGCGTACTCCAGGTCGCGTGTGCCGTCGTACTCGGGAGCTTTCAGCACGCTCGTCCAGCTCTGGCCACCGTCGGTCGAGCGGTAAACCCCGCCGCCGTGACGCGTCTGATCGCCCAGTGCGGAGACGATCACCAGGTTCGGATCAGTAGGATCCACAAGGATGTTCGTGATCTTCACCGTGTCTTCGAGGCCAATGTGCTGCCAGGTCTTGCCCGCATCCACCGACTTCCACATCCCGTTCCCAAGGCTCCCGCCAATGGGGTCGCCAGCGCCGGCATAAATAACATCCGGATTGGACGGCGCGACCTGGATCGCGCCGACACTGTCCACGCTCTGCTCCTGATCGAAGATAGGGAACCAGGTGACGCCGCCGCTGGTCGTCTTCCAGATGCCGCCCTGGGGCGCGCCGAAGTAGAACGTGCCGGGCTCGCCGATGACGCCGGTCACCGACGAGATGCGCCCGCCGTGGAACGGTCCAACGTTACGCCACTTAAGGCCGCTATATAGGTCCGGATTGACCTGTGCAGCCGCCGTCAATGCCAATGCCAGCACGCTGGAAAGAACCAGCCCGCAATACGCTGCCCGCGTCATACGCGTCATGGTGTAACCTCGCAAAAAACTTCGCCGTCAGGCGGGGAATATACAGGAGTATCGCAAATGGACACGTACTTGTCGCCCATATTCGGTTCCTGTCGCAACTTTCAGGACACACCCCGCGTTCAACCACTATCGCCGGACAAATATGCGGATACGCGGAGACTCACTTGCAGCATTGAAAAACAGAGATTCGATTGTGTAGACGATTCTGGCGCCCAAATGGTCGCAGCGAGCTGCGCGACGGCATGCAGAGGCACCGAAAACGCGGAAACAACAACGAATCGAGTCTTGAAGTTACAATCGCATCCAGATTGCGGAAGGGGCAGGATGACGTTACTGGATCTGTGTTCGTATCTTGGGCTCGGGGCGGCGGGGGCGGTTACGGTGAACCTGATGCTGGGGATGCTGATCTCACTGCGCTACAGTCCCGTCCGGATGTGGCCACATCGGCGGGTGAACGTTTTTGCGCTGCACCAGTGGACGGCGTACCTTGCGGTAGCGCTGACGCTAACTCATCCGTTGGTGCTGCTCTTTCTGTCCAAGCCGCTGTTCCGAGTGATCGATCTACTGTGGCCGGTGCACTCGCCGCTACAGCCAAAGCTGAATACGGTAGGAGCTCTTGCTCTCTACCTGGTCGTACTGTTAGTCGGGTCTTCGCTGCTGCGCCATCAAATCGGAAGGCCAATATGGCGGCGGCTCCACTACGCGGCATTTCCTATGATCGTGCTGATGTTCATCCACAGCATCCTCACCGACCCGAATCTCAAGGACGGACACCCTGACCTGCTCGACGGAGGGAAGGTCTTTCTGGAGATCGCGTGTGTGCTGAGCGTCGCTGCAGTGGTGACTCGCGTGTGGCTGCACGGGCGCGGCCTGCGAGCCCAACGGAAACACCACGCTCAGGCTTAGGAAGAAAGCCTGGGCTCTGGTGTAAGCTCAGGTGCCCTCGTACCGCACGTCAACAAGCGTCCAATCATCCTGGGCCTCACTTGAGGCCTGGAACGCCGCGACATGCCCCATAATCACATCCAGGTCCTGCAGAGGTGCGACCGCATCAAAGCCGTTGTCGCCAAACTGGTCTCCACTACTATTCTCCGCTTCGGTAACTCCATCCGTAACCAGCAGAATCCGCTCTCCAGGCGCCAGCGTGCAGCGCGAAGAACTGTAGGTTGCATCGGGAATCAGCCC